>DASPKO010000070.1:0-5031 GCA_035628055.1 Phycisphaerales bacterium
GCAACCCGGGGCATACCAACGGGAACCCCGTGCGCGACCACAGCTACGTGGTCGACGCGGTGGGCACGGGCCGCATCTACCAGCAGACGGACGTCGACCTGTTTATGTTCCACGCGCCCCTCGACATGCTCGGCGAGTACCGCGGCAACAACGACGACGCGGGCACCGGCCTCTTCGTGGGCGGCGCCTTCCAGATCGCCGACGCCGAGGGCCTGCTGATCGACCCCGACGGCGATCCCAACACGGCGCCGCACCGCGTCACGTCGCGGAACCTGGCGCTCTGGGACGCGGCGGATTGGTGGTGGGTCGGGCCGCAGGCAACCCCGTTCGGCTTCGCGAACAACCCCGCGACCCCGGCGACGCCCGGGGCCGAGGTCTACGCCATGCTCAACTGGGATCCCGACGGTGGCGGTCCGCTGGCGCCCCGGCTGGTCGTGGGCGGGGACTTCAATCTCAACATCCCCGGCCCGGGCGGGGTCGTCACGCTGCAGAACATCGCGCAATGGGTCTTCAACCCGCTCGCGGGCAAGTACGTCTGGGCCTCGCTCGGCGACGCGGGGGCGCCCGTGCGCGCCCTGGCGGTCTTCGATCCCGTCTCGTACGACCCGGACGGCAACGGGCCGGCCCCGACCCTGCCGGACCCGGGCGGCCGCGGGCTCATCGCCGGTGGCGACTTCACGACCATCGGCGGGGTAGCGGCCAACCGCATCGCCTCGCTCTCGGCGGGGATCGGCGGGTTCGCGTGGAACGCCCTGGGCGCCGGCGTGAACGCGCCCGTGCACGCGCTGACGCTCTATGACCCGCTGGACCCCGGCGCCGAGCGGCCGGCCAGCCCCGGCCCACCCGCGGTCGGGCTGGTGGCCGACGTGCCGGACTACCCCCTCTCCCTGGCCGTAGGCGGCGCCTTCACCAGCGCCGACGGCAACGCCAACATCTCGAAGGTTGGTCTCTGGACCGGGGTGGAGTGGATCGGCCTGGGCGAGATCGTCTCGCCGACCTTCGGCCCGTACAACGCGACGATCAACGGCACCGTCTTTGCCCTGGCGAACTTCGACCCGCCGGACCCGGACGGCACCGGCCCCGCGCCCGACCCCGACCCCGAGCTCATCATCGGCGGGGACTTCACCAGCGTGAACCGGCACGACGGCCCGATCGCGGCCAGCCGCCTGGTCCGCTGGGGCATCCTCGGGCCGGACAACGATCCGCAGGACCCGGCCTACGACCCCCTGCTCACCTTCGAGGAGGCCGGGTCGGGGGCCAACGACACCGTCTTTGCCATGGCGGTCTGGGACCCGCCGGACGTCGCCGGCGACATCGAGCCCGTGCTGGCGATCGGCGGCGCGTTCACCGACCTCGACGGGTCGGGGGCGCAGCGCGTGGGCTTCTGGGACGGGGCGGCCGGCGGCGCCCTGGGCCAGGGGATGAACAACACGGTGCGCAGCCTGGTGGCGCTCGTGGACGACCAGGAGCCGGGCATCCCGCTGCTGGGGGGCGACCTGGACCCGCAGGAGGTCCTCTACGCCGGCGGGTTCTTCACGACCGCCGACGGCGACCCGGCCAACCGCGTGGCCCAGTTCGCCTTCGACCCCGGGCTGGGCGCGTTCGTCTGGACGGCGCTCAACGGCGGGACGGACGGGCCGGTCTTCGCGCTGGCGAACTTCGACGACCAGAACCCGCAGTTCGACAACAGCGAGAGCTTCTGGGACCGGAACGACCGCCCCGCGACGCGCGTCTCGATGGCGATCGCGCCCACGTTCGGCTCGTTCCTGAACACGCGCATCCGCATGTTCGACTCGAACCTGAACCTGATCTACACCAACAACACGATCGCGCCGGCGCCCGACCCCTCGGGCTCGATCGATCCGGCGATCTCCGCGGCCCAGCCGCAGCCCAACACGCAGCTCGTCGGGCCGCCGATCTGGGCCGGCGAGACCTACTACATCGAGGTCCGCAGCGAGACCCAGGGCTTCCGCAACACCGGGCGGTACAACATCCGCGTGACCGTGGACGCGGTCCCCCCGGACACCAACAACGACGGCCAGCCCGACGACGTCATCAGCGACTACTTCGAGACGACCGACGCGGGCGACTGGGCCAACGCGGCCGAGATCGTGGTGGACGACAACGCGGTGGGCAACGGGGACATCTTCGGTCAGGTGGCGGACAACTTCCCGCCGCAGATCCCGATCACGCCGGTGACGGGCGAGCAGACGCGATTCTTCGACATCTACCCCTCGCTCAAGTTCATCTCGCAGGCGGGCGACCAGGCGAACATCGAGACGATCACGGACACGGACCTGTGGTACTTCCGCGCCAACGCGGACGGCACCGCGGAGATCCGCGTCAACACCACCGCGCTCACGCCCAACATCTCCGACCCGGACCGCGACCCGAACAACTACGACGACCAGTTCGCCGAGCGGGAGTGGGACCTGACGGTGAACCCCCCCACCGCGGAGGACCGCGGGCAGGAGCGCCAGTACAACAGCCTGCTGGACTCGGTGGTGCGGATCTTCAACGCCGACCTCGAGCAGATCTTCGTCAGCGACACCAACCCGGCGGTCGCCGGGCGGCTGGGGTACTACGAGGTCGGCGACCAGGTCCGGCCCTTCCGCCAGCGCGACGGCCGGGTGGTCATCCCGATCACGCGCGGGCAGATCTACTTCATCCAGGTCGAGAGCGGCCAGCTCGCGGCCTTCAACACCGACCCCTCGCTGGTCGACTGGCGCTACGCCACCGGCTCCTACGAGGTGATGGTGCACACCATGCCGGACTTCGATCCGGACTTCGACGACGACCACGCGGGCGGCTTCCCGGAGACGGCGATCCCCATCGCGACCGCGCCCCCGGCCCGCCCCGGCGACGCGCCCAACGGGCAGGGCTCGATCACGGGCCGCATCGACAACACCTTCTTCAACCCGGACGATGTCGACAGCTTCAAGTTCATCTCGCCCACGCGCGGCACCGTCAACGTCACGATCTCCGCCACCGAGCCCGGCTCGGTGCTGCGGCTCTCCGCCGCGATCACCACCGCCCTGGGCAATGTCGCCGCCGGCTCCACCCCCGCGGGCGGCTCGGTCACCCTGACCTTCCTCGGTCAGAAGGGCCAGACCTACTTCATCGACATCGACGGCGTCTCCACCACCGAGGGCGCGTACCGCATCGACGTGGTCACCCAGCCGTTCGTCGACGACCACGCCGACATCGGCAAGTGGCACCTCGCCACCGTCATGCCCGTGAGCGGGTTCTTCGGCTCGGCGACCGCCAGCGGCCGCCTCGAGGGCGTCGCGGACACGGACACCTTCACGTTCGTGGCCCCGGACTTCGACGTGGCCCGCGTGACCGTCACCCCGACCTCCAGCACGCTGGACCCGGTGGTGCGGGTCTACGAGATCAACGCCGACGCCCGGGGCAACCTCCAGCTCTACCCCATCGCCCTGAACGACGACGCGCAGGGCCTGGGCGCCGGATCGCGCGTCACCTTCTCGGTGACGGCCGGCCGGCCCTACTACATCTCGGTCGAGGGCGTGAACCCCTACGTGGACTTCGGCAACTACAACCTGGTCGTTGACCAGCTCTCGCCCACCGACGACCACCCGAACCTGGCCGACCTGCCCAGCGCGACGCCCATCACGATCGTGTACGACCCCATCAACGGGACCGGCGCGGGCACCGAGACCGGGGCCATGCAGGACCCGGTCGACGACGATCTCTTCTCGTTCGTCGCCCCCGCTTCGGGCAACGCGGTCATCACCGTCACCGCCGACGACCCGGCCGAGAATCCGCACGTCGAGCTGCGCGACGCCAGCGGCGTGCTGATCGCCGGGGCCAACGGCGCGGGCGGCGTGGCCACGCTCGTCGCCAACAACGCCCTGGTCGCCGGGCAAACCTACTTCATCGACGTCACCCTCCAGGGCGCCCTGGGCGGCTACACCGTCGACGTCGTCACCAGCCCCGTCGACGACCACGCCGACGCCGGCGAGTGGAACCTCGCCACGGGCATCACGCTCTCGGCCAGCAACGGCGTGGGCGTGGCCAGCGGCGTCATCCTTCCCCTCTTCGACACCGACCTCTTCACCTTCGACACGGTGGCCCCGGGCACGGTGATCCTCCAGCTCACCACCCCGGACAGCACGCTCAACTCCCAGCTCACCGTCTTCAATGCCTCGTTCAACCAGGTCGCCTTCAGCCAGGGCAACGCCGACTCGGTGACGATCACCTTCGCGGCCACCGCGGCCGGCCAGCGCTTCTTCGTGCTCGTCGAGCCCGACGCGCTCGCCGCGGGCACGACCCAGACCGGGTCGTACGTGCTGCGCGTGCAGGGGTCCACCGGGGGCGGCGGGGGCGGCGGCGGCGGCGTCCCGGGCGAGGACGACCACGCCAACGCCGGCGAGTTCCCCAATGCCACGCTCATCGGGCTCGATCAGAAGACCGGTGACGGCTCGGCCTTCGGGTTCATCAACTTCCTGGGCGATTCGGACCTCTTCACCTTCACCACCCAGGCCGCCGGCCCGGTGCGCATCCAGGTCGTCGCGCCCTCGGGCTCTCAGCTCGACGCCTCGGTCCGCGTCTTCGACGCCGGGCAGAACGAGATCCGCTTCGACACCCTCGGGATCCCCGGGGCGACGGCCTCGACGTCCTTCGATGCCGCCGGGACCGAGACCTATTACCTGCTCGTCGAGCAGGTCGGGCCGAACGTCGGCTCCTACACGGTCCGCGTCGACACCGAGCCGCAGACCCACTTCCTGTACTACCCCGAGGGCTTCAGCTCCTCAAGCATCGACGAGTTCGTGCCCCTGGTGAATCCCAACGGGGTCGACGTGAGCTTCACGGTCATCGCCCGCTACGAGGTGGGCGTGCGCGACCAGGTGATCGCCACCGGCAGCGTCCCCGCCAACTCGCGCGGCGGCATCACCATCTCCTCGCGCTCGGGGAGCGCCCTGGTCCGGCGCGATGAGCCCTACGCCCTGGAGATCCGCTCCGACGGGCAGCTCGGCGCCACGCTGAGCCACTACGACTTCGGCGTGACCA
>DASPKO010000071.1:0-11313 GCA_035628055.1 Phycisphaerales bacterium
GCGGTGCCCAGCTCGGTCCAGAGCCGGCCCGTGAGGTCCCACCCGGCCCGCGTGCGCAGGCGCTCGACCAGCTCAGCGGTGCCGGGCACGCGCCGGAAGAGCTCCTCGAGCGTGTCGGGGGTCGCGACCAGGCGGTCCAGCCGCGCCGCGTAGGCCTCGATGAGCTGCTCGCGCGTGCGGATGGTGTCGTCGCGGCGCGGAGGGGGACCCAGCACGATCGTCCACTGCCGCGCCAGCTCCTGCTTGTAGAAGGCGTTGGCGTCGTCCATCACTCCCTGCACCTTGTGCAGGAAGATCCAGGCGAGTTCCTTGTGCAGCAGCACATCGCCCGGGTTCGCGGGAATGCCCTGGTCGCGCAGCAGGGCGATGCCCGACTGCACCCACTGCCAGCGCTCCTGGGGCGTCTGGGTCGCGACCGAGATGTTGTACGAGAGGTTCCAGGCGTGAAAGGCCCAGACCCGGGGGAAGCGCGGCTGGAGCTTGGTGATGGTGGTCGCCAGGTCGACCGCCTCGTGGTACTTCCCCTCCTCCTTGAGGTTGTTGGCGCGGATCCAGAGGTAGTTCACGAAGAGCCCGCGGAAGGCCCCCATGGCCACCCCGACCGCCACCATCGGCGGCGTCCCCTCCTCGAGCGTGTCCGTGTAGCTCAGCTTGGCTCGGCCGGCCGAGGCCGAGACGCGGGTCGTCAGCAGCACCGAGCCCGAGAGGAAGGCGAGCATGCCCGCCACGGCCACGGCCTGGACCACGCTGTCGCGGCGCATCGGAGGTCTCCCGCTGTGCTTACTGACCGGAGTAGATCGCCAGTTCGCGCCGGCGGAAGATGAGCACCCCCGCGCCGAGCAGGAGCAGGGTGAGACCCCCCAGGGTCCCCACCGCGTACCCGACCGTCTCCCAGCCGAGCAGGCGCCCCTCGACCAGGTCGCGGCTCGGGCGCAGGTCGGCGTAGAAGCGCAGGCCCCCCGACACGGGCACGGCGACCGCCCGCACCAGCACACGCCACCAGATCACCTCCCCGCTGGTCTCGGTCGAGGCGTAGAACTCCAGCGAGTTCCAGAGAAAGCGGGCCGACTCGGCCATCAGGAAGATGCCGAAGGCGACCAGGCTGGCGACCGGGAAGGAGAGGAAGGTGGCGGCGACGACCCCCAGCATGGCCAGCACCGACAGCTTGAGCCAGAGCACCAGCATGACGCGCACGAAGTTCGCGCGGTAGGAGCCAGCCGCGAAGTAGATCTCCAGCCCGTCCGGGGGGAAGTTGATCGTGTAGGGGTTCGGGGTGTCCGCGTGCACGTCGCCATTGATGACCGTGAGGGTGACGCGGCCGTGCTCGTCGACGGCCCCGGCGGACAGGGGGATGGTCATGGCGTGCCCGAGGGCGACCTCGCGCACCACGGCGCCGCCGTTGGGAATGTAGAACGTGACGCGCGGGAAGAGCTGGGGGTCGTTGCCCGAGGAGTTGATCTTGTAGCGCAGGGTCATGGGGAGCGCCGCCCGGGCCGCCGGCTCGAGCCCCTCGAAGACGAACGTCTCGGACCGCCCCCCCTCGATCGTCAGGTGCTGTTGCAGGCGCTCGGTGTCGATCTCGTCGCGCAGCCTGGCCCGCAGGTCCGGGGTGTCCCGCAGGTCCGGCTCGGTCTGGCGGCTGCGCGCGATCCGTTCCTCGACGAGCTGACGCATGGCCTCCTGGTCGACCCCGGGAACCGTCGGCCGCACCACTCGGCGCGCCGCGAGCACCTGGGACTCCAGGGCGAGCCGGTCCTCGCTGACCGCGAGGTTGCCCGCCGCCACGTACGGGGCGACCTCCCCGTGCGCCGGCTGGTTCCGCAGGTACTCGGTAAAGAGGAAGACGCCCGAGGCGCTCACCACCAGCAGCACCCCCGCGACGCCGACCACCCCCAGCCACTTGCCCAACACGTACTGCCAGGGGGCGACCGGCTTGCTCATGGTCTGCCAGATCACGCGGTCGCGCTGCTCGAAGGCGACGCTGCCGACCGCCAGGAAGAGGGTCATGATGGCGACGAGCCAGAAGGTCCCGCCCGCGCCGTACTGCAGGAACGTCTGCACGCGGTAGCGCAGCGGGGTGCCCTCGTGGAGGAGCTCGGGCAGGGCCGCCATCCCGAAGATCAGCAGGATGATGAAGACCAGCGAGACCTTCATGCGCACCGCTTCCTGGACCACGTTGCGGGCGATCGCCAGCGCCGGCCAGGGGCCCGAGAGCAGCAGCCGCAGCGCCTGCAGCGCCGCGGTGAAGGAGGCGGTGAGGGCCACGACCCCGGCGAGAAACGTCCCCAGGTCGCGCAGCAGCACGCCCGGCGCGCCCTGCTGGCTGCGCGTGAGGACGATGCGGCCTCCCCAGAGGATCATCGGGACCACCGCCAGGCCGGCGATCAGCGCCAGCCCCAGGTAGGTGAGCCCGAGGCCCATCCAGACGATGATCAGGGCCAGGACCACCGCCACGCCGGTGCCGACGGCGACCGCGGTCCAATCGGCGCCGCGGCCCACGACCGAGTTGAGTCCCCGGAGCACCCGCTCGCGGGCCTCGCGCAGGGCCTGACGCGAGGCGGCCAGGGCCGGGTCCTCACCGGGGACCGCGGCGGGCTCCTCGGGCACCGTCATGGTGAGCTGGGTCTCGCGGCCGCTGCGGCCCGCGGCGTACAGCGCCACACCGATGACCGAGCCCAGCAGGAGCGCGGCCGAGGCGATCACCTTGAACCAGAAGGAGCGCTGGAGGCGGTCGAGCCGGCCGATCCAGGCCCACATCAGCGGGCCCCTCCGTGGGGAGCCGGTCCCGTGCCGGACGCGGGGGCGTCCTCGGGGTGATCCAGGAGCGCGCCGATCACGCCGAGGTCCGCCTCGGGGCCGGGCTCGGGGCCGCGGGCCCGTGTCAACGGCGCGGGGGTCGCGCGCACGTCCACGAGCGAGCTGATCACCGACTCGTCGGCCGGGGTCTCCGGGGGCCGCTCTGTGGGGGGGGGCGCGGCCGGGCCCGTGGGCTCGGCGACCAGGAGGTTCTCGATGACGGCGGCGCCGGTCGCCTCGACCGGCCCGGCGCGAAGGAAGGCGGCGGTCTGCCCGCCGTGCTGCGCGCCCGCCGTCGCGAGGCGCTCGGCCCGGGCCCGCTCGACGATCTCGATGAAGAGGTCCTCGAGGCGCTGCCGCGGGCGCACCACGCGCTCCAGGGCCCGCTGCCCGCCCGTGCGCTGCCGGACGAGGCGGTCGATCGCCTCGATGGTCGCCTCGTCGAGCCGGTCGAACTCGAGGACCGACTTGTCCTGGTCTTCGAGGAGCTCCCGGCAGGTGCCCTGCTCGCGGATCTTCCCGCCGTAATAGATGACCATGCGGGTCACGCAGTCCTCGACGTCGGCGAGCAGGTGGCTCGAGAGGATCACGGTCTTGCCGCGCCTGCCCAGCTCGAGGATCAGGTCCTTGATCTGGCGCGTGCCGATCGGGTCCAGCCCGGTGGTGGGCTCGTCGAGGATCAGCAACTCGGGGTCGTTGATCAGGGCCTGGGCGATGCCGATCCGACGCTGCATCCCCTTGGAGTACTCGCGGACCGGGCGGAACTGGACGGCGGTGAGGCCGACCATGTCGAGCAGCTCGTCGATGCGCCGCTCGCGGGTCCGGTGGTCGAGCCCGAAGAGCTTGCCGTAGTAGGCGAGCGTCTCGCGGGCGTTGAGGAAGGGATAGAGGTAAGACTCTTCGGGCAGGTACCCGATGCGGCCCTTGATGCCGACGTCGGTGGGCGGGCGGCCGAAGACCACCACCTGCCCGCGCGTGGGCCGGAGCAGGCCGAGGATGATCTTGATGGTCGTGCTCTTGCCCGACCCGTTCGGGCCCAGCAGCCCGAAGATCTCCCCGGGCTGGATCTCGAAGGAGACGTCCTCGACCGCGCGGACCTTGGCGCGCAGCCAGAAGTCCTTGAAGACCTTGGTGAGGCTCCGGCAGACGACGACCGGGCGTTGGGTGGGGCGTTCGGCCATGGGGGTGCCTGGATCGCGAAGAACGGGTGTGGCGCCTCTCGGTCGCCCCGGTCTACTCGGTCGCCTTCTGGAAGTTGCGGCTGTCCACCTTGGTCTCGAAGCGGCGCTGGCTGATGTCGCGCTGCCGCTGGGCCCGGATCTCGTCCATCTCGGCGCGCCGGCGGCGGACGAGCTGGTCGCGGCTGACGTCCGGGTCCTTGTTGATCATCAGCACGAGCTTCTCGAGCCCGGGCATGAGCTGGAGGACCTGCACGCTGTCGCGGCCCAGGAACCGGCTCATCGCGTCCGTCCACTCCCGGTTGATCACCACGGAGGGGTTCTGCTGGTAGCTCTCGCGCAGCGCCTGGTACAGGGCCAGCTCCGAGCGCGCCTGGCCCACGCGGTTGTCCCGGTCCTTGCGGGCCTCGCTCAGCACCGCCGTCACCTCGCCGAAGACCGGGGGGGCCGCGCGCCCGTCCGGGCCCGGCTCGGCCTCGCCCAGGAGCAGGCGGTCGATGCGCTGCTGGGCGGCCTCGGCCTCCTCCACCTCGCCCAGGTCCAGGCGACGCTCGTACTCATCGATCTGGGCCAGCACCAGCTCGGCGGCCTGCCCCGCCGCGGCGGTCAGCCGGGTGCCGCGCTCGTCCAGGGCCGCCTCGATGGCCTTCTCGGCGTTCTGCTCGGCGGTCATGACCTGGTTGAAGGTCGGGGCGACGTGGCGCGGGGCCATCGCCTCGGTCATCACCAGGCGGTCGATCTCGATCCCGCTGCGCATCTGGTCGAGCGTCTGCTGGGCCAGCTCCTTGGCCCGGTCGGCCACCGGGCGGTAGGTCTGGTTCCCCGGGTCGGGCTGCCCGGTGAGGAACTCGTTGGCGCTCACCACCGCCGCGGCGTGCACGATGCCGCGCCGGACCGCCCCCAGCACGATGGACCGCTCGTGCTCGCGGTCGAGGCTCTCGAGGACCCGGGCCGGGTCGGTGCGCCGGTAGCTGACCGCCCAGCGGGCGTGCACGATCATCCCGTCGCCCGTCACCAGCGACCCGTCGGTCTCCGGGTCCAGCGAGTCGCGCCCGCCGCCGGCGAGCTGCTCGGTGGTCAGCCGCTCCTCCTCGGCGGTGAGCGAGGGCCAGAACTCGCGCGCCAGCGTCTGCTGGGGGGCGGCGGTCTCGACGCGGACCAGCTCGCCGATGGGATACGGAAGGCTGAACTGGAACCCGGGCCCCAGGTCGCTCTGGACCACGCGCCCGAAGCGCACGCGCACGGCCCGCTCCCCGAGCTGGACCGACTCGAGCCCGCTGAGCAAGAAGACCGCCAGCAGGACCACCATCGCGAGTTGCAGGATGCGGTACGTGACGCGCAGGGCCTCGGCGAGCGACTGCGCCGCCGGGTCCATCATGGCGCCCAGGTCGGCCCGGTCGTCCCCGGCCCCGGTGCGCAGGCGCACCGAGGCGGCCCGGGCGCCCGGCACGGGCGCGTCCCCGGGCATGGTCAGGCCCTCGATGGGCTCGCGCGGATCGCTCATCGCCGCGCCTCCGCCTGGTCACGGGTTTCCCGCGCGGGCGCCACCGATGCCGGCGCCGCGGCCTCGCCGCGAACGCCGCTCGGCGCTGCCCCGGCGGGCGCCGCGGCCGGCGCCGCGGGCTCGCCCGCGCTCGCGTCCGGTCGGGCCAGCTCCATGCCCCCGGCCTTGCCGGTGAGCATCCGCGCCACGAAGTCGCCCCGGAAGACGTCCATCCCCGGCATGCTGGTCCCGAGCACCAGCGTGGCCTGCTTGCCGTAGCTGGTGCGCAGGAAATCCATCTGCTTCAGGAAGACCGCGAGCTGGGGCTCCTCGCGCATCTGCGCCGTGTACTGGGCCGCCTCGGCCACGCCGCGCGAGCGGATCTGGCCCGCCAGCCGGTCGGCAAAGGCGAGAATCCGCTGGGCGTCGGCCTCGGCGCTCTTGCGAATGGTCTCGGCCTGGCTGGCCCCCGCGGCCACCGACTCGTTCGCGATCGTCTGCCGGCTGGTCTTCATGCGCTCGAAGACCGCCTTGGAGGTCTCCTGCGGGAACCGGAGCGAGCTGACCGCCACCGTGACCGGCTCGATCCCGTAGTCGGCCAGGGTCCGGGCCGTGGCGCTCTCGCGCTCCCCGCGGACCGCGGCGAGCATGTCCTGCTCGAGACGGGCGAGCTGGCTCGCCTCGGTGTCGACCAGCTCGTCGAGGCGGTACTTGCCGAACGCGCTCATCGCCGAGCTCATGTACTCGCGGAGCGTCTTCTCCGCCTCCTTGTAGTGGTCGGCCTCGCGGTCCCCCGAGTTGCTGAAGCGCTGGAAGAAGGCCAGCGGGTTGCTGACGCGCCAGGTCATGTACGTCGTGACCACCACCTGGCGCTGGTCCGCGGTCTGCTGGGTCGCGGCCCGGTTCTCCAGGAACTTCACCCGTCGGTCGTACGTGGTGACCCGCTGGACATAAGGGACCTTGAAGTAGAGCCCGGCCTCGGTCTTCACGTCCTCCTCGTCGGCGCGCCCGAAGGTCGTCACGACCGCCGTCTCGGTGAAGCGCACCGTGTACGTGGTCATGAAACCGAGCACGACCAGCACCACCAGCACGATGATCAGCACGCGTTGCACGCTTGGGTTCTCCTGCGGGCCGGGGGCCGGGCCACGTCGGGCCCGGCGCGCCCGGTCGCCTGTCGGTCTATTGCTCTTCGGTCGCGCTCGGGGTCAGCAGGGGATTGGCGCCCGTGTCCGAGTCGGTCAGGTCGCCGCGCACCTCGACCGGGGCATCGTCCGCCACGAGGTAGACGCGCGCCCGGCCCATGACGTCGCGGATGGTCGCCAGGTACATGTCCGCCATGAACAGCTCGGGCATCGCCCGGAACGCCGCGAGCTGGCCCGCGTACTGCTCGGCGCGTGCCCGCTCGCGCATGTGCGCGCCCCAGCGCTCGGTCTTGGCCTGACGCAGGGCCACCGAGGCCGAGCCGCCGTCGGTCCGCGCCAGCAGGGCCAGCAGCTCCTGCTCGGTCCGCGCCAGCTCCTCGGCGGGGGCTCCCGAGGTGGAGAGCCGCTCGTACTCCCCGATCAGGGCCACGGCCCGCTCCGCGGCGGGCACGCTCCCCGCGGCGCGGGTCAGGGTCGTGATCCGGTCGCTGCGGGCCTGCTCCACGGCGCTCCGCCGCGTCTGCTCGCTCTCGACCACCTTCTCGAAGAGCACCGCGGTCTCGGTCGGGGGGTGGGCGCCCACGATGCCGACGTACAGCACGTCGATGCCCGGCGAGGGGTCCAGGGCGTCGAGCGCCGCCTGCACGCGCACCCGCACCTCGTCCGAGACCGAGTGCCGGCCCGCTCCCAGCAGCGAGTCCACGCGCACCGTGGCGAGATACGAGAACAGCGCCCGGCGCGCCACCGCGCGGATCAGCTCCTCGCGCGCGTCCTCCGCGGCGAACTTCGCGAAGGCCGCCGCGTCCCGCACGCTGTAGTAGAGCGGGACCTCGACGGTGACGAGCACGAAGTCCCGGGCGGCGCGGCCCGCGCCCGCGGGACCCACCCCGCCGGGCTGGGTCTCCTCGGCGACCGAGGGGCGCACCAGCAGGTAGTACTCCTTCTCGTCCACCCCGTGCTCATTGGTCCAGAGCACGGCCCGGTCGCCCACGGGTGGGGGGGCGGCCAGGTTCATGCGCCGCGCCGCGGTTGCCTTGAAGCGCTCGATGCGCTCCAGCGGCCAGGGCAGCTTGGTGTAGAAGCCCGGGCCCACCGTCTCGACCAGGGCCCCGTTCCGCAGCCGCAGCCCCTGCTCGTCGGGCCCGACCACCGCCATGAACGTCATCCCCCAGATCACCAGGGCTCCAACGGCCACCAGAGCGGCGATCCACCGGCTCAGCAGCCGGTAGAACCAGCTCGCCGTCACGTTGAACCCGAACTGGTAGTTGATGGCCTCGCCGATGGACTCGGCGATGCGGTCGGGCGCCGCCACGAACCCCAGGACGCGCGACTCGAACGCCGGCCGCGGCACCTCGCCGGCCCGGCGCGGGCGGTAGATGTTCAGCAGGAAGTTCAGGACGATCTCGCCGCCGAGCGCCAGCATGGCCAGCGGGATGACCGCCGTCAGGTACCGGAGGACGACGTCGGGCCCGATGATGTCGATGAACTGGGCCAGGGCCAGGAGCAGCCCGACCAGGGCGGCGCCGACGGCCTGGGCCGCGCCCGCCCGGAGATTCGTCCAGACCGGCTGCTTGGCCATGCCCGAGACGTACCTGGCGAACGCGAAGCCGAGCACCGCCACCACCAGCCCGATCGAGATCGCCCAGCCGCGCTGCTGGGGGACCACGAAGCTGTCAGGGTCGAGCAGTTCCCGCGCCTGGACCGAGCGCAGCCGCAGGATCCCGATCGTCACCAGGGCCGCGGCGAGCAGCAGGCTGGCGACCGGCAGCAAGGCCTTGTGCATCAGCGCCAGGCGCCGCGCCGCCGGGCGCAGGTCCCGCGCGGTCTCTTCGAACGCCGTGCTGCTCAGGGCGTGCTGGGCCGCGATCGACTCGGCCTCGAGCGCCTCGAGCCGCTCCCGGCGGTGCTGGTCGAAGACCACCGCCAGGCAGAGCCACACCCCCGCCCCGACCAGCACCAGCAGCGCCCCCGAGAAGGCCGCGTGGTCCTTGTCGGCCAGCGCGTACCCGAGCAGCACCAGGCCGATGACGGCCTGGATCGCCAGCCCGAGCAGACTCACGTTCGTCGCGGTTCTGAAGGTCAGGTGGTCCGACTTCATCGAGCCCTCGAAAGTCCCCGCCACTCCCCGGCGCCCGCCTCGGGCGCGCCCAGCCCCGCCCGCCTCACCCGGACGAGCGCCCGGGCGGGCCAGGATCTCCCGCCGCCCCCCGCCACCGGGCCGAACGGCCCGCCGGGCGCGAGCGTCTATTGTCCGCGAACCGGCCGGGACTGTCCACTTGCTCCCGAAGGAGAACGGGCCCGCTCCAGACGGGAGCAGGCTCTGTACGTAGCATGCTCGGCGGGGTTCGCCCGCTTCCGGCGGGGGCGGCGCCCCAGAGAAACCATGATCTCCCAACTGCTCACCATCGCACGCAACACCTTTCTCGAGGCCGTCCGCCAGCCCATCTACTTCATCATGGTGCTCATCTGCGGCGTGGCGCAGATTCTCACGACCTGGGGGACGGGGTTCTCGCTGGGCTACTCCGACAGCTCGGAGGTCTCGGGCGACAACAAGCTCCTGCTCGACCTGAGCCTGGCGACGGTGTTCGTCTGCGGGACCCTGCTCGCGGCGTTCATCGCCACCGCGGTGATGTCGCGCGAGATCGAGAACAAGACCGTCCTGACCGTTGTCAGCAAGCCGGTGGCACGCCCGGTGCTCGTGCTGGGAAAGTATCTGGGCGTGGCCGCCGCGATGCTCATCGCGGTCGCCATCATGCTCATCTTCGTTCAGCTCGCGGTGCGTCACGAGGTCCTGGCCACCGCCTCGGACGTGGTCGACCAGCCCGTGCTCCTCTTCGGGCTCCTGGCGGTCGGGCTGGCCTTCCTCGTGGGGGTGTGGGGCAACTTCTTCTACGGGTGGGTCTTCTCGCAGACGACGACCCTGCTCATGCTCCCGCTGTTCGCCCTCGCGTGGCTCATGGTCCTGCTCATCGACAAGGACTGGCAGTGGCAGGCGCTCTCCGCCGATTTCAAGCCCCAGATCGCGATCGCGAGCTACTGCCTGCTCCTGGCCCTGCTCGTGCTGACCGCCGCCGCCACCGCGGCCTCGACCCGCCTGGGCCAGGTGATGACCATCGTGGTGTGCGCGGGCGTCTTCCTCTTCGGGATGCTCTCCAACCACTTCATCGGGCGCCGGGTCTACGCCAACCGCTACCAGGGCATCGTGCGCGCCGCGGCCCCGGCCCGCGAGGTCGAGGCCGGGCTGGATCATCCCGGCGACACCTACACCGTCCACCTGAAGTTCGACCCGCGCACCACCATCGAGCCGGGGATGCCCTTCTACTACGGCCCCAGTCCGACGGGCTTCCCCCTCTCGGTGGAACCTTTCACCCCGTTCCGCGGCGACCCGGCCGACCGCGACCAGCTCTTCGCGCCCGCGACCCCGCGCGCCCTGGTCATCACCGCGGCCTCCGGGCGCGAGCTGACCGTGAGGCGGGCCGGGGGCGCGCAGGGGAAAATCATCCATGCCCCGCCGGCCCCCGGCGACTACATCTTCATCACTCCCACCCGGGTCAGCCGGGGGGCCCTCCTGGCCTGGGGCGTCGTGCCCAATGTCCAGCTCTTCTGGCTGATCGACGCGGTCTCCCAGAACCAGCCGATCCCGCCCCGCCACGTCGGTCTCGTCTCGCTGTACGCCGGGACACAGGTCGGCGCTCTGCTCTGCCTGGCGGTGGCGCTTTTTCAAAGGCGCGAGGTGGGTTAGTCGGGGGCCCGGTCCGGGGTTACACTTGGCGCTGCCCCGGCGGGACCCGCACGGATTCCCGTGCCGCGCCCGGGCCACGGAGCGCTCCCATGTCCGAGGCCGCCGCCAAGGCTCCTGCCAAGCCCCTCACCAGCACCGACAAGCTCAAGATCGGCCTGGCCCTGACGGCCATCCTCGCGACCGGGGGTTGGCTCTGGATCTACAGCGCCCGCTCGGAAGGTCCCAAGACCGACCCGATGCCCGTCGAACAGGCGCTCCCGCCCGAACTGCTCGAAGAGGCGCAGGAAGAGAACGAGGAGAAGGATCGCCTCCACGAGGAGGACATCCCGGCCATCGAGGGGGCCGGCTGAGTCGCGGCCCGTTCCGCCGACCGGAGTTCGCATGTCCGACGCCGCCACCACCCCGGGGCTGACCGCCAGCGAGAGGCTCAAGGGGGCCGTCGCGCTCGCGGCGATCCTGACCACCGGCGGCTGGCTCTGGCTCTACGCCTCGCCGGGGCGGCCGGTGCGCGACCCCGCCCCCGTGGAGCGCGATCTCCCCGCCTCGCTGCTCGACGAGGCGCGGCAGGAGAACCGGGAGAAGGACCGGCTGCACGAGCACGAGATCCCCTGCGTCAAGGGCGCCAGCTAGCCCCGTCCCGAGCCGGCCGCGGCCTCAGCGCCGCGCCACCGCCTGCGCCCCGATGGCCTTCTCATAGGTCTGCAGGTACTTCCGGGCCGCCCCTTCCCACGTCAGCTTCCGCAGCTCGAACGACCCGTGCTCGCGCAGGGTCTGCCCCAGCGGAGGGTGGCGCAGCACCGCGACGATCTTGTTGGCCATGTCGTCGATGTCCCAGAAGTCCACCTTCAGGGCGTGCGTGATCGCCTCGGAGACGCCGGACTGCTTGGAGATGATCGCCGGCACGTCGTTGCGCATCGCCTCGAGGGGCGCGATGCCGAAGGGCTCCGAGACGCTCGGCATCACGTAGCAGTC
>DASPKO010000072.1:0-8118 GCA_035628055.1 Phycisphaerales bacterium
CACGGAGATCGGGTTCCTGGGCGACGTGCTCTTTGCCACCAGCAACAGCGGCGCGGCGGGGCGCCCGTGGCTCTTCAACCTCGCGGGCCGGGGTCCGTTTCTCAATCCCTACATCTGTCAGTTTTACGGCGCGGTGCAGCACGCGGGCCCGTTCGTCTTCGGCGAGGGTGCCGACGCGAGCAACACCTGCGTGGACGGCAACCTGGTCTACGTCTGCCAGGACGCGCCGGGGCGCATCATCACGGTCTCGCCCACGTCGTGGTCGGTCCTGGCCGGGGGCCTCTCGCGCCCGGGCGGGATCGCCGTGTACCCGCCCCCCACGCCTCCGATCACGAGCGGCGCCGTGGTGCTGCGCATCGATGCGGGGGACGACTCCGGAGAGGGGACCAACGCCAACGTCCTGCTCGTGGACGACCTCGGGCGCCGCCTGGGCCGCCTGCCCAACGGGGACGCGGTCAACGACTTCGGCGCCGGGGCGGTGGCCCTGGACCTCGGGCCCGGGGGCGCGGTGCGCGTCTACGCGATCGTCGATCCCGCTCCGGGCACCTTCGACGTGCAGGTCGCCGGGACCCAGGCCGGCCCCTATGCCCTGCGCGGCTACCTGGCCGACACGGCGCTGGGCGGGGCCGCGGTTAGCGTCTCGGGTCAGGCCCAGCCCGGCGTGATCGAGGCGCGCACGCTGCGCCTCACGGGGCCGCTGGACCTGGCCTTCGGCGTCCCGTGCCCGGCAGACTTCAATGACGATGGCGCGCTCACCACCTCGGACATCTCCGCCTTCCTGGTGGCCTGGTTCTCCGACCTGGCCGGGGGGACCGCCGCGGCCGACTTCAATGCCGACGGGTCGGTCACCACCAGCGACATCAGCGCCTTTCTGGCGGCGTGGTTCCAGGGTCTGACGGACTGCTGACCGCCGGGGCGGGCTTGTCCAGGTGCAGGTCGAGCAGGCGCACGTCGAGCACGCGCCCGAACTTTTCGCCGACACGGCGCATGACGCCAATAGTCTCGAACCCCAGGGCCTCGTGCAGCCGCAGGCTCGCAGGATTGCCTTCCACCACCCGCGCCAGGATGACCCACACGCCGGCGGCGGGGGCGCCCCGGATCAGCTCGCCCATGAGCAGGCGCCCGGTGCCCCGCCCCCGGAAGTCCGGGTGCACGTACACGGAGTTCTCGGCCGCGCGCGCGTAAGCGCACCGGGTCGACCACGGCTGGAGCCGCGCCCAGCCCGCCACCCGCCCCTGCGTCTCCGCCACGAGCACCGGGTAGCGCCCCGGGTCGTGCTCGGTGAGCCAGGCCGTCCGCTGCGCCGGCGTCTTGGGCTCGGTCTCGAAGGTGCTCGTGCCGTGGAGGACCTCGCGGTCGTAGATGGCGAAGATGCCGTCGAGGTCAGCCGGGGTGGCGGCCCGCACGGTGGCACGGTCCGCGTCGCCCGCGGACCCGGGCTCGGCGAGGGCGCGGGCCATGGCCTCGGCCGCCACCGCCCGGTGGCTGATCCGGTTCTTCTCCTCGGCGCTCAGCTCGGCGCTGGTGCGCGCCAGTTCGGGCGCCACGAGGAAGAGCGGGTCGTACCCGAAGCCGTTGGCCCCCGCGGGAACGCGGGGTGGCACGCCGATGCGCCCGTGCAGCACCCCGCGGGTCACACGCCGGGGCGCCCCGTCCGGGCCCGCCAGGGCCATCACGCACACGAACCGCGCCGTGCGCCGCTCCGGCGCGACGCCCTCCAGTTCCCGGAGCACGCGGCGGTTGTTGGCCGAGTCGCGCTCGGCGCGCCCGATCCCGGTCTCGCGCCCGTCCGAGGCGTAATGCGACGAGATCACGCCGGGTCGGCCCCCGAGCGCGTCGATCTCGAGCCCCGAATCGTCCGCCACACAGAGCCGCCCGGTGTGCCGCGCGTACCAGGCGGCCTTGAGCCGCGCGTTCTCCTCGAAGGTGGTTCCGGTCTCCCTGGGCTCCGGAATCGCCGCGCCCCCCGGGACCTCGGTGAGGGGCGCCACGCTCACCCCGTGGCGCGCGAAGATGGCGCGCAGCTCCGCCACTTTGTGCGGGTTGCCGGTCGCCAGCACGACGGGCCCCGGGCTCGCCGCCTCCCTCGCCATGCCCGCACTCTCGCACGCCCGCCGGGGCCTTTCAAGTCCCGCGGCGCCCGCCGCGTGCGGAGGGGCGAGCCGGGGGAGGGGCCTAACATCACTCCGGTGACCGCGAATCTCTTCGACGTGCTGGGTCTTCGCGACGATCCCCGCTTCGTGCCGGCAGACCGGGTCGGGGGGGAGGGGGTCATCGCGAGCCTCAATCCCGCGACCGGGGAGACCCTCGGCGGGCTCCGCCTCGACGACGCCGAGTCCTGCGACCGGACCATCGCGGAGGCCCAGCAGACCTTCCTGCGCTGGCGCTCGGTGCCCGCGCCGGTGCGCGGGCAGGTGGTGCGGGCGGTCGCCGAGGCCCTGCGCGCCAAGCGCGACGCCCTGGGCGAGCTCATCAGCCTGGAGATGGGCAAGGTTCGCGCCGAGGGCGTCGGCGAGGTTCAGGAGACGATCGACATCGCCGACCTGGCCGTCGGACTCTCGCGCCAGCTCCACGGTCTGACCATGCCCAGCGAGCGGCCCGAGCACAGGCTCTTCGAGCAGTGGCACCCGCTGGGGCCGATCGGGGTCATCACCGCCTTCAACTTCCCGCACGCCGTCTGGGGCTGGAACGCGATGCTCGGGGCGGTCTGTGGCGACGTGATCGTGTGGAAGCCCAGCCTGCTGACCCCGCTCGTGAGCCTGGCGAGCAACCGCATCGCCGAGCAGACCGCCGCGGGGACGGGCCACTCGGGGGTCTTCCGCCTGGTCGCGGGCACGGACGAGCTGGTGGGGGAGCGGCTCATCGCCGACCGGCGGCTGCCGCTGATCTCGGCGACGGGCTCGTGCCGGATGGGCCGGCGCGTCGGGCAGGTGGTCGCGGGACGGCTGGGGCGGTGCCTGCTGGAGCTGGGCGGCAACAACGCCGTCATCGTGCACCGGGACGCGGACCAGGACCTGGCGCTGCGGGCGGTGCTCTTCAGTGCCGTGGGCACCGCCGGGCAGCGCTGCACCACCACGCGCCGGCTGCTCGTGCACGAGTCGATCGCCGAGGCGTTCACCGCGCGGCTGGTCGCCGCCTACCAGAGCATCCGCGTGGGCGACCCCATGAAGGAAGGCACTCACGTCGGCCCGCTCATCAGCGAGCGCGCGGTCGAGATGTTCCTCCACGCGGTGCGCGCGGCGCAGGAGCAGGGGGGGCGGGTGCTGGTCGGGGGCGCTCGGGCCCGCCCGGGCGGCGCCCTGGAGCGCGGGCACTTCGTGCAGCCGACGATCATCCGGGCCGCGCCGGGCCAGACGCTCCCGATCGCCTGCGAGGAGACCTTCGCGCCCATCCTGTACGTCTTTACGTTCCGCGACCTCGACGAGGCGATCGCGCTGCAGAACGGCGTCGACCAGGGGCTCTCGAGCGCCATCTTCACCGAGTCGGTCCGGGCGGCGGAGCGCTTCCTGGGGCCGGCGGGCTCGGACTGCGGCCTGGCCTACGTCAACCTCGGGACCAGCGGGGCCGAGATCGGGGGTGCCTTCGGCGGGGAGAAGGACACGGGCGGCGGGCGGGAGTCGGGGTCCGACGCCTGGAAGGCGTACATGCGCCGCCAGACCTGCACCGTCAACGGCGGGGGGAAGTTCGAACTCGCACAGGGGATTCGCTTTGACTGAGCCCAAACTTCTCGACGCGTTGGCCGAGGCGGCGGTGGCCCCCATCACCTCCGGCATGGTCGTGGGGCTCGGCACGGGCCGCACCGCGTCGCGCGGCATCCTCGCGCTCGCCGAGCGCGTCAAGGACGAGGGGCTGGACATCCAGTGCGTCCCGACCAGCCACGTCACCGAGACGCTCGCCCGCCAGCTCCAGCTCAACGTGATCGACTTCACGATGGTCGAGCGCGTCGACTATCTCTTCGACGGCGCCGACGAGGTCGACCGCCAGTTCCGCATGGTCAAGGGCGCCGGCGGGGCCATGCTCCGCGAGCGCATCGTGGCCCACGCCGCCGACAAGCGCGTCTACATGATCGACGAGTCCAAGCTCGTCGACCGCCTGGGCTCCAAGGGAACGCTCGGCGTGGCCGTGGTGGCCTTCGGGCTGGCCTCCATCCGCGCCCACCTCCGCGAGATGGGGTTCAACGGCGTGGTGCGCCGCACGCTCTCGGGCGAGCTCTTCCTGACCGACAACGCCAACCTCATCATCGACGTCACCATGGGCGACTGGCACCCCGAGGAGCTCGCCGCGGTCCTCGATTCCATCGCCGGCGTCGTCGATCACGGGCTCTTCCTCGACGAGTGCGACGAGCTCTTCGTCGAGACGGGCGCGGGAATCCAGCACCTCGTGCGGCCCGCTCCGGCCGGCGGGTGTGGCAGCTCCTGCGGCTGCCACTAGCTTCGCCGCGCGCTCCCGTCCCCGCTCGGGCGTTCCGATAAGCCGGGCGCCGGCGCGCAACCCCTCGGGCTCGCACGTCCGGCCACGCCGCCCGGGTGAACCGGGTCGAGTGGGCCGTCCGTGACGCCGATATCTCCCCGTGCGACGTTGACCGTCGCCGGGAAGGAACACCATGGCCGAGGAGCTTGCGAGCCGGACCGCGCCACCCGGGCGCGGGACCGAGCACCCCCGCCCCGACGACGACGTGGCCGCGCTGGTCGTGGAGGTGCAGCGGCGGCTCGAGCGCGTGGTGAGCCAGGCGCGCGAGCTCGGGGACGAGCGGGCCGAGCTGGCCGCCGAGCGCGCCCGCGCCGAGGCGCAGCGCCGCGAGCTGGACGCCCGCCGGGCCGAGCTCGAGCACGAGCGCGCCCGCCGGCTCGACCTCTTCCGCGAGACCGAGCAGGAACTGGCGGCCCGCGAGCGGGCCCTGGGAGAGCGGGCCGCGGAGATCGCCCACGCCGCCAAGGAACTCGCCGATGGCCGGGCCGTGCTGGGCGAGCGCCAGGCGCGCTTCGAGACCCACCGCGCGGGACTCGAGGCCGCGAGTACGGCCCTGGCTGAGCGCGAGCGGCAGCTCCAGGGCCGGCGCGCCGAGCTGGACTCTCTGGCCGAGGCCATCGCCGAGCGCGAGGCGGAGGTCGGGGTCCGACGGGAACAGAACGAGCGGGCGGCGGCGGAACTGGCGCGTCGCGAGGCCGGGCTCGAGGCCCGCGCCGCGGAGCTGCGCGCGACCGAATCTCGGCTGGCGGAGCGCGAGCGCGCGTGCCGCAGCGACGCGGACCAGCGCGTGGAACAGGCCACGCGCCAGCTCGAGGCCCGGCTCGCCGAGGCCGAGCGCGTCGCGCAGGACGTGCGGGCCGACCGGGACTCGCGGGCCCTGGCCTGCCAGCGCTTCGAGGCGACGGTGCGCGAACTGGAGGCCCGCCTGGCCGCGGACGCGGGGCGGCGCGCCGGGCTGGAAGCGAACATCGCCGGATTGACCCGCCACGTGGAACGGCTCGAGGCCGAGGCGGCCGGGAGGGAGGCCGCGAGCACCGGCTCGGCCCAGGAGATCGAGAAGCGCGACCTGGCGATCGGCGTCTTGAAGGAACGGCTCGAGGCGGCCCGGCGCGAGCGCGATCAAGCCGGCGCGGCCCTCGAGGCCGCGCGGGCCGAGGCCGGGCGCCTGGCCCAGGAGCTCGCCACCACGGGCCCCCGGGCCGAGCAGGCCGGCTCGCCGGCCCCCGCTCCGAGCGCCCGCGTCCTGAGGCGCCAGCAGCGTTTGGCGCTCTGCACCAACCTGCTCCGCGAGCGCACCCGCAAGGTCATGGCGGCCAAGCAGGCGGTCGAGAAGCGCCAGGCCGAGTGCGAGCTGCTGCTCGCCCAGCGTCCCAAGCTCGTCGCCGCCATGGAGGGCGTCCGCGCCGTGGAGCGCGGGCTGGCCGCGCGCGCGGCCCGACGCGGGGCCGCGGTGCTGGTGGCCTGCGCCTGCGTGGGCCTCGCCGTGCTCGCCGGGCTCTGCTGGGCCGTGGCGGGCCAGGCCTTCCCGGGGGTTTATGCCGCCCGGGGGATCGTCGCGGCGGACACGGGCGGGCGCACCCTCACCGAGGCCGACCTGGCGGCCTGGGACCAGTTCCACCAGCAGATCGTCCGCGACCCGCAGTTCCACGCAATGGCGGCGGAGCGCTTCGCCCAGCGCGGGCTGGCCCACCTGGCCAGCCCCGCCGCGGTCGGCGCCCGGGTGCTCGACGCCCTCTATGTCGATGCGCCCGCGCCGGGCCAGGTGAGCTACGAGCTCCGCGGCACGGGCTCGGCGGGCACCGCCCGCGAGCTCGACACGCTCCTGACCGCGCTGGTGGCCCACGCCAACGCCACGCGGGGCGCCCGGGCCGACGGGGCCGCGACCGCGATCGCCCAGGCCGCCACCTGCGACGCCGAGCCGCTGCGCGACCGGCGTCTGGTCGCGGCGGCCGGGATGACCGGGGCGAGCGCGCTGGGCATGGGCCTGCTGGGCCTGGTCGCCTGGGGCCGCATGGCCCGCGGGGCGGCCCGGTACGAGCAGACGCGGCGCGTGGGCGCCATGCTCGCGGAGGTGCAGTGGGGGCCGGGGCGGGCGGGCTAGAGCACGCGACTCACGCCTTTACCACTTGGGGGAGCAGTTTCTCCAGGACCTCCAGCGCCGCCTTGAGATACTTCGGGTGTCCCTCGCGCTCCAGGAAGGCCGGGCTCGTCGCCGCCATCATCACGCGCCGGATGTTCGCGAGCGTCGCGTAGTCGTCCCCAGCCTCGAGACCCATCTCGCGCCGGAGCTGGGCCAGGTGGCTCACCGGCTTGATGCCGTGGAGCAGCTCCGGGCGGCCCCAGTAGAGCCGCTCGAGGTAGACCGCGTCCTCGACCCAGTGCCCGGGGTGCACGAGCGCCAGGTCCAGCAGCACGCACGAGCCCGGGTTCCCCGGGCGGCGCATCGCGTTGCCCGGGTGCAGGTCTCCATGGCACCAGGTGTTGATCGCCCGCGACTCCCAGCGCGCCAGCAGCCGCGGAAGGGCCTTCTGCACGTGCTTGATCGCGTCGTTCCAGTGCTGGGCCCCGGCGATCTGGTGCGTCTTGCACGCCTCGCGGGCCCGCGCCAGGAGCACCTCCCAGTCGCGCACCGCCGGCGGCCGGTCCACCGGGCGGATCGCCCCCGCGTGCTGGTACAGGCGGGCGGCGGCGTGCAGCAGGTCGCGCACGTCCTGCTCCGTCAGATCGTGCTGCAGCGTGTGCCCGGGCAGGCGCTCGACGACCAGCCAGGCCAGGTCGTACCCCCCGACCTCGGTCCCCGAGGCCAGCACGCGCAGCGTCGGCGGATGGTCGTGCTCATGATCGGTGCAGATCGGCCCGTCGTCGTCCCGCTCGGGCACGCACAGCGGGGGCGAGAGCTCCGTGGTCCAGCGATATTCCGCCGGCCCCACCGGCAGTTTCACCACCACGTCGGCGGGGGGCAGGTGCGGGAGCTTGAGCGTCGCGAAGCCCGTGGCGGCCCCGCCCGCCTGCCAGCTCGACACGAACCAGGAGACCGGCGAGAGCGTCCCGCCCAGCCCGGCCAGCAGGGCCGGCTCCAAGGCCGCGGCGAGTTCCGAGGAGCCGCCCTGTGCCGGGCGCCGGTCGTGCGGGGAGGCGGAGGCCAGGCCCCCGCCCGCCGTTGCCCCGGCGCCTGGCGGCGGGGTCGTGCCGCTTCCGTGCGTGTCCGGCTGGGCCATCGGTGACGCGACACTCCTTTGGCGCGGGTCCGGGTACACCATACCGTACGCTTGCCCTCCCGGCACGCGTGCCCCGCCGTCGCCAGCCAGGCGTGCCCGGTGCCCCGCTGGCGCCCCGCATCGGGGCCGAAGACGGCAGACTCGAGCTGGCCCCGCTTCCCGCCCTGCCCGGCAATAGCGGCGTTTGCAAGGAGCCGGATCATGACCCTCCGCATCGTGATGGCAGCAAAGCTCGCCGCGCTGGCCCTCTGTGTCGCCACCGCGGCGCTCCGTGACGAGGACGACGCCAGGGCCGCGCCGGCGGTGATCGACCTGGCGACCGCCGCGGGCGTGCGGCTGGTCGGCGGCGCCTGGCGCGTGCGCGAGGCGGAGCTCGTGCCGGCGCAGGGCCGGACCGCGGCCGGCGCGCCCGCGCCGACCTTCGACATCG
>DASPKO010000073.1:0-8101 GCA_035628055.1 Phycisphaerales bacterium
CCAGCCCACCCGCCAGCAGGCTCGCCCCCACCAGCTTCCACAGCACCACGGGCTCGGCCGCAAAGACGCTGGCCTGCTCACCCGGCGCGCGCACCACGAACCGCGCCACCACCCACGCCCCCCACAAGAGCGGCAGGGCCACCGTGCCGCGCACCGCGATCGCCGTGATCGGCCCGATCTGTCCCGAGTGGAAGACGCTCTTGCTCAGGAGCTCCCCCACCGCCCAGAGCACGCCCGTGAGCACCGCCAGGATGATCGCCGCCATGCCGGCAGGATAGTGCCGGCGGCTCGAGACCGATCCGCCTCACCCGGCCCCGCCCCCTCGGCACCTTGGCACCCTGCCACCCGACACCTCAGAAAAAATCCCCCATCCCCGGCGCCGCCCCCGCGAACATTGCCCGCGCCAGCCCCAGCGCGCCCGCCTCGCCCGCCAGCAAGCCCGCCCGCGCCAGGCTCTCGGGCGTCGCGAACCCGGCGTACAGCGCCGCCAGCCCCCGCGCCCCTACCTCCAGCACCACCCCGCCCCGCGCCCCGCACCGGCCCACACACTGCTCCACCTCCAGGTTCACCGTCCCGGCGTTCCCGGGCGCCTCCTCGTCGCGCACCCGGAGCGTGAGGCGCCCGCTGAGCCCCGCCGGATAACCCCGCGCCTCGAGCGCGGCACGCACGTGCGTCACCCGCAGCATCCAGTAGTGATGCAGCTTCACGCTGTAGCGCTGCTCTCCCAGCAGCATCAGCAGCGGCTCGCCCGGCCCGCAGTGCCACACCAGGTCCGTCCCCAGCGTCCCGTAGCCCGACAGGAATCGCACCAGGCGGGCCCCCGCCCCGGCCGTGACGAACGCCAGGTCGCTCACGTGCACCTCGTGGTGCCCGTTCTCCAGGCGGCTCTGCGTCAGCAGCGCATACCCCTCGATCCCGCCCGGGCCGCCCGGGCCGGGAAAGACGAACCCGTGCGCCGGCTCGCGTCGCGGCGGCGGGGAGAGCACGCGCTCCCACATCAGCTCCGAGCGGTCCAGGGCCCCTTCCCGGGCCCGCGCGCACTGCGCATAGACCGCCGCGATCGCGGCCCGGTCCTCATCGGTCAGCGCCCGCGCCCCCACCTCGCCCGCGCCCCGGTCCAGCCGCGCCAGCGGCACCCGCAGCTCGAACCGCGACCCCGCCTGCTCATACCCGACGCGCCGGTACAGCGCCTGCGTCGCCGGATAGAGCGCCGACAGGGCCACGCCGCGCTCGAACAGCTCGAGCACCGCCCGCCGCATCAGCTCGCGCGCGACCCCCGCGCCCCGCGCCTCGGGAGCAACCCCCACCGCGGCCACGCCCCACATCGGAACGCTGCGACCCCCGAAGAACTGGCCCATCGGGTACAGCACCAGACCGGCCGCGACGTGCCCACCCTCCGTCACTCCCACCCGCGGCTCCGCCCGCGCCAGCCTCGCGACCCACTCCCCCGTCTCCGCCTCCGTGCGCGCAAAGCTGTGGGCCAGCACCCGCGCATAGCCCCGCGCGTGCTCCGCCTCGCCCAGCGGTCCGTACCACATCTCTCGCTCCGGCTCCGTGCCCCCGGCGCTGTCCGACCAGCGCCCGCGAGCTTACCCAGTTTCAAATCCGCCACGAAAACCGCCCACGACCCTTGCGTCCCGCGGGACCCCAAAGTATGGTGCCTGCAGAGGAGATCGAGAGCCGGCGTCCGCGCGGCGCCCCGCTCTGAACATGCCACCGAACCGCCCGGCCTCGCGCCGGCCGTCGCCGGTCTTCGCCGACCGCCAGGCCCCGCGTCCGCGGGCGGCGCTCGCGCTGGCTGTCGGTGCGGACCCGCGGCCTGTTCGATCGGCTCGGAACCGTTGTCTGTGCCGCGCGCGTGCGCGGCCGGTTCGTCCGTGTGTGGGCCGAACGCTATCGGCCGCTCTGGAGAGAGAGGAAAGATCATGAAGAAGTTCGCGTTTGCCAGCGCCGTCGCGGTGGGCCTGCTGGCCCAGGCCGCCTCGGCCCAGTCGTTCAACGTCGACCTCGACACCGCGCCCGGCGCCCCCGGCGCTGGCGCGCCCGCCACCACCTTCGGCGCCGCCGCGGGCCAGGCCGGATTCTGGAACACCCTGACCGGTTCCACCGCCACGGCCATCACCCTGTCCGACCTGCTCGGAAACGCCTCGCGCGTCATGCTCACCCGCAGCAGCGCCGCCGGCGGCAACTTCTCCTCCGCCAACGCCAACGCCAACGGCGACTTCGCCCTCCTCATGGAGGACGGCCAGGACCTCTCCGCCAGCACCGGGCCCGTCAGCTACGTCTTCTCCGGCCTGGCGCCCGGCAGCTACGACGTCTACACCTACGCCAACGCCCCCGACTTCGGGCCGGACATGACCATCATCGCCACGACCAACCCCACCGGCAGCGCCAACCCGCAGACCATCGGCGGCAACTACCCCGCGCCCGACACCTTCGGCGTCGGCATCACCCACGCACTCCACAGCGTCACCGTCGGGTCCGACGGCCTGCTCACCATCACCGCCGATGGCGACGTCGGCTCTTTCGGCACCGTCAACGGGTTCCAGCTCACTCTCATCCCCGCCCCGGGCTCCCTGGCCCTCCTCGGGCTCTCTGCCCTGGCTTTCCGCCGGCGTCGCGCCTGAGCGCGCTCGGCCGCACCGGAGACGCCCGTCTCTTTCTCGCCTCTTCGCTCCCAGGGCCCCGCAAGGGGCCCTGGTTTTTTGCGCCGGGGCGAAAAACACCCCGGGCCGGACCTGTATCGCCAACCCCGGCTCCGCCGCCGCCGTTGCCCATCCCGCCCCCGTAGACCAGCCCGGCCCCAAAGCGCGGTTACCGGCCCCGCCGCTCAAGCCGGTCCCGCCGCCGCCCGATACCGCTTGGATCGGAGCGCGGCTCGCCCGAGCCGGCCGACGCCAATCCCCCGCGGAGGTTCACCCGTGCGACAGGCCTTCCTCGACTTTCTGGCGACCGACGGCGGGCTCTCGCCGCGCACGATCGACAGCGTCCGTGAGCTCCTCCGCAGCCCCCCCGAGCCCATCGGTTCCATCGCCTTCAGCTACGGCATGGTCACCGGCGCCGACATCGACCTCATCCTGGCCGACCAGCGCCGCACCCACCGCCGCTTCGGCGAGATCGCCATGGCCATGGGCATGCTCACCAAGGCCCAGGTCGAGACCCTCGTCCGCGTCCAGCAGGTCCGCGCCGCCACCGAGACCGCCGAGGCCCTGGTCCTCTCCGGCGCCGCCTCCATCGACGACATGGCCACGCTCCTGGGCCGGTTCCTCATGAGGGCCTCCTCCGGCGTCGCCGCCACCAGCGAAGCCCGCTAGCACGCCCCCCGGCTTCTCCCGGCGCCCGAGAGACCGATGAGCCCACCGCCCAGCGACACCCGGTCACTCTTCGCACGCCTCAAGCAGGCGCGCCGGCTCCCCACCCCGCCCGGCACCGCCATCCGTGTCATCGAGCTCTGCCGCCGCGACCAGACCGAGGTCCAGGAGATCGCCGATGCCATCATGTGCGACCCGGTCCTCTCGGCCCGGCTCCTGAAGTTCGCCAACTCGGCCGCGACCGGCCACGCCCGCGAGATCCTCTCCATCCGCCAGGCCGTCATGCTTTTGGGCCTGCGCAGCGTCAAGCTCGCGGCCCTGGGCTTCTCCATCGCGCCCCCGGAGCCCTCCGGATCCTGCGGGGGCTTCGACCTCTCCGAGTTCTGGGCGGCGAGCTGCGCCACCGCGGTCGTCTCGCGCCACCTCGCCGGCGAACGCTTCGGGCTCGACCGCGAGGAGGCCTTCACCGCCGGCCTCCTCTCGGGCATCGGACGCCTGGCGATGGCCCGCGGCGTCCCCGATGATTACGCCTCCGTCATGGCGGGGAACCCCGTCGGCACCGAGCTGGTCAAGGCCGAGCGCGAGATCATCGGGATCGACCACGCCGAGCTCGGCTCCCAGATCCTCCAGGACTGGCAGCTCCCTTCCGTCCTCGTCGGCGCCGTGGCCTATCAGTACGAGCCGGACAAGGCCCCCGAGCCGGCCCGCCCCCTCGCCACGCTCGTGAACGTCGCCGGCGCGCTCGCTCCCATCCTGGCCGAGGCCTCCCCCTCGCCAGCCAGCCAGGCCCGCGCGCGCGAGGCCGTCGAGCAGACCCTGGGCCTGGACAAGGCCGCCTGGAACGCCGCCGCCGAGTCCATGAACTCCGAGCTGGCGAAGATGGCCGAGGTCTTCAACGTGAAGCTCCCCGACGGGGGCATGCACGACCTCTACGCCGAGGCCCAGGAGGAGGCCACCCGCGCGGGCATGGTGGCCCAGCTCGAGCGCACCATCGCCGTCCGCGACGCCGAGGAGCTGCTGAAGCGCGCCACCACCGACGCCCTCACCGGCATCGCCAACCGCGCCAAGTTCGACGAGCGCCTCGCCGAGATGGTGCGCGGCCTGCGCCGCGCCCACGGCGACTTCGCGCTCATCCTCTTCGACATCGACCACTTCAAGAAGTTCAACGACACGTGGGGGCACAAGACCGGCGACCTGGTCCTCACCCGCGTCGCCCGCTGCGTCGCCTCGAGCCTGCGCGACGTCGACCTCGTGGCCCGCTATGGCGGGGAGGAGTTCGCCGTCCTCACTCCCGCCACCGACCGCCGCGGCGCGTGCCTCCTGGCGGCCCGCCTCTGCAAGGCCGTGGAGGACCTCCGCGTCCAGGTCCAGGACGAAGTCCTCTCCGTGACCATCAGCGCGGGGGCTGTCTCCACGAGCGACTATCAAACGTCCGCCGCCGACCCCGAGAGGCTCGTCGCCGACGCCGACGCCCAGCTCTATCTCTCCAAGAGCGCCGGCCGCAACACCTGGTCCTACCGGGGCGTCTCCGCCTCGACCGTGCCCCGCTCGGCCGCCCCACGCCCCGCCGCCCCGGCCGCCGCGACCGCGCCCAGCGGCCCGGCGCCCGCGGAGCCCGAGGCGCGAGCGGCGGAAAGCGGTCGCTCTCCCACTGGCCCGGGCGCCCCGCCCGCCGGCACATCCCAGCCCGCCCCCGGGGCCATCACGGCGGCCTAGCTAGCGCGCTCCCGCCGCCCTCCATTACCATGTCCGCGTGCCCGGCGCGGTCGCGGAACAACGGTGGCGCCTCGCCGGCCGGCACCGCGCCGCCGCGCTCGCCCTCGGCCTCCCCGTGCTGCTGGCCCTCGGGCTCGCCGCCCTCGCCCTGCCCGACGCCACGCCCCCACTCGGCGGCATCGCCAGCGCCGCCTGGACGCTCCTGACCGCCGGCGGCCTCGCCGCCCTCTACCTGCTCGGCGCCGCCGGCTGGGGCTGGGTCGCCGCTCCGATGGTCCGCGGCCCGGACCAGCGGTGGCTCTGCGCCGGGCTCGGCGTGGGGATCGCGCTCGGGGTCGACCACCTGCTCGGTTGGCTGGGCGTTCTGAACTCGGCGCTCGCGTGGGGCGCGACCGCGCTCGGAATCGTCGCGCTCGCCCTGACCACGCTCCGCGCCCGCCGCGCAGCCTCCGCTGACGGGACCCGGCACCCGCCCAGGACCCCCTGGGACCTCGCGCTCCTGCTGGCGTGCGTGCCCGTGGGCGTCATGCTCCTCGCCGCCTGCAGCCCGCCGGGATGGCTCTGGGAGAGCGAGGCCGGCGGGTTCGATGTTCTGAGTTACCACCTCCAGCTCCCCAAGGAGTGGGTCGAGCGCGGACGGCTCGAGCCCCTCGAACACAACGTCTACTCGTTCCTTCCCTCGTACGCCGAGGCCGGATACCTCCACGTCATAATGCTGGCACGCCCCGCCATGCGCCTGCTCGCCCCGGCACCGGGCGGCCTGCCCTGGATGATCGCGGGTCAGGGCGAGGTGCTCGCTGCCTGCCAGCTCGTGCACGCCGGGATGGCCGTGCTGGCCGGGCTGATGGCGGTGCGCCTGGTGTGCCGGCTGGGCGAGCGCGCCGGACTGGGCCGGGAATCGAGCGCCCTCGGCGCCGCGATCGCCGGGGCCAGCCTCCTCGCCACCCCCTGGACCGTCGTCACGGGGTCCATGGCCTACAACGAGATGGCGGTCGTGTTGCTCGGGCTCACCGCGACTCTCGCCGCGGTCGGGGGCCCGCCCCGCCCCGCGGCGCCCACCGACCCGGTGGTCGCCAGCGACCCCGCGATCACCGGCTCCATCGCCGACGCCGCGCGGCGCGGGGCCGCCGCCGGGCTGGCCCTGGGCCTGGCCTCCAGCGCCAAGCCCACGGCCCTCTTCCTGGTTGGACCCCTCGTGGGCCTGCTGCTCGCCCTCCCCGTGCGCGGCGCCTTGCACGCCCCCGAGCAGCGGGCGCACGCCCTGCACCGGGCGCTCACGGCCTGGTTCTGGGCCGGGGTCCTCGGCCTGGCCGCCGTTGCTCCCTGGCTTCTGCGCAACAAGCTCGCCTGCGGCAACCCGGTCTTCCCGGCGCTCACGGCCATGTGGGGGCAGGGGCATTGGACCGCCGAGCAGGTCGCGCGCTTCGCCGCGGCCCATCGCGAGAGCGCCGGCCTCGTCACCCGCCTCGGCCTGCTTCTCTCGCCCGACGGGCTCGGCGCGGGAAGCGCCCGCGGTGTCCTGCACGAGCAGTGGTCGGTCTTCTGGCCGGCCGCCGCGCTGCTGCTCCTGACCGCCGTCCTCACGCGCGCGACCCGCCGGGCCGCGCTCGCGCTGGCCCTCGGCTCGGCGCTGGGGTTGAGCGGGTGGCTCTTCCTGACGCACCTGCAATCCCGCTTCCTCGTCCCCCTGCTGGTCGGACTCGTTCCCCTTCTCGGGCTCGGTGGCGCCGCCATCGCCGGGCGGGCCCACCGGCCCTGGGCCGCCCGCGCCGCGCCGGTGATCCTGGCCCTCCTCCCGCTCGCGCTGGGCGGGCACACCCTGCGCCTCTTCCTGGCGCAGCGCGAGGCCCGCCCCAACCTGTTTCTCACCGGGATGGCCGGCGTCATCTCCGGCGCCGCGGCCGCGAGCACGAGCCCCGAGGAGGCCCTCCGTTTCCTCGAGGACGCGCCACCCCCGGCGTTCTGGAATCTCCGCCACCACGCCGGGATGCCCCATTTGTCGCTCGCCGATCCCGCGCCCCCCGCCAGGCTCTACCTGCTCGGAGAGTCTCGCGCTCTGTACTTTGCCGGCCCCCTGGTCTACCACACCACGTGGGACACTTCCCCCCTGGGGCGCGCGCTCGCCAAGAGCCCCGACGACCCCGCCGCCTGGACCGCCGAGCTCCGGCACGACGGGATCACCCACGTCCTGGTCAACTACGCCGAGCTCGCCCGTCTGGCGGAGGTCGACCGCTGGTACGCCCCGGGCGTGACGCCCGGCGTCGTGGATCGCTGGCTCGGCGGGCGGGCGCGCGTCGTCAAGTCCTGGGGCGGGCCGGGGGGCGCCACCGTCCTCTACGAGCTCCGCTAACCCGCGCGGTGTCGTCGATCAGAGGGAGCGCGTGACCCAACCCCAGACCGAGCACGACGCTCCCCGCGCCGGCCGCTCCCGCGCCCGTGACCGCCTCGCCTGGCGCGGTGCGCAGCTCGCCGGCTTTGCGGCCGGGCTGGCCCTGCTCGCCTGGGTGGCGCGCGGCGCGCTCGCCGACACCGGGGCCGCCGAGCTCCGCCGCCTGTGGCGCGCCGGGCCCGGCGCCGCCTCCGCCCTGCTGGCCCTCTCGGGCCTGAGCATCCTGCTCACCGGCGCCATGTTCTGGGCCGCGGTCCGCCCGGCGCGGCCACTCCGGTTCTGGGGCGTTCAGGCGGTGAACGTGATCGCCTTCATCCTCGCGCTCGCGCCGCTCAAGATTGGGGCGATCTTCCGCGTGCTCGCCCACCACCGCCTCGACCGCCTGCCCCTTCTGACCATCGGGGCATGGTTCATCGTGGTCGCGCTGATCATGGCCGGCGTGCTGGTGCCGATGGGCCTGGCGAGCCTCTGGCGCACCCGGATCGACGGGGCGTGGCTCGCCGCCTCGGCCTCGGGGGCGGCGGCGCTCCTGGCCCTCATGTGGCTCTCCGCCCGCCAGGGCCGCGCGCACCTCGAGGCCGCACTGCTCTGGTCCGCGGGCCGCGCCGGTGCGCGCGCCCGCGGCGCCGTCGAGCTTCGCCTGCTCCCCCGCCTCCGCGAGGGGGCCGTCATGGCCGGGGCGGGG
>DASPKO010000074.1:0-2112 GCA_035628055.1 Phycisphaerales bacterium
CGCCATGGCCGGCACGCTCGAGCGCATCGCGGCACGCCTGGACCGCCTCGAGGTGTTCGTCCAGACCCTGGAAACCCGGCTCCGCGCCGACGCCGCCCCCGCCCCCGAACCCAACGGCCGCCTCGCGCCCGGCGCCCGAGACCCCCATGACGCACCGCAAGCCACCGCCACCAAGCGCCCGCAGACGCCCGCTCCTGCTCCCGCCCCGGTCGTCCTCCGAGCCCGCGCCATCGCCAACGCTCTCCCCAAACGACCACACCCGGATGATCGTTGAGCTCCTCCGCCCCGCCGGCGCCGACCTCGCCCGCCGCTGGCTCGCCGCACTCCTCCTCGTCCCCGAGCCCGAGCGCCCCGCCGTCGTGGCGGCCATCGAGTCCCGCATCGCCGCCACCTATCCCGCCCAGCCCCCGCTCCTTCGCCCCGAGGCCGCCGCCGCGGTCGATGACCCGGCAACGCCGGCACCGTCCGCCACCCGGGCCGGGCCCGCGCGCCGCCCGGCGCCCCGGACCGTGCAACTGGTGGGCCCGCCGCGCCAGCGCCCCGGCTACGTCGAGCAGGTCCACCGGACGTACGAGGTCCTCGAGGGCGCCGCCGCGCCTGCCAACCCCGGCGCGGCCCCGGCCGAGGACGCGCCGCCCCCGGCGGCGGGCAAGCGCTCCAAGCCGCGGCGCACGGGCACGCGCTGAGCCCCCCGACCGGCGAAGTGGTTCTTCGCGCGCGGCGAGCGCCAAGGGCTTACCCTCGCGCCCGAGCCGCGAGCGCCAGCGAGCGGTTACCGACCCTGGATCACAACCGCGAAGCGCTCCGCAGGATCGGGGCGGCCTCCGCCGACTCTCCCGGGATGATCGCCAGCCGGAACGCCGTCTCGAGCGCGACGTTCTGCAGCCGCTCCGACACCATTGCGCCCGTCGGGCGGAAGCGCAGCAGGGCATCCCCCACGACCTGGCCCGACTCGTCGAGCAGGACCAGCGCAAACTCTCCGGCGTCGGTCGGCAGGTCGCGGATGTAGATCTGCCCGCTCCGGTTCTCCGGATTCACCAGGAGCACCGCGCCGGCGGGGACCCGCCCCGGGGCGGCGGCGTCGGCCGCGGCCGGCGTGAACTGCACCACGCGGGTCGCCGGGTCAAAGAGCATCTGCTGGAACCGCGGGCCGAAGTCCCGGATCCACCCGCTCTCCTCGATCCCGCCCGCCATCAGGCGCTCCACCTCGCGGAAGTTCGAGCGCATCTGCAGCGTCGTGAGCGCGAAGACCAGCGTCGCCGCCAGGGCGCCCACCGCGCCGGCGCGCCACATGGGCGAGACCCCGCGCGCCGGGGCCAGGCGCAGCCCCCGCCGCGCCTGGCGCGAGAGCGCCATCGCCTCCACGGCCTCGCGCACCGCGGCGATCACGCGGGCCCGCAGGCTCGCCGGGGCCTCGATCTCCGGGAGCAGCCCCTCGGTCGCCGCGAACCGCGCCTGCTCGCGGCGCACCTGCGCCTGCAGGGCCGGCGCCGCCGCCGCGAAGGCCGCGTCGAAGTCCTCGCGCTCGTGCTCGTCGAGCAGACCCAGGGCGTCCAGCGCGGCCAGTTCCAGAAGTTCGTGCGTGCTCATGGGAGCATTTCCTCGGGGGTCCCCCGCTCGCGGAGGCGGACCAGGGCCCGGCTCAGGGCCGACTTGATGGTGCCGATCGGGGTGTTGAGCTCCTCGCCGATCTGCCGGAGGGTCTGCCCCCCCAGATACGCGCGAATCACCACCGTGCGCTGAAGGTCCGGCAGCTTCTGCACCCGCACCATCAGCTTCGCAAATCGCTCGTCGCGGTCCATGCCCGAGCCGATCACCGCCTCGGCCGTCGCCGGGCTCGTGCTCTTCTCGTCCAGTGCCGAGGCGCGCACCCGCGCCTTGGCCCGCCGCAGCCGGTCCACCAGGTGACGCCGCGAGATCAGCATCACCCACGTCACCAGCGCCGCCCGCTTCGGGTCGTACCGCCCCGCCGTCCGCCACAGCCGGACGAAGATCTCCTGCACCGCGTCCTCGGCGTCGGCACGCGTCGGCATCGACTGGTACGCCAGGCGGTACACCAGCGAGCCGAACCGGTCGTACAGCTCGCCCACCGCCCCGGGCTGATCCTCGGCG
>DASPKO010000075.1:0-3310 GCA_035628055.1 Phycisphaerales bacterium
CGCTGCTGGTGGCGGCGCCACAGGAGGCGATCGCGCTGCTGGACCGGTTCGTGGCGGTGCTGGACCAGGCGCCGGTCGCCGGGACCGCCGCGGTGCGGCGCTTCCCACTCACCAGCGCCCGCGCGACCGAGACCGCCCAGACCCTCCAGCGGGTCTTCGAGGCGGCCCGGCAGGGCCGCGCTGAGCAGGGGCCGGCCCCGAGCTTCATCGCGGACGAGCGCACCGGATCGATCCTGGTTTCGGCGACCGCCGGGCAGATGACCCAGGCGCAGGAGTTGCTCGGGCAGCTCGACGTGCCCGCGCCCCCTGACGGCACCGAGGTGGCGATCCTGCCGGTGCGCTCGGCGAGCGCGGGGGCGGTCCGGCAGGTGCTCGTCACGGTGCTGGGAGGGCGCGAGGCGGGTCGGGCGGGTCCGGCCCAGGTGACCGCGCTGGAGGAGGCGGGCATCGTGGTGGTGCGCGGGGCGCCCGAGCAGGTCGCCGAGGCGCGGCGGCTGGCGTCGGAGCTGGACGCGAGCGAGATGGTGGCCGGCCTGACCCCGGTCCCGATCAAGCTGGAGCGTGCCGACGCCGAGAGCGTGGCGCGGGCCCTGCAGCAGTTCTTCGACGACCGGGCGCGGTCTGGGGCGCGTCCCGGACAGCGGGGGCGGCAGCGGTCGGTGGCGGTGGTCGGGGACCGGCGCACGGGCACCCTCGTGGTGGCGGCCCCGGCGGACGAGCTGGAGGTGGTGCGCGGGCTGGTGGCGACCTTCGACGCGCCCTCGGCGGCGCGCGACCTGCAGTTCCGCGTCATCGCCCTCCGGCACGCGCGCGCGGCGGACATCCAGCAGACCCTCGAGAGCGTGGGGTGGCAACTGAACTTCCGGCCCGGCGGCGGGGGGGCGCGCCCCGAGCCGGACGCGCTGATCGTGCAGGTGAACCAGCGGGCCAACTCGGTGGTGCTCATGGGCAACGGGGAGGCCTTCGGCACGGTCGAGAAGATCGTCGCCGCGATGGACCAGCCGCCCACGCCCCAGGCCGCCATGGCCGTGCGGGCCCTGCGCCTGGAGCACGCCGACCCGCGCACCGTGGCCACGGCGCTGCAGGGCGCCCTGGCGACCCCGGACTGGCCGCGCTGGCGTGGGCCGGACCCCGACGCGATCCGCGCCGAGGTCGATCCCCGCTCGCACGCGCTGCTGCTGATCGGGAAGGCGGACCGGCTGGAGGAGGCGGCGCGGTACGCGCAGCAACTCGACGAGGCGGCGGCGACGCCGGGGCAGGGGGTCGAGTCGATCCAGCTCCGCTTCGCGCGCGCCGACCAGATCGCCCAGAGCCTGACGCGCTTCTACCAGGAGCGGGCCCGCGCGGGCGGGGGCGGGGCGTCCGCCGTGGCGGTGATGGGCTCGCGCGACGGGAACGTGCTGGTGGTGTCGGCCCCGCCGGCAGAGATGGAACCGATTCGCGAGCTGGTGGCCCAGATGGACCAGCCCGACGAGGCCGAGGGGCGCGAGCGCGAGATCTTCACCCTCAAGAACGCCGACCCGGCGGAGGTGGCGCGCACGCTCCAGGAGCAGTTCCCCAGGACGCTGGCCTCGCGCGAGGGGGTGGTGATCGTGACCGCGCAGCCGAGCGCGGGCTCGGTGATCGTGTCGGCCCCGGGTGAGCTCTTCGACAAGGTGCGGGCCCTGGTGGAACAGCTCGACGCCCCGCCCTCGGCCCAGGACACGCGGATGGTCACGGTGACGCTCGGGACCGCGCGCGCCGAGGAGGTGGCGGCGTCGCTCGCGCGGGCCCTCCCCAAGGCCGTCAAGGTGACCGTGACCCCCGTGCGCCGGAGCAACTCGCTGCTGCTGACCGGCTCGGAAGAGGCGATCGCGATCGTGATGGAGCAGGTGGGCAAGCTGGACGCGCAGCCGGCGCGGAGCCCGATGGAGTTCCGGCGGGTGCGGTTGCAGCACGCCGACGCGACGGAGATCGCCTCGACGGTCCGGAGCGTGCTCAGCCGGCGCACGGCCGACGCGGCCGACCCGCCCGCGGCGGTGAGCTCGTCGACGCGCGACAACACGCTGCTGGTCTCGGCGACCGCGGAGCAGCACGCCGAGCTGGAGGGGATCGTCCGCGAGCTGGACGTGCCCGCGGCCGGCAAGCGCACCACGGAGTTCGTGCCCCTGAAGTTCGCCGACGCCCGCGCCACCGCGGACGCGCTCGACGTCTTCTACGGGCGCTACGCGCCCGAGGCGGCGACTCCCGGCGCGCGGAACGTCACGGTGATCGCCAACCCGGCCTCGCGGAGCCTGGTGATCAGCGCCGACGAGACGGAGTGGCCCGGGATCCGGGCGCTCCTCGAGCAGCTCGACAGCGAGGCGTACGACACCGCCAAGCGGCTGGAGATCGTGCCCCTCAAGCACGCGGACGCCGTGAGCCTGGCGGCGACGCTCACCGAGGCGTTCGCGGCCCCGCTGCGCGCCGAGCTGGAGCGGCAGCGGGCCCGGGCCCAGGAGCAGCGGCAGCGGACGGACCGCGACCCGGGATTCTGGCCCGTGGTGCCCACGGTGCTGATGGACGACCAGGAGAGCGTGACCGTGGTGGCCGAGCGGGTGACCAACTCGCTGATCGTGTCGGCGCCCCGGCAGACGGCCGAGCGCATCCGCGCGGTGATCGTGCAGCTCGACGTGCCGGAGTTCGCCCGCCTGCCCGAGGCCCGGGTCATCCCCCTGCGCACGGGGACGGCGACGGCGGTCGCGAGCACGCTGCGGCAGATGTTCACGGACCAGACCGCCCGACCGGGCGGGGCGGGGGGCGGCCCGCGCTCGGTGCTCATCGCGGGTGATGACCGGGCGGGCGTGCTCATCGTGCGGGCCGACGAGGAGCAGTTCGCCCAGGTCCGGGCGCTCGCCGAGACGCTGCAGCAGGAGGGGGACAAGAGCCGGGCCCAGGTGCGGGTGCTCCGCCTGACTCACCTGCCGGCGGGACGCCTGGCGGGGACGATCCGCACGAGCTTCACGCCGATCGCCCAGGCGGCCGGCGAGACGCTCGCCGTGGAAGTGGACCGGGCGTCGAACGCGCTGGTGGTGGTCGCGGGCGAGCAGGTGTTCGCGCAGGTCAAGGCTCTCGTGGCGGAGCTGGACGTGCCGCCCCCCGGGGCCGCCGAAGGCGCCGGGGAGGACGCGGCGCCCGGGCTGGGGCAGTCGGTCTTCGTGATCGACGTCGAGAACAACGCGCCGGCGGAGATCGCCCGCCTGCTGGAGCAGATGGGGGTGACCCGGGCCCAGGCGCTCGACCGCCCGGGCGTGGTCTCCGAGCCGGTGATCGTGACGGCCCTGACGACGCG
>DASPKO010000076.1:0-2832 GCA_035628055.1 Phycisphaerales bacterium
ACGCCCTGCGCCGCTCCATCTGCCAGCAGTACGTCTCGCCAGGGACGCGCGGCCCGCGCCTGCTCTGCGTCACCCTCGACCCCGCGCTCGAGGACCTCATCGGCGCCTACGTGGACCGCTCCGGTTCCGGGACCACCGTCAACATGCCCGCCGGGGTCGCCTCCCAGGTCGCCGCCCAGATCGTCCGCGGGCTCGAGCAGGTCAGCGCTGCCGGGGCCCCTCCGGTGGTCCTCGCCTCTCCCCAGGTCCGCGCCGTGGTCCGCCAGATCGTCGCCCCGCACCTCCCCGCGGCCGCGGTGCTCGGGTACCACGAGATCGTCGGCGGGATCGAGGTCGAGTCCCTCGCGCTCGTCGGGCCCCCGGCGCCCGCCGCCCCAGCCGGCGACCGGGCGCCCCAGCACGCCGCGCCCCCCGCCCACGCCGCCGCGTGACCGCGCGGCGGCCTACCCCAGCACCTTCAGCCGGGCGTATTCCAGCACCAGCGTCTTGGTCCCCACGTCGCGGAAGGCGATGGTCGCCCGGGCCCCGGCCCCGCCCGTCACCGCCTCGACCCGCCCCACGCCGAACTGCGGGTGGTTCACCATCACTCCCGCGCGCACCCCTCCCACGCTCCCACCCCCCGCGGCCGCGCCCGGGCGGGCGCGCGACTCCGCCCACGCCGCCCCGGCCCCGCCCCAGGCCCGGGCCGTCAGCGGGTCCACGAACGACTCGCTCTGATCGCTCACGGTCACGTGCTCCCCGGGCAGCTCGTCCAGGAACCGGCTGGGGATCGTCCGCTCCGAGACCCCGCGCACCGTGCGGTACTTGGCGCTGGTGATCAGCAGCCGCTCCATGGCGCGCGTGATGCCCACGAAGCAGAGCCGGCGCTCCTCCTCGAGGTCCGCCTCGCTCTCGTTGGCCCGGGCGTGCGGCAGGCAGCCCTCCTCCAGCCCGATCATCGCCACCGCCGGGAACTCCAGCCCCTTGGCCGCGTGCAGCGTCATGAGCGTGACGGCGCCCTGGGCCGGATCGACCGTGTCCGCGTCGGCCACCAGGGTCACACGCTCGAGGTAGGCGCGGAGCAGGACCAGCAGCGCCGGCGGGGCCGGCACCCCCCCCGCCGCGCTCTCGAGGGCCGCGTCCGTGCTCGGGTCGTACTCGTGCTCGAACTCCGCCGCCGACGAGACCAGCTCGTCGAGGTTGTCCACGCGCTCCAGGTCCTCCTCGGTCTTGCCGGCCTGGTACATCCCGCGCAGCCCGCTCTCGCTCACCACGCGGTCGACCAGCTCGTGCAGCGAGGCCGGCACACTGGCGCCCATGAACGATCCCGCGCCGGTCCAGGACGAGACCATCTCGACGAACTTGCCCAGCGCCCCGCGGGCCCGGGCACCCAGGTCCGCCAGCGCCTCGGGATGGCGCATGACCTCCCACTCGGTCGTCCCCTGGGCCGCCGCCAGGGCCTCGACCCGGGCCCAGGACGTGCTCCCGATCCCCCGCGTCGGCACGTTGATGATCCGGCCGAGCGAGACGCCGTCGGCCGGATTGGCCACCACGCGCAGGAACGCCAGGGCGTGCCGGATCTCCTCGCGCTGGTAGAAGGCCGTTCCCCGCGCGATCACGTAGGGGATGCCCTGCTCGCGCAGGCGGTCCTCCATCACGCGACTGAGCGCGTTGGTCCGGTAGAAGATCGCCATGTCCTTCCAGGAGAGCCCCGGGCCGCCGGGCTCCTTCTGGGCGCGCAGCCAGTCGCCCACAACCGCGGCCTCGTGGCGCTCCTCGCCGCAGAGGATCACCTCCACGCGGTGCCCCGCCGGGCGGGCCGTGTACAGGTCCTTGTGCTTGCGCCGGCGATTGTGGCGGATCAGCGCGTCCGCGGCCCCAAGGATGTGCTTGGTCGAGCGGAAGTTCTCGCCCAGCGCGATCACCCGTGCCCCCGGGTACTGGCTCTCGAAGTCCAGGATGTTGCCGATGTCCGCCCCGCGCCACGCGTACACCGACTGGTCGGGGTCGCCCACCACGCAGATGTTCGGCTGCCGCGCCCCCGCGGCCCCGGGCCGCGCCTCCCCGGCCAGCAATGAGGCGATCACGAACTGGGCGCGGTTGGTGTCCTGGTACTCGTCGATCAGGAGGTACTGCCACCGCCGCCGGCACTCCTCCGCGACCGCCGCGTTCGTGCGCAGCAGCCCCGCGGTGAGCAGGAGGAGGTCGTCGAAGTCCACCCCGTTGGCCTGGCGGAGCGCCCCCTCGTAGGCCGCGTAGATCTTCGCGACCAGCTTCGAGGAGAAGTCGAACGCCTCCCCGGCCACCGCGGCGGGGTCCTTGAGCTCGTTCTTCGCCTGGCTGATCCGCGCCAGCACGCTCCGCGGGGGCCAGTTCGAGGTGCTCAGGTCCAGCCCCGTGATCACCTTCTTCATCAGCGCGCCCTGGTCGGCGCTGTCGAAGATGGCGTAGTCCGGCTTGAGCCGCTCCAGCCCCGGGGCCCCGGCGTAGCGCCGCAGCAGCCGCGCGCACAGCGCGTGAAACGTCGTCACCGTGAGCCCGCGCGTCAGCGGGTTTCGGTCCCCCGCACTCCCGCCGGCGCCCTCGGGCCCGTGCCCGGGGCTGAGCAGGGCCTGCACGCGCTCGCGCATCTCCCCCGCCGCCTTGTTCGTGAACGTCAGCGCCAGGATGCTCCACGGCGGGATCCCGCACCCGACCAGGTAGGCGATGCGCCGCGTGATGACGCGCGTCTTGCCCGAGCCCGGCCCCGCCAGCACCAGCAGCGCCCCCTCGGTGTGCGTCACCGCCTCGCGCTGCGGGACGGTCAGCCCGCGCAGAACCACCGGCTCGTCCGCCGCGCCCCGGTCCGCCGGC
>DASPKO010000077.1:0-6407 GCA_035628055.1 Phycisphaerales bacterium
AGGGAGCGGTCCGGTCGGGGATGCTCACGGGATCGCGTTCCTGGTGGCCTCCACCAGGTGAGCATCGGGAGCGGGGGGCCTGGGGTTCAGTGGGGGAGGGAGGCGGTCGGCGCCGCGCGGGCGATAACCGGCGTCTTGACGCGGGCCGCGCGAGCTTTACCATCTGCGCCGGCGAGCCCGCGCGTCCGGAAAGCCGCGCCCCCGCGTTTGGAACCGGCCCGGAGCCACCGCATGATCAAGCCCGCCTTCAGCACCGTGGCCTGCCTCGACTGGACGCTCGAGCAGGTCGCCGCGGCGGCGCGGGAGTGGGGCTTCGAGGCGGTGGAGCTGCGCACCTTCGGGGCGGACTCGCGGTTGGCGGCCTGCGACCCGGCGCTCAGCGACGAGGACAAGACGCGGACGACGTTCCGGGGCCGGGGCGTGGAGATCCTCTCTCTGGCGACGTCGGTCCGGTTCGACGAGCGGGCGGGCCCGCCCGTGCTGGGCGCTCTGGCCGACGCGCACCGCCCCGTGCGCGAGGCGGCCCGGGCGGTCGACCTGGCGGTGGCGCTCGAGTGCCCGCTGGTGCGCGTCTTCGGGTTCGAGCTCCCGAGGCGCGAGAAGCGGCCCGCGGGCCTCGCGCGGGTCGTCGGGCGGCTGGCCGCGGTCGTCGATCACGCGCACCGCACGGGCGTGCGCGTGGTGGTCGAGAACGGCGGTTCGTTCCCGACCGCGGCGGACCTGCTCGAGATCATCGGGCGCGTCGGCAGCCCGCTGCTGGGCGCGGCCTATTCGCTCGCCCCGGCCGTGGCCGCCGGCGAGATGCCCAGCGACGGGATCGCGCTCCTGGGCTCGCGGCTGTGGCTGGCGCGGATCAAGGACCTGGCGGGCGGGAGGCCGGTGCCGCTGGGGAGCGGGGAACTCCCCTGCAAGCAGATGGTGTGCGAGCTGGTGCGCGCCGGATTCCCGGGCCCGCTGGTCTTCGAATGGGACCGGGCCTGGCTCCCCGACCTCGCGGGCCCCAACGCGGTGCTGCCCGAGGCGGCGCGGACCATGTTCGGCTGGATCGCGGACGAGGCGCTGCGCACCTGCCCGCCGGCGGGAGTGGCGACAGCGCGGGCGGCGCAGCGGGTCTGAGCGATCGGCGGAAGTCGTCGTGCGGGCGGCTAGCCGGCGCCCTCGGGCCCCTGCTCCAGCACGCGCCAGACGTCGCGCACGACCCACGACATGTTCTTGTGGGCGGTCTGCGTGGCGGCGGCGAGGTGCGGGTACAGCCGCGCGTTGGGAAGGCCGAGCAGCGGGGAATCCGGGGTGATAGGCTCGGGGTCGTGCACGTCGATCAGGGCGAGGGCGGCGGGATGGGCCACGAGGTGGGCCCGCAGGGCATGGGCGTCGACCACGAAGCCCCGGCTGGTGTTGAGGAGCACCGAGTCGGGCTTCATGCGAGCCAGGGCGGGCGCGCCGATGAGGTGCCGGTTCTGCGGGCGTGCATCGACGTGGACCGAGAGCAGGTCGGACTCGGCGAGGAGGCGGTCGGGGCCGACGGGCTCGGCGCCGCGGTGCTGCGCGGGCTCGATGTCGCGAAGGTCGTGATAGATGACGCGGGCGCCCAGGGCCCGGAGGACGCCGGCGACGCGCGAGCCGATCCGCCCCAGGCCCAGGATGCCGCAGGTGAGATCGCCGAGCTGGCGCGGGGCGATGGCCCGGGCGCGGAGCGCGTTCCAGGCTTCGGTCGGGAGGGCGTGCTCGAGGGGCGCGGCCGGGCGGAGGGCCCGCAGCGCCAGGGCCAGGACGTACTCGACGACCGCCTGGGTGTTGGCCTCGGGGGTGCTCAGGACCACGACGCCGCGGCGGGCGCACGCCGTCGTGTCCACGTTGTCGAGCCCGACGCCCGCGCGTCCGACGACGCGAAGCCGCGGGGCGCGGTCCAGGAGCGCTTCGTCCACGCGTGTGTAGGTGCGGATGACCAGGGCCCGGGCCTCGGGCAGCAGCTCCGCGAAGCGAGCCGAGTCGGGGGCGGCCTTCTCGAGGCGGCAGCGCTCGGCCAGCCACTGCGCCGGCTCGTCATGCAGGTGCTCGGTCTGGATCACCAGGGGCGGTTCGCTCACGCCCGCGAGCATACGGGCCGCGCGCCACACCCGAAACCGCGGCGAGCACGACGCCGCTCGCCGGCTGCGGGGGCAGCGGGCTCAGGCCGGCGGGCCGTCCGAGCCGTTTCTGGGCGTGCCCTCGTCGGGCCCTTCGCCCCCGCCGAGCGCCGGCTCGATGAGCGCGCTCATGGAGCCCTTGGACTCCGGGATCAGCGGGTCGGCCCCATAGGCGTGGACCTGGTCGCGCTTGAGCTCCGCGTGCTCCTTGTGCGTTGTCAGGCAGATGACCCGGCCCTGCGTGTCCACCGCCTTGGCGAGCAAGTAGGCCCGCTCGGGCGTGTGGCGGAAGACCTCCTGCATCATGCGGATGACGTGCTCGTAGGTGTGGGCCGGGCTGTCGAGCAGGACCACGTTCCACCAACGCGGCTGCGCGGGGGGGGCCGGGCTGCGGGCGGGCAGTGTCTGGGTCTGGGCGTGGCTCATCACCCGATCCTATTCGCGATGCCGGCGGGATCGTTCAGCGCCCGGGCGCGATCCCGCGAGAGCCGGAGCGGGTAGATTGGCTGGATGATCCCCCGGAGTCTGGTGGTATCCCTGGCTGTGCTGGGCGGAGTTGTGGCGGGAGGTCCCCTCGCGGGCCGCCCGGCAGCGGCCCCGCCCACGATCCTTCCGGGGCACATGCCGGGGCCGCCCCGTGCGACCCCGCCGGGGGTGGACCCGCCGCCCGGGGAGCGGGCCAAGGTCGTCCAGCACCTTCCGCCCGCGGTGCTGCTCGGGCGTCGGGCCGAGGTGGTGCGCCGGCAGGTGCCGGTAATCCCGGTTCTGGTGCTGGTGCCGGACGCGCGGTCGTACGTGGCGGCGCTCTCGCGCTGGACGGTGCGGGGGCGCTTCCCGGTGCTGATCGACGACGGCTCCTGGCAGGCCCAGCAGGACATCGCGCGGTTCGCGCGCGCGTTCGCGCCCGCGAGCGTGGTGCGCTGGAGGGCCCCGGAGGACGACCCGGCGGCGCGATGGCCCGCGGAGGCGGCCGGGCGGCAGCTCTGCCTGCAGCGCGCGGTGGCGGTGTCGTGGACCTCCGAAGGGCCGGTCGAGCCGGATGCGATCCTGGCGATGTGGAAGGGGCAGAATCTGACGCCGCCGGGCGTGGTGGTCACGTGCATGGAGGACCCGGCGTGGACGGCCGCGCTGGCGCTGGCGATCGGACGCGGGCAGCCGATCGTGTGGGCGGGCGCGGGGACGGTGCCGCTGGCGCAGGTGGACGGCTCGATGACGATGGGGGAAGCTGATGCGCTGAGCCGGAAGATCGAGGAGGCGTGCCGGGCCTCGGGCCTGAGCTGGGAGGGGCTCGGGGACGACCTGGACGCGATCACGCTCTGCCTCTCGTGCCCGGTGAAGGTGCGCGTCAACCCGGACGACCACGCGACGGTGATCGCGACGACGGACCTGATCGGTCGGCATCTGGACGCCCCCGTGACGCTGGGGGCGGCCCCGGCGGCCGGCGTTCACGTCACCCATGGGCGCGAGCGGCGCTGGGCGTGGTGCGGGCAGGTCTTCGGGGATGAGGCGCGCGCGGCGTGGCGGGCGATGTGCGCGCTCTACCTGGTCCCGCAGCGCGCGTGGCTGGTCGACGGGTACGGCCAGGAGGCGCCCTTCGATCTCTGGGACATGACCAAGGCGGCGAAGCTGCTGGACTCCCTGGGCGTGCGCCCCCTGGTGAGCGACGTGGGCGGGGGCGGGGGGCCGGCGACGGCGCGGGAGTGGCGCCGGCGCGCAGGGCTGGCGGGCCCGGCGGCGGAGCGGGGGGGCGGGCCGCTGGGCGCGGGGCTGATCCTGGTCAACGCCAGCGGGAACCCGGAGTTCTTCGACCTGCGCGAGGGGCGCGGGCTGAGCGGCGACGTGCCGGTGCTGAGCCGGCCCGCGCTGGTGCACTTCGTGCACTCGTGGTCGGCGCACGCGCCGGGCTCGCGCTGGACCATCGGCGGACGGATGCTCGACAACGGGGCGTTCGCGTACATCGGCTCGGTGCACGAGCCGTTCCTGCAGGCGTTCGTGCAGACGCCGGCCTTCGTGCAACGGCTCGGCGCGCTGGGCCCGTGGGGCGTGGCCGGCCGCCAGGACGGCGGGGCGCCCTGGAAGGTGGCGGTCGTGGGCGACCCGCTGTGGTGCCTGGGTCCGGCGGCGCCGCGGGCCTCGGGCACGGCGGTGCCGCTCGCGGGCGCCCGGGCCCTGGCGGAGGACCGGGGGGCCGCGCTCCGCGGGGAGCGTTTCGAGGAGGCGGCCCGCCTGCTGGCGCTCGAGGGGCGCGACGGGGACGTGGTGCGGCTGTACCGGGCGGTGAGCGGGGAGAAGCAGGATCGGGCGACGCCCGGGCTGGCCGCCGCCTGCCTGGCCTCGCTCTTCTTCGAGGGGGAGGTCGAGCTGGTGGTGCGGGCGGCGCGGTCGGTCCTGGCCGAGCCGGCGCTGGCTCCGGTCCATCCGCGGGCGCGCGACATCCTCTGGCACGCGGTGTGGCCGGCCGCGCCGGCGCTGCGCGAGGAGGAACTGGAGGCGCTCAAGCTGGCGGTGCGCGACGAACATCCGACGCAGGCCGGGCGCGACGCGGCGGAGATCGGGCGCCTGCTGGGGGATCGGCACGGCCCGGCGGCCATGGAGAAGTGGCTGGGCGAGGCCCGGGCGAGGTTCAACGCGGATCAGCGGCGCGCGCTCGAGCAAGCGCTCGCGGGGCGGTGACTCTCGGGGGCGGCGAGGACGGAGAGCGGGTGGGGGCGGGGCACGGTTCGAACAGAAGGAGGATGGCATGACGCGGATGCGCATGGCGATGGGCGGGCTGGGGCTGGTGGTGCTGGCGGGCGTGGCGGTCCCCCTGGCGGCGCAGACGCAGCCCAAGCCGACGAACCCGACGCCGCAGTGGCCGACCTCGCCCGCGGGGCCGCAGAGCCAGGGCCAGGAGCTGGCGATTCCCGCGGGGACGTACAACGCGCTGGTGCTGGTGGGGGGCGCGTCGGGGGGCCGGGCCCGGCTGGTGGTGGGAGGGCATGAGTTCGGGCTCGCGGTGCCCGCCAACGCGACGGCGGTGGTGCCCCTGGGCGGCCCGACCGGCTGGGTGCTCAACACCCCGGCGACGCTCCGCCTGCAGGCGAGCGGGATGGAGGCCTGGGGAATGAACGCGGGCGGACCGGTGAGGTTCGAGCCCAAGAAGTAGGGCCGGACCACGGGGCTCTGCCGCGGTCGCGGCTCGGGACAGGGCCGATGCGATCACGCCCGTTCGCGCCTGAGCGCGGCGTGCCCGGCCGGGTGGCCCCGTCCCTACACTCGGCGCGATGATCCCACCGACCCCGACCACCAAGGTTGATCCGGCGCTCGTGCGCGGCGTGCTCGGCGAAATGCTCCCCGCGGGGAGCGGCAAGCCGGAGATGGTTCGCCTGCACGTGCCGGGAACCAACTACGAGCTCCACCTCGTGCCCGGGGGGCCCTTGCCGGGGCCGGCCGGGTCCAAGGTGGTCGGGCGGATCGAGGCGGCGGCGCGGCGGATCGACCTGGTGGGCGCGGGGGGGCGGTACATCGAGCCCGTGGCGGGGAACCCCCGGCGGGTGCAGGGGATGGTCATCGGGGTCGATGAGGTGGGAGGGCGCGTCATCGTGAACGCCGGGGCGACCGTGCACCTCAAGCCGACGGACGCGCGCCAGCGGGCGGGGCAGTTCGAGCCGGGGACCATGGTGTCGTGCGACGTGCTCGACGGGGCGACGTTCACGCCCGCGACCGTGTAGTGCCCACGAGGGAGTACCAACGGGCGCGGAGTGGGGCCCGACCGGCACGGGCCGGGAGGCGCCGGGTGGGCCGCGCTAGACCAGGTCATTCAGAGCGCGCAGGCCCAGGGGCTCGTGAGTGAAGAAGGGCTCGGCGAACGCCGCGCCGATCCGCGAGCCGAAGTACACGCCGGCCGCGTCGATCCAGTCGGGCACGTGCCGGTTGGCCGGATTGGCCACGAACTGCGAGTGGTACGCGAGGATGGACTGGCGCTTCTGGGGGCGGGCGGCGGAGACGTCGAGCAGGAACGACGGGGCCGGGACGAGGCGGAGGTGGGTCGCGTAGTAGTGGAAGAGCCAGCGCGGGTAGCGGGGCGCGCGGCCCTGATCGCCGGGCATGGGCTGGGCGGTGAGCTTGGCGTCGAAGCGGGCGTCCTCGACGAGGCGCGTGACGGCGCGATGGTCGGGGTGCGCATCGGGCGCGAACGGGGCGAAGAGGACGTCGGCCTGGGTCGCGCGGATGACGCCCGCGATCCGGTGGCGCGCCTCGAGCGAGTGCTCGACGCGGCGGTTGGGCAGGCCGGCGCCCCAG
>DASPKO010000078.1:0-15100 GCA_035628055.1 Phycisphaerales bacterium
GTTCGCCACCATGGGCACCGAGAGCAGCATCAAGGGGGCCCCGGCCAGCTATGGCACGAAGCTCATGGGGGTGCACGGGCACGTCGCCCGCCCGGGCATCCTGGAGCTGGACCTGGGAATCCCCCTGCGCACGCTCGTCGAGGAGTTCGCGGGCGGCATGCGCGGCGGTAAGCGCTTCAAGGGCGCGATCCCGGGCGGGGTCTCCATGGGCATCCTGGGACCGGACCAGTACGAGGCCGAGCTCGACTTCGACATCGGGCGCAAGTACAACGTGCTGGGGCTGGGGACGGCCTGCCCGACGGTCTTCGACGAAGACACGGACATGGTGGCGGTAGCGCGCAACATCGCGCGGTTCTTCAAGCACGAGAGCTGCGGGCAGTGCACGCCCTGCCGGGAGGGGAGCGGGTGGCTGTACCAGCTCCTGTGCCGCATCGAGGAGGGGCAGGGGCGGACCAAGGACCTGGACCTGGCCCTGGAGATCGCGACGGGGATGGGGACGATGCCGGGGACGACGATCTGCGGGCTGGCGGACGGGAACAACTGGGCGGTGCGGACGATCATGAACAAGTTCCGCGGCGAGTTCGAGGCCCGGGTGCGGCCGAGCTTCGTTTCGTTGGGAATCCGGCGCGAGGGCGGGGCGGGGAGCATGGTCGGCGACGCGGAGCACCGGGTACCGACGGCGAGCTGAGCGGGCCCGGCTAAGGAACCGCCGGGGTCGTTCCGGCGCAGCCCCGGGTACATGGACACGCTTGTCTGGTTCGGCGCCCAGGTGCTGCTCGCCGCCGCGGGCGTTGCGCTGGCGCCCGCCCTGGCCCGCCGGCCCAGGCCCGAGTGGGCGACGGCGTGCGTGCTGGCCTTCGCGGCCATGCTGGCCTGGCCGCTTATGCGTTTCTTCCCGGGAGCGGCGATCGGCGTGCTGGGAGCGCCGACGGTCGCCTGCCTCGAGCTCACCGGGCTGGCCATCCCCGCGGCCCTGCTCTTCTCGGTGGCGGGCGCGCAGTTGCCGCGCGCGTCCGACCGGCGCGCGCTGCGGTTGCTGCTGGTCGTGTGCGCCGTGTACTTCCTTAAGGCCGGGTGGTGGATGGTGGCGCCGGTCGTCGGCATCGGGGGCGTGCCGGACCTGGGCCCCACGCGTTTCGAGCGTGGAGTCTGCCGCCAGACGACGGGGTATACCTGCGTCGCGTCCTCGCTCGTGACCGCGCTGCGCGCCCACGGCATCGACGCGCAGGAATCCGAGATGGCCCGTCTCAGCCGGACCCAGGTGGGCGGGGGCGCCACAGACTCGCGCGCCCTCTGGGCACTTCAGGAGAAGCTCGCGGGCACCGGCCTGGCCGCCCGGTACGCGGCGCTGGACCGCGCGGGCCTCGTGGCGGTGCCCAAGCCCTGCCTGGTGCAGCTCAACTGGGGTTTCTTCACGTCGCACATGGTGCCCGTGCTCGCGGCCGACGAGTGGCACGTCACCATTGGCGACCCCCTCGCCGGACGCCGCACCGTCTCCTGGGAGACTTTCCTCCGCGAGTGGAAGGGCCAGGCGATCGTGATCGACGCGGCGCCGGCGGGGGCGTAGCACTACGGCCCGTCCGCCATGCGCCCCCACGACGCCGGTGCGCGGGGAGAGCGCCAGCGGGTTGTCCGCTTCGAAAAAGACCGCAGGACACGACCCCGCTACACCCCCGCCTTGTCCCGGGCGGCGCGCTCGGCGCGCTTGCGCATGGATTCCTCGAGGATCCGCTTGCGCAGGCGGACCGATCCGGGGGTGATCTCCACCAGCTCGTCGTCCTCGATGTACTCGAGGGCCGCCTCGAGCGTCACCGTTCGCGGCGTCTTGAGCACCACGGTCTTGTCCTTGCTGGCGGCCCGCATGTTGTCCAGGTGCTTGAGGCGCGTGATGTTCACCACCAGGTCGTTGTCACGGCTGTGCTCGCCGATGATCTGCCCGGCGTAGACCTTCTCGCCCGGGGTGACGAAGAGCACGCCGCGGTCGGCCAGCAGCTCGCAGGCGTAGGTCGTGACCGCGCCGGTCTCGCTGGCGATGAGCACCCCCTGCTGCCGCCCCGCCGCCGGCCCGCTCACCGGGGCGAAGCGCTCGAAGGTGTGGTGCATGATCGCCTCGCCCTGGGTGGCGGTGAGCAGGCGCGAGCGCAGACCGATCAGCCCGCGCGCGGGGATCTCGAACTCCAGGTGCGTGACGCTGTCGCCCCGCGGCTCCATGGACTTGATCTCGCCCTTGCGCGAGCCCACGAGCTCCATCACGGGCCCGAGCGCCGTGTTGGGGGCATCCACCACCAGCCACTCCACGGGCTCGTGCTCGACGCCGTTGATCGTCTTGATCACCACCTGCGGCTTGCCCACGGAGAGCTCGAAGCTCTCCCGGCGCATGGTCTCGAGCAGGATGCCCAGGTGCAGGAGCCCGCGCCCGGAGACGACGAACTCGTCGGTGCCGGCCCCGGGCTCGACCTTCAGGGCCACGTTGTGCTGCAGCTCCTTCTCGAGGCGGGCGCGGATCTGCCGGCTGGTGACGTACTGGCCTTCGAGCCCGGCGAAGGGGGAGTCGTTGATCCGGAAGACCATCTTGAGGGTCGGCTCGTCGACCGTCACGGGGGGGAGCGGGCGGGGGTTCTCCGGGTCGGCGATGGTGTCGCCGATCTCGATCGAGCTCAGGCCGACCAGGGCGCAGATGTCCCCGGCGGAGACCTCGGCGGTCTCGCGGCGCGAGAGCCCGTCGAAGCGGAGAAGCTTGCCGATGCGGTCCTGCAGCACCGAGCCGTCGGGCCGCAGCACCGCGACGCGCTGCCCGGCGCGGAGCAGCCCGGCGAACACGCGCCCGATCCCGATCCGTCCCACGTAGTCGTTGTAGTCGAGGGTGGTGACGAGCATCTGCAGCGGGGCGGCGGCGTCGTCGGCCGGGGCGGGCACGCGGTCGACGATGGCGTCGTAGAGCTCGCGCAGGTCGGCGGTGCGCCGGTCGGCGTCGGTGCTCGCCCACCCCTCGCGCCCGGAGGCATAGACGATGGTGAAGTCCAGGGCGTGGTCGTCCGCCCCCAGCTCCACGAGCAGGTCGAAGACCTCGTTGACGACCTCGTTGGGGCGGGCGTCCGGACGGTCGCACTTGTTCACCACCACCACCGGCTTGAGCCCCGCCTCGATGGCCTTGGAGAGCACGAAGCGGGTCTGCGGCATGGGGCCATCGAACGCGTCGACCAGCAGCAGGCACCCGTCGGCCAGGCGGAGCACGCGCTCGACCTCGCCCCCGAAGTCGGCGTGCCCGGGCGTGTCGATGATGTTGATGTGGAAGACCTCGTCGCCCCCGCCCGGGGCGGGGCGGTGGTAGTCCACGGCGCAGTTCTTCGACAGGATGGTGATGCCCCGCTCGCGCTCGAGGGGGTTGGAGTCCATGATCAGGTCGTGCTGACCGCCCGCGAGCTTCTCGAGCTCCCCCGCGCGGAACATGCCCGACTGCTTCAGGAGCTGGTCGACCAGCGTGGTCTTGCCGTGGTCGACGTGGGCGATGATCGCGACGTTGCGCAGGCGCGAGCGGCCGCCGGCGAGGGAAGGTGTCGGCGCGTCGGACTGGGAGTGCAGGGTCGGTGCGGTCATGGGCGGCTACTGGTCACCCCGGGGGCGGGCGGCGGTGGTCGGCGGATTGTGGGTGGAGTCCTGACCCGGCGCCGGGCGCTCCGGCTCGCGGATTCGGGAGAGCGATTAGGGGCGACTATAGGTTGCGCGGCATCGCCCCGCGCTGTGGGCCCGACGGTTACCGCCCGCCAGGACCGCCCTCCCACGTGCTCGTGACGTGCACCTCGCGGAGCTGCTCCTCCGGCACGGGGCTGGGGGCCCGGGTCAGGAGGTCCGCCCCGATCTGTGTCTTGGGGAAGGCGATCACGTCGCGGATGTTGTCCGTCCCGCACAGGTGCATGATCAGGCGGTCGAGCCCGAAGGCGATCCCGCCGTGGGGCGGGGCCCCGAACCGCAGGGCCTCGAGCAGGAAGCTGAACTTCTCCTGGGCCTGCTCGGGAGAGAGGCCGAGCAGCGCGAAGACCTTGCTCTGCACCGCCTGGTCGTGAATGCGGATCGAGCCGCCCGCGATCTCGGAACCGTTGAGCACGATGTCGTACCCGTCGGAGACGATCGCCCCGATGGTCCCGGTGTCGCCCGGGTCGGCCGCGACGAAGGCGGCCTGCTGATCCTGGCGGGGCGCGGTGAAGGGGTGGTGCATCGCGGCCCAGCGCCCCGTCTCGGCGTCGCGCTGGAACATGGGGAAGTCGACGACCCACAGGAAGTTCCACGCCGCGCCCCACCCCGGCACCATCCCCATGTCGCGCGCGACCCGCTGGCGCAGCTCGCCCAGGGCCTTGGTGGCGATGGTCCAGGTGTCGGCGGCGAAGAGGACCGTGTCGCCGGGCTCGAGCCCCAGGCGCCGCACCAGGTCGGCGCGCACGGGCTCGAGGAACTTGGCGATGCCGGTCTCGAAGGCCGGGCCGGCGCCGCCCGCGCCGGCGACGACCTTCACGACGGGAACGCCGCCCGCGCCGAAGGTCTTGACGAACTCGCTGTAGCCGTCGGTGAGCTTGCGGGTGAGCTTCTCCGCCCCGCCGGGCACGCGGATGGCCTTGACGACGCCGCGCCCCGGACCGGCGGCCTCCTTGGCGAGGGCCGACCGGAAGACCCCGAACTCGGTGCGGCCCGCCAGGTCCGAGACGTCGGCGATCTCCAGCCCGTAGCGGGTGTCCGGGCGGTCGATGCCGAAGCGCTCCATGGCCTCGTGGTAGCTGAGCTGCGCCAGGGGAGGGACGTCCACGCCGAGCACCTCGGCCCAGAGCCGGCGCACGAAGCCCTCCATCACCTCCATGACCTGGGCGCGGCCGAGGAAGGACATCTCGAGGTCGATCTGGCTGAACTCGGCCTGGCGGTCGGCGCGCGGGTCCTCGTCGCGGAAGCAGCGGCAGATCTGCATGTAGCGGTCGCACCCCGCGACCATCAGGATCTGCTTGAAGAGCTGCGGGCTCTGGGGCAGGGCGTACCACGAGCCGGGGACGTGGCGCGAGGGAACGATGAACTCACGGGCGCCCTCTGGGGTGCTCTTATAGAGGATCGGGGTCTCGACCTCGAGAAAGCCGTGCTCGTCGAAGTAGCGGCGCGTGACCTGCATCACGCGATGGCGCGCGCGCAGGATCTCCTGCATGCGCGGGCGGCGCAGGTCGATGTACCGGTGCCGCAGGCGGGTCTCCTCGGCGGGGAGCTGGGCCAGGTCGTCGGGGAGGAAGGGCGGGTTGTCGGTCTTGTTGAGGATGCGCAGGTCGCGGACCACGACCTCGACGGTGCCGGTGGCGAGCTTGGGGTTGGCCCCCCCCTTGCGCGGGCGGACGACGCCGGAGGCGGCGATCACGTCCTCGTTGCGCACGCCGTCGGCGAGCTCCAGCAGGGCGGGGCTGGACTCGCCGGTCTCGATGACGAGCTGGGTGATGCCGGCGCGGTCGCGCACGTCGAGGAAGATCAGGCCGGTGCCGTGGTCGCGGTAGGAGTTGACCCAGCCGCAGAGCGTGACGGTCTGGCCGGCGTGCGCGTCGCGGAGCTGGCCGCAGGTGTGGGTGCGCAGGAGCATGGGGGCGACTATAGAGCCGGGGCACCTCGGGCCGCGGCGGCGTGCGCCGGGACGGGTCAGCCGGCCTCGCGCGCCTTGTTGCGGAGCAGGATCACCAGGCCGACCAGGGCGCTGACGAAGACCGCCGCGTTGGTGAAGACGAAGACGGTGTCGCCGACCATGAGGCTATAAGCGACGAAGCCCGCCGAGGCCGCGAGCTGGCCGACGAAGAGCCAGCGGCTGACACCCTTGCTCGTGCGCTCGCGGTACTGCTTACGGACCTGCACGATGATGGTGACGAGGAGAATGGCCGAGGCGGTCCAGCCGACCAGGTCCTGCATGGAGCGAGTCTCTGCGCCGCGCGGCCGGGCGTGCGCAAGCCTCGGACCGTAAAAACCCGCGCGATGCCCTAACATTTGCCGTTGCCTGCCCGAGCCCCCGATGACCTGCTGGTGCCGACCGATCCGGGCCTGTTCTGCCCGGGCGGGGGCTTCTACGTCGACCCGTGGAAGCCGGTGGAGAAGGCGGTGGTCACGCACGCCCACGCCGACCACGCGGCGCCGGGGTGCGCGGCCTACCTCGCGAGCCCCGGAACCGCCGCGCTGCTCCGCGCCAAGTTCGGCGCGGGCACGCCCGTGACCGCTCTCGGGCTCGCGGAGCGTGTGCGCCTGGGCGATCTGTGGATCTCCCTGCATCCCGCGGGGCACATCCTGGGGTCCGCCTCGGTGCGCCTCGAGCCGGCCCGCGGGCCCGTGTGGGTGGTGACGGGTGACTACCGCGCCACGCCGGACCCATCGGCGGCCCCTCACTGCCGGACCTGCGAGCCCTACGAGCCGGTGCGCTGCGACGTGCTCGTGACCGAGTGCACCTTCGGCCTGCCCATCTACCGGTGGCGGCCCGACGCCGAGACGTTCTCCGCGATCAATGGCTGGTGGGCGGGCAACGCCGCCGAAGGGAGGACCAGCCTGCTCTTCGGCTGGGCGCTGGGAAAGTCGCAGCGGCTGCTGGAAGGCGTGGATGCCGGCATCGGGCCCATCGGCGTGCACGGGGCGGTGGAGCGGTTCAACGACGCGTACCGCGCCCAGGGCGTGAGACTGCCCGCGGCGCCGCGCGCCACCGCGGAGTATGCCGTGGCCCTGCGCGGACGCGGGCTGGTCCTCGCCCCTCCGAGCGCCGATCGCTCGGTCTGGATGCGGAAGTTCGGCGAGGTCTCGACGGCGTACGCCACGGGGTGGATGCAGATCCGGGGGACACGGCGGCGCCGGTCCGCGGACCGCGGCTTTGCACTCAGCGATCACAGCGACTGGGAGGGCCTGCTGTGGGCGGTGCGGGAGAGCGGCGCCCAGCGCGTGGCGCTCACGCACGGCTACACCGACCCGATGGCCCGATGGCTGGGGGCGCTGGGCCTGGAGACCTGGACGATCCCCACGCGCTGGGAGGGCGAGATCGTCGAGACGGGGCAGGGGACGAGCACCGAGCCCGGGAGCGGCCCGGACGCGGACGGGGAGCCGGGCACGCCCGCGGGGCCGTCCGAAACGAGCCCGGACGGGGCGCCGGCGGGGGGCTCCTGAGGTGGAGCGCTTCGCCCGCCTGTACGACGAGCTGGACGCGACGACGCGGACGAGCGAGAAGCTCGCGGCGCTGGAGCGGTACTTCCGCGAGGCGCCCCCCGCCGACGCGGCCTGGGCGCTCTTCTTTCTTTCGGGCGGGCGGCTCAAGCGGGCCGTCAACGCCACGCTGCTCCGTGACCTGGCGGCCGAGGTCAGCGGCTTTCCCGCGTGGATGCTCGACGAGTGCTACAGCGCCGTGGGCGACCTGAGCGAGACCATCGCGCTCATCGTGCCCCCGCACCCGACGGGCACGAGCCTGGCGCTGCACGAGGTGGTGCAGCGGTGGCTGCTCCCGCTGCAGCGCGCGGGTGAGGCGGAGAAGCGGCGGATCCTGCCCGAGGTCTGGGCGCAGACCGACGCCCGCCAGCGCCTGGCCTTCCACAAGCTCATCAGCGGGACCTTCCGGGTGGGCGCGGCCCGCCGGCTGGTGGTGCGGGCACTGGCGGCGGTCGCTTCGGAGCGCGCGCCGGGGCAGCCGCCGCTCGACCCGGCCGTCATGGAGCATCGCCTGCTGGGCTCGTGGGAGCCGACGCCCGAGGGGTTCACCTCGCTGATCACTCCGGGTGACGGCGACGCCGCCCGCGACCGGCTCTTCCCCTTCTGCCTGGCGAGCCAGCTCAACGAGAACCCCGCGCAGGTGCTGGGCGACATCTCGGCCTGGCAGCTCGAATACAAGTGGGACGGGACGCGGGCCCAGCTCATCCGCCGGCACGACGGCGCGGCGATGATCTGGTCGCGGGGGGAGGAGCTGGTCACCCATCAGTTTCCCGAGGTCGCCGCCGCGGCCCTGCTGCTTGATCCCGGCACGGTGCTCGACGGCGAGATCCTGCTCTGGCAGGGGCCCGAGTTCTCGGAGGGGGGTCGTCCCCGGCCCTTCTCGGAGCTGCAGCGCCGGCTCGGACGGAAGGACCCGGTGGCTGCCGGGCTGGTGCCGGGGGCGGAGCGGCCAGGTCCGGGCACGAGCGGGCACGGGGAGGGGCAGCTCCGGCTCTTTGGCGACCGCGCGGAACGGCCGGGGCGGCCGCGCCGGCGGGGCGCGAGCGGGCTCGGGGCCGGGACGGGCGCGCCGGCCCGCGGCGTGGTCTTCATGGCGTACGACGTGCTTCAGCACCACGGCGCGGACGTCCGCCAGCTCGCGCTCGCCGAGCGGCGCTTGCTGCTCGAGCGCGTGCTGAGCGGCGCGCGCGCCCGGCACGCCGGCTCCGGCCTGCCGGGAGAACCCGCGCTGCGGCTCTCCCCGGTGGCGCCGGCGGCAAGCTGGGAAGAGGCCGCCGCCCTGCGCACCGCCGCACGCCGGCTCGGCGTGGAGGGCCTGATGCTCAAGCCGCGGGAATCGGTCTACGGCGTGGGACGGGCCCGGTCCGGTCCCGGGGGGGCGGGCTGGTGGAAGTGGAAGATCGATCCCTTCTCGGTCGACGCGGTGCTGCTGTACGCGCAGCCCGGCACGGGCAAGCGCGCGAGCATCTATTCCGACCAGACCTTTGCCCTCTGGTCGGATGGCCCGAGCGCCCCCGCCCGGGAGCTGGTCCCCTTCGCCAAGGCGTATTCAGGCCTGACCGACGAGGAGCTGCGCCGCGTCGATTCCTTCGTGCGCCGCAACACGGTGCAGAAGCACGGGCCGGTGCGGATGGTGCGGCCCGCCCTGGTCTTCGAGATCGCCTTCGAGGACATCCGCCCGTCCACCCGGCACCGGTCGGGGATCGCGGTCAGGTTCCCGCGCATCGCCCGCTGGCGCCAGGACAAAGAGCCCGAGGAGGCGGACACGCTCGCCGCGCTGCGCGAGCTCCTGCGGGCCCGTGAGGCGGCGCTGGAGGCCCGGTCGTGACCCGGGGGACGGCGCGCGTGCTCGCGTGGTTCGCGGACCAGGGCTGGACGCCCTTCGAGTTCCAGCGCGCCGCGTGGGAGGCGTTTGCACGCGGCGAGTCCGGGCTGATCAACGCGCCCACGGGCGTGGGCAAGACGCTGGCGGCCCTCGGCGGGCCGCTGGCGACGTGGATGGACGCGCCCGATCCCGGGCCGCCGGGCGCCGGGCCTGGCGGGACGGGGGGTGAGGTCCGGCCCGAGGTCGCGCCCGAGCCGGTGCGCGGCACCGCGGGCGAGCGGGCGCGCCGGGGGCGCGCCCAGACGGCCCCGCTCTACCTGCTCTGGCTCACCCCCATGCGTGCCCTGGCGAACGACTCGGCGCAGTCGATCGCCCACGCCGTCAAGGGGCTGGGCCTGGGCGCGCGCTGGAGCGTCGAGACCCGCACCGGGGACACCTCGGCCACGCTGCGCGCCCGGCAGAAGGAGCGGCTGCCGACGTGCCTGCTGACGACCCCCGAGAGCCTTTCGCTCCTGCTCTCGTACCCGGACGCGCGCGAGCGCCTGGCGAGCGTGCGGGCCGTGGTGGTGGACGAGTGGCATGAGCTGATGGGCACCAAGCGCGGCACGCAGACCGAGCTGGCGCTGGCGCGGCTGCGAGCGTTCGCCCCCGGATTGCGCGTCTGGGGGTTGTCGGCGACGCTGGGCAACCTGGGCCAGGCGATGGACGTGCTCATGGGCCGTCCCGGGATTGGCACGCTGGTTCGCGGCGTCGTGCCCAAGGACGTGCGCGTCGAGACGGTCCTGCCCGACGACATCCAGCGGTTCCCGTGGGCGGGGCACCTCGGGCTCAAGCTGCTCGACAAGGTGCTCGCGGCGATCGAGGGACGGCTGGACCTGGCGACGGGAGCGGTGACGCCGGCGGAGGCGGTTGCCGACGGGACCGCCGCCGCGACCGGCGCGTCCGCACCCGCGCCGCGCTCGACGCTCCTGTTCACCAACACCCGGTCGCAGGCGGAGAACTGGTTCCGCGCGATCGTGACGTCGCGCCCGGAATGGGTCAAGGCCGGGGCGGTGGCGATCCATCACGGCTCGCTCGACCGGGGGCTGCGCGAGCGCGTGGAGGATCGGCTGCGGGCCGGCCAGGCCAAGGTGGTGGTGTGCACCTCGAGTCTCGACCTGGGCGTGGACTTCTCGCCCGTGGACCAGGTGATCCAGGTCGGGAGTCCCAAGGGCGTGGCCCGGCTGCTGCAGCGGGCCGGACGGAGCGGGCACCGACCCGGCGCCCCCAGCCGCGTGACCTGCGTTCCCACGCACGCGCTCGAGCTCATCGAGTTCGCGGCGGCGCGCGAGGCGATCGCCCGGGGCGAGATGGAGGCCCGCGAGCCGCTGGCCAGGCCGCTCGACGTCCTGGTGCAGCACCTGGTGACGGTGGCCGCGGGCGGCGGGTTCCGGGCCGGGGAGCTGCTCGAAGAGGTCCGCGGGACCTACGCCTATCGCGATCTGAGCCAGGAGCAGTGGTCCTGGTGCGTGGACTTCGTGGTGCGCGGGGGACCGGCGCTGACGGCCTATCCGCGCTACTGCCGGGTGGCCCCGGCGCTCGTGCGGGCCGCGCCGCCCGCCGTGGCCGCGGGGCAGGGGCCGTGCCCGCCCGCGCCGGCGCTCCCCTCCGAGGCCGGCGATGGGAACGGGCCGCTCTACACCGTCGCCTCGCCGGCGATCGCGCGCCTGCATCGCTTTTCGATCGGCACCATCACCAGCGCGACGAGCATGGTCGTGAAGCTGGGCACGCGCACGCTGGGGACCATCGAAGAATCGTTCATCGGGCGCCTGGCGCCCGGCGACAAGTTCGTCTTCGCCGGCCGGTTTCTCGAGCTGGTGCGGGTGCGCGGGCTTATCGCCTCGGCCCGCAAGGCCAAGGGGCCGGGGGGCGCGGTGCCGACGTGGGACGGCGGCAAGATGCCCCTCTCCACGCAACTGGCCGACGCGGTGCGCCGGCGCATGGACGAGGCCCGCGACGATGTGTATGCCAGCCCGGAGATGCGGTCCGTCAGGCCCCTGCTGGAAGTGCAGCGGCGCTGGTCGCATCTCCCGGGCCCGGGCGAGCTGCTGATCGAGCGCGTGCGCACCCGCGACGGGCGTCACCTGTATCTGTTCCCGTTCGAGGGGCGGCTGGTGCACGAGGGGCTGGCGGCGCTCCTGGCCTACCGCCTGGCGGCGCGCCGGCCGATGTCCGTCACGTCCACCGCCAACGACTACGGGATGGAGCTGCTGCTGGCCGCGCGCGCCCCGGAAGACGAGTGGGAGATCGACCCCTTCACGCTCGACGAGGCCGGGTGGCGGCGCGTGCTCTCGACGGAGCGGCTGGTGGAGGACCTGCTCGAGTGCCTGGGCGCCACGCGGCTGGCGCGCCGGCGTTTCCGCGATATCGCCCGGATCGCCGGGCTGGTGGTGCAGGGCTTCCCGGGCGCCCCGCGCCCGGTGCGCCACCTTCAGGCCTCGAGCGAGCTCTTCTTCGACGTCTTCACCCAGTTCGACCCGGAGAACATGCTGCTGGACCAGGCCCGGCGCGAGGTTCTCCAGGAGCAGCTCGAGGTGCGGCGCATGGTCCGGGCGCTGGAGCGGATCGCCGGGTGGAAGATCGTGATCTTCGACCCGCCGCAGATCTCCCCCCTGGCCTTCCCGGTCTTCGCGGACCGCCTGCGCGAGAACCACGTCTCGACGGAGAAATGGGCGGACCGTGTGGCAAAGATGGTCCTGCGCCTGGAGGCCGAGGCCGACCGGGCACCGGCGGGCGTTCCCAGACCGGCGCGCTCGCGCCGCCGCCCCGGGGTGGCCAGGGGCGCGGTGCCAGGGCCGCCCGCTCCGGACGCCGGATCGTGACGCGCCCGGGCGTGCGGATGGAGGAGGCCCGCGATGAGCGCTGGCATCGAGATTCCCTGGGCGGGCGAGCTCTGGAGGCTCCTGCCGGAGAAGGCGGTCTGGTGGCCTCGCGCCGCGACCCTGCTCCTCTCCGACCTGCACCTGGGCAAGGCCTCGGCATTCCGCGCCGCCGGCCTGCCCGTGCCCGAGGGAACCACCGCCGCCGACCTGGCCCGGCTCGACCGCCTGCTCGCCGCGTTCGGGCCTGAGCGGCTGCTCCTGCTGGGCGACCTGCTCCACGCACGCTCCGGCCGCTCGGAGGAAACCATGTCGGCCGTGGCGGACTGGCGCGACCGCCATCGCGAGCTGGACATCCTGCTGGTGCGCGGCAACCATGATCGGGCGGCGGGCGACCCGCCCGCGGCGTGGGGCTTCCGATGCGTGCACGAGCCCCTGCTCGAAGGCGGCCTGGCGTTCGCGCACGACGCCTGCGACCCGCCCGCCGGAGCCCATGCCGTCCTCGCCGGGCACCTGCACCCGGTCGTCGCGATGGCCCCGATCCGCGGCAGCGGGGTGAAGGGGGCGCGGGCGCCGTGCTTCTGGCTCCGGCCCCACTGCCTGGTGCTCCCCGCCTTCGGCTCGTTCACCGGCGGGCTGGTCATCACGCCCGCGGCGGGCGACACGGTCTTTGTGATCGGCGACGGGGCCGTGGTCCGAGTGGCGGCCCGGGTCTCCGCCGCGCGGCACTGACCGGCTTTCCGTCCCAGTGTGGCGTCCGACCCGGGGGCGCGGCAAGCTGAGCACGTGGTTGCCGCTCTCGACCGACGCGACCGGCTCATCTGCTCGGCCTGCGCCTATCCGCTGGCCGGGCTCCGCCGGCGCGGCCTGTGCCCGGAATGCGGGGCGGCCTACGACGTCGATCGCCCGCTCCGCCGGCACCGCACGCGCGACCTGGCCAGGGCCTACGCCCGGCATGGACCGCGGTGGGCCCTGTCGCGCTTCGCCATGACGCCGCGCACGGCGGCGATCCTGCTGCTCGTGGTCGGCAACGCGGCGGTCTTGGCCGGGCTGGCCTGGTGGGCGTGGGAGACCTTCGAGCGAGCGATCGGGCGGGACTAGCAAAGAGACATCGCCGCCGACACTCCGGCGCCCGGCGCAGAAGAAACCCCGCCGGCGCTACCATGGACACCGCCTCACCGTCGCGGTGATGCCGCGGCCCAGCCCCGCCCGCCGTCCTGCCCGCCCCTCCGACAGCACCCATGCCCGATCCGACGTCACACCCGCGCACGCTCATCCGCAACTTCTCCATTATCGCGCACATCGACCACGGCAAGTCGACGCTCGCCGACCGGCTGCTGCAGGCGACCAACGCCGTCTCCGCGCGCGAGGCCAAGGAGCAGCTCCTCGACTCCATGGACATCGAGCGCGAGCGCGGCATCACCATCAAGGCCTCGGCGGTCACCGTCTATCACCACCACAGCCCGGGCGACAAGGCCGACGCCCTCGAGACCGACCATCCCGAGTGGGGCCCGCCCCCCGGCTCCGAGCCCGAGACCGACAGCGAGCGCGACCGGGAGTCGCGCAGCCCCGTCGCCCCGTCGCTCGGTGGCGCCGCCCTGGCCGCGCGGACCCCGGCCCCCGCGGCGCCCCCTCTCTACATGCTCAACTTCATCGACACGCCCGGGCACGTGGATTTCAACTACGAGGTCTCGCGCGCCCTCAAGGCCTGCGAGGGGGCCCTGCTCGTCGTCGACTCCACCCAGGGCGTGCAGGCCCAGACCGTCGTCAACGCCTACCTGGCCATCAACGAGGACCTGGCCCTCATCCCCGTGGTCAACAAGATCGACCTCCCCTCGGCCCGCCCCGAGGAGATCGCCATGGAGATCGAGCAGGTGCTCGGCCTCCCCGCCGAGGACTGCATCTTCGTCTCCGCCAAGACGGGGCAGGGCATCCCCGAGCTGCTCGCCGCCATCTGCGACAAGTTCCCACCGCCCCGCGCCCCGGTCATGCCCCAGACCCGCGGCCTGATCTTCGACGCCGTCTACGACGATTACCGCGGCGTCATCGTCTACGTCCGTCTGATGGACGGGGCCCTGAAGGTCGGCGACAAGATCCGCATGATGGGCACCGGGCGCACCTTCCAGGTGACCGAACTGGGCATGTACACCCCCAAACCCGTGCGCGTGCCGGGCCTCCACGCCGGTCAGACCGGGTACGTCGTCTCGGCGATCCGCTCACTGAAGGACGTGCGCATCGGCGACACGATCACGCTCGAGGCCGACCCCGCCGCCGAGCCCCTCCCCGGGTACAAGCCCCCCGTGCAGATGGTCTTCTGCGACTTCTACCCCGCCACGGGGGCCGCGGGCGAGAAAGCGACCGACTTCGAGGAGCTCCGCCAGGCGATGGAGCGGCTGAGCCTCAATGACTCCTCGTTCACCTTCATGCCCGTGCATTCCGACGCGCTGGGCTTCGGCTTCCGCTGCGGGTTCCTGGGCCTGCTCCACATGGACATCGTCCAGGAACGCCTGGAGCGCGAGGGCGGCGTCGAGATCGTGCAGACCGCCCCCACCGTCTCCTACCGCATCCTGATGCGCGGCAGCTTCCACCTCAAGAAGGACTCGGCCTCGGGGCGCGACATCACCATCCTGGGCGAGGAGGACGGCAAGGCCCTGCTCGAGGTCCACAACCCCGCCGACCTCCCCGACCCCGGCACCATCGAGGAGGTCCGCGAGCCCATCTGCAAGGTCGACGTGATCCTGCCCAAGGAGTACATCGGCGACATCATGAAGCTGTGCATGGATCGGCGCGGCATCTACAAGTCGCAGCACTTCGTCAGCGACACCCGCGACATGCTCACCTTCGAGATCCCCCTCGCCGAGATCATCTACGACTTCTACGACAAGCTCAAGGGGATGACCAGCGGCTACGGCACCATGGACTACGAGGTGACCGGGTACCGGGCCGACAGCCTCGTGAAGCTCGACATCCTGGTCAACGGCGAGCCCGTCGAGGCCCTCTCGATCATCGTGCACCGCGAGCACGCCGAGCGCCGCGGGCGGGTGCTGATCTCGCGCCTCAAGGAGCAGATCCCGCGGCACCAGTTCGAGATCCCCTTGCAGGCGGCGATCGGTGGCAAGGTGGTGGCCCGGGAGACGATCAAGGCCTTCCGCAAGAACGTGACGGCCAAGTGCTACGGCGGGGACGTGAGCCGCAAACGCAAGCTGCTGGAGAAGCAGAAGGAAGGCAA
>DASPKO010000079.1:0-10585 GCA_035628055.1 Phycisphaerales bacterium
GCAGCGCGCCTGAGCCCGGAGGACCGGCCCGATGTTCGTGCAGTTCCACGATGCCGACGGTCGGGAAGTCTGGATCAACCCGATCCAGGTCCGCGCCGTGCGCGAGAAGCGCGGCCTGCTCGGCGGGGTCAGGGGCTCGGAGGTCTGGTTCAGCTACAGCAGCATGAGCAGCTCGGTCGACCTGCCTTCGGCGCCGGCCGACGTGGCCGGCAAGCTCGCCGCCGCCCTGCCCGCCGCGTGGTGGGGGGAGAGCACCGAGGACGACGAAGGATCGACCGGACAGTCCGCCTCCCAGGTTGAATGACGCGACCAGGGCCCGGCCCCGCGCGGGCCCGGGCCAGGAAGGGATCGACGTGGCGCAACTCACTCTCGTGCAGGCCATCAACCTCGCCCTCGCCCAGGAGATGGAGGCCGACCCGCGCGTCGTCGTCCTCGGGGAGGACGTCGGCAAGAACGGCGGGGTCTTCCGCGTGACCGAGGGACTGCAGGCCCGCTTCGGCGCCGAGCGCGTCGCCGATACCCCACTCGCCGAGTCGGGCATCATGGGCACCGCCATCGGCCTGGCCATGGCGGGGATGCGACCGGTGCCGGAGATTCAGTTCGAGGGCTTCCTGGGCCCGGCCTACGACCAGCTCGTCAGCCACGCCGCCCGCTATCGCACCCGCACCCGCGGCGCCATCACCATCCCGCTGACGGTCCGCGTGCCCGTGGGCGGCGGCATCCACGCCCCGGAGTTGCACTCCGATTCGCCCGAGGCGATCTACGCGCACACGCCCGGCCTCAAGGTCGTCATGCCCTCCACGCCCGCGGACGCCAAGGGCCTGCTGATCGCCGCCATCCGCGACCCCGACCCGGTGGTCTTCTTCGAGCCCAAGCGCATCTACCGCGCCTTCCGCGAGGAGGTCTCCGAGGACGAGTACACCGTCCCGATCGGCCAGGCGAAGGTCGTCGCCGAAGGGACGGACCTCACCCTCGTCTCCTGGGGCGCCATGGTGCACGAGTGCGTCGCGGCCCTCGACCGGCTCCACGAGGACGTCTCGGTCGAGCTGATCGACCTGCGCACCATCTATCCCATCGACGCCGACACCATCGCCGCCTCGGTCCAGAAGACCGGACGCTGCGTGATCGTCCACGAAGCCCCCAAGACCTGCGGTCTCGGCGCCGAGCTGGCGGCGCTCATCCAGGAGCGGTGCTTCCTGCAGCTCGAGGCGCCTGTGCAGCGCGTCACGGGGTTCGACACCGTGATGCCCTATTACAAGCTCGAGCTCGACTACCTCCCCGACCCGGCGCGCATCGGCGAGGCCATCGAGGCCTGCCTGGCCTACTAGGCCGCGGGGTCGGCGCCGCCGACCTCCGCCTCGCCCGCGGGCGTGCCGTTCTCGTCCCCCTCCCCGTCGAGCCGCGCCGCCGCGACCACCGCGTCTCCCTCCTCCAGGCGCACCACGCGCACGCCCTGGGCGGCCCGCCCCGTGCACCGGATCTGGGCCACGGGCATGCGCACCAGCAGGCCGCTCCGTGTCACCACTACCGCATCGTCCGTGTCACGCACCACCAGCGCCGCGACCGAGCGCCCGTTCCGCTCGCTGGTGGCGATGTCGCTCCGCCCCTTGCCGCCGCGCGACTGGCTCCGCGGCTTCCCCGCCTCGGGCTGCACCCGGTACTCGTCCACGAGCGTCCGCTTCCCATAGCCGTGCTCGGTGATGGTCAGGAGCGCCTGGGCCGCATCGACGGTCATCAGGTCTCCCTCGGCGTCGGGCCTCATGCGGATCGCCCCCACGCCGATCACCCGGTCACCCTCGCCGAGCTCGATCCCCTTCACGCCCGCGGCGGCCCGCCCCATCAGCCGCACGTCCTGCTCGTTGAAGCGGATCGCCATCCCGCCCGCGGTCACCAGCAGCAGGTCGTCGTTCCCGTCGGTGAGGGTCACGTCGAGCAGCTCGTCGCCCTCCTTCAGCCCGGCGGCGATCAGCCCGCCCCGGTGCACGTTCCGGTACTCCTTCAGCGGCGTGCGCTTGACGATGCCGTCCCGCGAAACGAACGTTAGGAAGTTGCTGCTCTCCTCGAAGTTCTTGACGGCCAAGTACGCGCACGTCCGCTCCCCCGCGCGCAGGTCCAGCAGGTTCACCAGCGGGCGGCCCTTGCTCTGCCGCGGGAGCTCGGGGAGCTCGTAGACGCGGATCTTGAAGACCCGCCCCGTGGTCGTGAAGCAGAGCAGGTCGTCGTGGGTGCTCGCCACGAAGACGTGCTCGATGAAATCGTCGTCCTTGGCCGTTCCCGCGATGACCCCCTTGCCCCCCCGTCCCTGCTGGCGGTAGGTCCCGCTGGGCACCCGTTTGGCGTACCCCTGGCGGGAGATCGTCACCGTCATGTCCTCGACCGCGATGAGCGCCTCGAGGTTGATGTCCCCCGCGGCCTCCTCGATGCGCGTCTGCCGCTCCCCCAGCCTCCCCGCGCCGTAGCGGGCCCGCATCTGCTCGCAGTCCTGGCGGATGATCGCCGTCACGCGCTCGGGACGGGCCAGGATGTCCTCGTAGTCCTCGATCTTGGCGACCAGCTCGGCGTACTCGCCCACGAGCCGCTCGATCTCGAGACCCACGAGCTGCAGGAGCCGCATGCCGCCGATGGTCTCGGCCTGCACGCGCGTGAGCGCCACCCCGCCCCCGGCCCCCAGCGCCGCCTCGGCCTGCTCCATGAGCCGGCGGGGGATGATCGGCGCGAAGCGGTGCCCGGGGGTGATCCGGAAGGCGCGGGCCATCAGCTTGCCGATCGCCTCGGCCCGGGTCTGGCTCGACCGGATCAGCGCAATCACCTCGTCGATCTCGCAGACCGCATAGATCATCCCCTCGAGCACGTGGGCCTTCTTCTTGGCCTCCGTCAGGAGGTGGTTCGTCCGCCGGCGGATCACCTCGCCCCGGTGCTCGATGTAGTACCGCAGCAGCTCCAGGAGCGAGAGCGTCCGCGGCTGCCGGTTCACCAGCGCGATCGAGTTGATCGAGAAGGTCATCTGGAGCGGCGTGAACTCGTAGAGCTGGTTCTCCACCACCGCCGGGTCGGCCCCGCGCTTCAGCTCGATCACCACGCGCGTCCGGGCCTCGCGCCCCGACTCGTCGCGCACGTCCGACACCTCGGTGATCCGCTCCTCGCGGACCGCCTCCACCAGCCGCTCCATCAGCGTGTTCTGCACCAGGCCGAACGGGATCGAGTCGATCACGATCTGCGTGCGGCCACCGGGCGTCTCCTCCGTGCGCACCACGCCGCGGACGGTCACCCTGCCGCGCCCGGTGGCGTACGCGTCGACGATCCCGGCCCGCCCCAGGATGATCCCCCCGGTCGGAAAGTCGGGGCCCTTGATCCCGCGCCGCGTCACCTGCCCGTTCTCCACCACGTCCTGCATCAGCTCGCCCAGCCCGACCGCCGGGTTGTCGAGCAGCCGCACGATCGAGTCGAACACCTCGGCCGGGTTGTGCGGGGCCATGCTCGTGGCCATGCCCACCGCGATCCCGACCCCGCCGTTGATGAGCAGGTTTGGAAACTTGCCCGGCAGCACCGTCGGCTCCACCAGGCGGTCGTCGTAGTTGGGCTGGAACGCGACGGTGGAGAGCTCGAGGTCCTCGAGCATGTCGACCGCGGCCTGCGTCATGCGGGCCTCGGTGTACCGCATCGCCGCCGGCGGGTCCCCCTGGATCGAGCCGAAGTTCCCCTGCGGGTCGACCAGGCGGGCCCGCATCTTCCACCCCTGGGCCAGCCCGACCAGCGTCGGATAGATCACCCCCTCGCCGTGCGGGTGGTAGTTGCCGCTGGTGTCGCCGCAGATCTTGGCGCACTTGAGGTGCTTGCGCCCCGGGCGCAGGTTCAGGTCGTTCATGGCGACCAGGATGCGCCGCTGCGAGGGCTTCAGCCCGTCGCGGACGTCGGGCAGGGCCCGGTCCATGATCGTGCTCATCGCGTACGTGAGGTACGAGTCCTGCAGCTCGCGCTCGATCTGCAGGTCGACGACGTGCCCGGCCCCGAAGTCGTCACCGCCCGCGCCCGGGCCTCCCCCGCCGGGCGGCGTCGCCCCCCCCCCCTCGCCCCCGCCGCCGGGGGTATCACCCGCCCCCCCGCCCCCCGCGGCGCCGCGCCCGGACGTCCCGTGCGGGGTGTCGGCGGCTCCATTGCTCGGGGTGGATGATGGGCGGCCGAGGTGCGGGGTCGACGGTCCTGAGCGCTCTGGCATGGTCTCTCTCGGGCGCGCCGGCTCGGGCACGCCGTATGCTCCGCGCGGGAGTGGAAGCCCGGCTTGAAGGGGCCGAAAAGCCCCACGGGGCCTGTCCCGAACGCCGGCGGCGCGGGCCCGGAAACCCGGCAGGGATTGTAGGCAAAACCGCCCGCGCGTGCGCGCCGCGGAACCCGCGATTCGCCGTGTTTTCTAGGGTTTTGGCGCGCCCGGCGTTCCCCGGCCCCCGGTGCCGCCCCCGACCTCGACGCCCCGTCGCCCCGCCAGCGCGTCGAGGCTCCGGATCGTCTCGCACACCGCCAGGAGCGTGAGGCTCGTCGCCTCCGAGCGCATGGTTTGATCCCACGCCGACCCGCGCACACCCCCCATCGCCAGCTCCGGGTCCGCGTACATCCAACACGCCGCCTCGTCGGCGGCGAGCTGGCGCAGGAAGCGCACGGAGCTCAGCAGGCGGGCCAGCTCGCCGTGCCGCTCGCCCGGATCGGTCAGGCGATCGTCGCGAACCATCATGGCCAGGAACGCGACCGGCTTGGCGCCGTGCCAAGATGGCTCGCGGCCGGGGCTCGCGGTGAACACGATCCCGCCCACGAGGTCGGGGTGGTCCGACCCCGCGGCGATCTGCCCGACCTGGTGATCCCACACGTGAGCGCGCATGTGCCGCAGGGCCACGTCGGCCGCCACATGCGCCCGTGCGCCCGGGGTCTTTCCCCGGTCGGCCAGGCGCAGCTCCGCCAGGCCCAGCCAGGGCATCTGGCCGACGAGCCGCCCCGGGGGCGTCTCCCGGTAGACGCGCCGCACGGCGCTCTCCGCCCCCGGCGCGCCCCGCGCGACCAGCGCGAGCGCGACAAACCCGCGGGCGCCCTCCGGGACCGTCTCGGCGAACCCGGTCGCCTCGCTGTACGCCCCCTCGAGTCCGCCCGCGATGTCGGCCTCGTTTACGTCGGCGACGCCGAGCGCGGCCAGCGCCAGGGGGTCCCCGCGGCGCGCCCGCGCGCCCCGCCGCAGCTCCTGCTCGTAGGCGCGCACGGCCTCACCGATCCGGTCCGACTCCGGGTCCGCGTCGCCCATGAGCGCCAAGTGGCCCCGCAGCGCGAGCACGGCCACCGCGGCGCTGAGCACCGGGTCGCTTGGCGCCAGCGCATCACGCACGGGGTCGTAGACGTCCCCCGCCCATGCCGCTGCCCCCGCGCGCGGAGCGTGCGCGCTCAGATGTGCGGCCAGCCCGCCCGCGAACTCACGAAGCCCCGCCCGATCCATCTCCTCCAGGCGCGCCAGCCGCCCCCCGCGGTGGAGAAACACCGGCTCGGCGCGCGGCGTCGCCTGCGCCAGATGGGTCGTCCGCATCCGCCAGACCTTGGCGCCGTGCCGGCTCGCCAGGTCGCGCGGCTCGCTCACCCCCTCGCCCCCGCCCAGCAACGCCGACGCCGCCGCGGAAATCGCCCGCGCCGGCGGGGTCCCCGTCACGAGCATCATCGCGGGAAACACGGCCTCCACGCGCTCTCCCGCCGAGACCGCCACGCCGTCGAGCCCCCACGCCAGCTCGGATTCGGCCTGCGCGTACGTCAGCGCCCGCACCGCCACCGCGGGCCCCGCGAACTCGACGCTGATCGCCAGGTTCGCCGACCGCTCGCGCCGATGCTCCTCGGCGAGCAGGTCGTTCGGGACCGGCAGGCGCTCCTCGACCTCGCCCATCGCGGCCCGGAGCGCCGTGATGATCACCGCGCTCGAAGGCTCGGCCGCCGTGCCCGCGGTCATCGCGGTGCCGCGCCCGGCGAGGCGCCCGCCGTACCGAAGCTGCACCGAGCATCCCGGCACCGCCGGGAGCTCGCCCCGCAGCGACTCCGGGTCGTCCCACCCGCGCACGACGCGCTCGACGGCCCGATAGGCGGCGAAGGCGGCCGCGGGGCCGAGGGCCGCGACGGGCTCGGGCCCGCCCGCCGCGCCGTGAGCGCCGCGCGCCGAACCGGGCGCGAGACACAGGCCCAGCGCCAGTATCGCGAGCAGGGTCGCGCACCGGCCGGGGCTTATCAGACGTGGATATCCCCGCGCGGACCTTCCCGCGATGTTGCGTGCCGCCACGAGCCGTGGCAGACTCTTCCGTGCCGGGGCAGCTCCCGGCGCGATCGGGCCAACGGAAGGCCGCCGCAGGGTGAAACACATGGAGGTCTCCTCGGCACGGGGCCCCAAGTGTACCGGCCGGTACAACCGCAGAGCCTCACAACAGAAAGAGCGGACCGATGGCAGCCTGGCTCGTCTTCAACATGCACCGCCGCAAGATCGCGATCCTCGCGGTCCTGAGCTTCGTCGCCCTCTGCTAGAGTCGCGCCCATGACGGGCGCCCGGCCATGGCGACGACCGACCGGGACGGCCCCCGCGCCCCGATCGGTCCGTCTCGCGATCATCTTGTTCTCGGCCCTCGCCCTCGGCGGCGCCGATCCCTCCGCGGCCCACGCCCAGGGCTACGTCTGCGCCGAGGGGGGCGGGAGCATCGGCCGCGGCGAATGGTCATCGCCCGTCTTCCGCTGGATGGTTCAGTCGGCCCGGGACGGGCGCGCCCGGGCCGGCGGGCCCGATCCGCACCGCCCGATCGCGGTCGCGATCATCGGCTCGTTCGATGGGGTGCGCGAGCCCGACGCCCCCGAGCCCAACGACCCCGAGGACCGCCTCATCCAGCGCTTCCGCGCCGCCGGCGCGGGCACCGTCGCCGACCTCTGGATCAACGACGCCAACGCCGCCGATCCCGAGATCGCGCGCGCCATCGCGGGCAGCGACATCGTGTGGCTCCGGGGTGGTTCGCAGACGCGCTACGTCCAGTATTTCAAGGGCACGCCCACCGAGGCCGCCATCCTCGAGGTCTTCCGCCGCGGGGGCGTGGTGGGCGGCACCAGCGCCGGCTGCGCGGTGCTGGGCATCGTCGACTACGACGCGCGCAACGGCTCGTGCGCCCCGCTCGACGCGCTCCGCGACGCCCAAACCCCCAAGATCACCCTCGACGTCGGATTTCTCGACCTGGTCCCGGGCATGATGTTCGACACGCACTTCACCGAGCGCGGGCGCCTGGCCCGGTTCCTGGTCATGCTCGCCCGGGCGCAACGCGAGCTCGGGCACGACCTGGTCGGCATCGGCATGGACACGCGCACCGCCCTGTGCGTCGACCCCGACGGCACCGCGGTGGTGCTCGGGCAGGGCGCCGCCGTGGTCGTGGCGCCGCGGCGGGGCGGACCGGCGCCCCACCTGCCGCACGAGGCGCCCCCCCACGGCATCAACGCCGAGGTCTCCCACCTCCTCGCGGGCGATCGCATCGACCTCACGACCTGGCGGATCACCCGCGCGCAAACCAGCGATTTCATGCGCCCGGAGACCGAGCCGGACCGCCCCGCGAACCTGGCCGGGCCCGTCCGCGGGCACGAGCTCGCCGACTCCGGCGCCGGAGACGTGGTCGTCGACCCCGAGGCCGACCCGCGCGCCCTGTTCACGGGCGGACTGGGCCTCCTGCCAGGCCGAGGCCTGCTCCCCGGGTGGATCATCCAGACCCGCGCCTTCGACGACGCGCGGCACACCGAGAACCGCCTGGGCGGGCTCCTTTGGGCCCTGGCGACGTCTTCACCGCGCGTGGGCCTGGCGCTGGCCGGCGGGACCGTGGTCCTGGTCGACGACACAGGGACAGCACGCGTCGAGCCTGGACCCGATGCGCCCGCCTCGGTCCTCTGGTTTGGCGCCGGCAAGCTCACCGACATCCGCCGCGGCGTGGAGTTCACGAGCCCGTCCGACGCCGCGCCGCGCCAGGCCGTCGCGTTCACCGGCATGCTCGTCCGCGTGGTGGCGCCGGGCCAGGCGATCGCCGGACGCCCGGGCCCGCCCGGGCCGGAAGCGCCGCCGGGCCGCGCCGCGCCCGGGAAATGAACAGGCCCCCCGGCAGTGCCGGAGGGCCCGTGAGTTCGACAGGGTGAGGCGAGCCGGTCGGGCTACTCCTCGTCCTCCTCCGGGACCTCCTTGTCCTTCTTGCCCTTCTTGCCACCGCCAGCGCCCAGCACGATCTTGTGCGTGCCCATGGCCCCGTGCTCGTCCATGCCGCCCTTGGTCGGCACCGGCCCGCGCCGCTCGCGGTCGCCCCGGTCGGCCAGGCCGTCGGTGTCGCCCCACTGGGCGCGCTTGAGCGAGAGGCCGATCTTGCGATCCTCGGTGTCGACGCGGAGGATCTTGACGTCCACCTCGTCGCCCGGCTTCACCACGTCCTGCGGGTTCTCCACCTTGTGGTCGGCCAGCTCGGAGATGTGCAGCAGGCCCTCGAGGTCCTGCTCGAGCTCGACGAAAACGCCGAAGTTGGTGATCTTGGTCACCTTGCCGCGGACGACCATGCCGGGCTTGTAGTGCTCCGGGATGGCGTAGAGCCACGGGTCCTCGGTGAGCTGCTTGAGCCCCAGGGCCACGCGCTGCTTCTCGCGATCGACGTCGACGACGACGCACGTCACCTTGTCGCCCTTCTTGAAGACCTCGTTGGGGTGAGTGACCTTCTTGGTCCACGAGATATCCGAGACGTGCAGCAGGCCGTCGATGCCCGGCTCGATCTCCACGAACGCCCCGTAGTTCGCCAGGTTGCGGACCGTGCCCTCGATGACCGTGCCCTGCGGGTACTTCTCGCTGACCAGCTCCCAGGGATTGACCTCGGTCTGCTTCATGCCGAGGCTGATCTCCTGCTTGTCCTTGTTGATGTCCAGGACGACGACGTCCACCTCCTGCCCCGGGGAAACGATCTCCGAGGGATGGTTGACGCGCCGGGTCCAGGACATCTCGGAGATGTGCACCAGTCCCTCGATGCCGTCCTCGAGCCGCACGAACGCCCCGTACGACATGATGTTGACCACCGTCCCGCGGACCCGCGAGCCCACCGGGTACTTCTGCTCGATCTCCTCCCAGGGGCTGGCCTCCTTCTGCTTGAGGCCCAGCGCGATCTTCTCCTTCTCCCGGTCGATGTTGAGGACCTTGACCTCCACCTTCTGGTCGATCTTGAGCAGCTCGCTGGGATGGTTGATCCGCCCCCACGACATGTCCGTGATGTGCAGGAGCCCGTCGATTCCCCCAAGGTCCACGAAGGCCCCGAAGTCGGCGATGTTCTTGACCGTGCCCGTGACCAGGTCGCCCTCGCGGAGGTTCTCCAGCAGGCGCTTCTTGGCCGCGTCTCGCTCCTCCTCGATGAGCTTGCGCCGGCTGATCACGATGTTGCGCCGCTCGGTGTCGATCTTGAGCACGCTCGCCCGGATGTCGCGCCCGATGTAGTCCCCGATCTCCCCGGGGCGACGCACGTCCACCTGCGAGGCCGGCAGGAAGACCGGCACGCCGATGTCCACGAGCAGGCCGCCCTTGATCTTCTTCATCACCCGGCCTTCGACCACGTCCCCCTCGCGCGTCGTCTCCACGATCCGCTGCCAGGAGAGCATCCGGTCGGCCTTGCGCTTGGAGAGCTCGACCAGCCCCCCCTCGCCCTCGACCTTCTCGAGCAGCACCTGCACCTTGTCGCCGATCTTCGGCTCGCCCCCGGGCTCGAACTCCTCCTTCGAGACCAGGCCCTCGGACTTGAGCCCCACCTCGACGACCACGTCGTCCCCGGCGAAGCCGATGACCCGGCCCTCGAGGATCGAGCCCGGCGTGAAGTCGCCGATCTGGTCTCCCAGCAGCGAGTCCATGTTGTCCTGGGCGTCGGCGCCGGCCCCCAGGGCCTCGCGCAGCAGTGCGGTCGCGTCCGCGTCGCTGATGCCCAGCGACGCAATCAGGGTTTCGTCGATCACTCGCGGTGTTCCTCGGCCGGCGCGTGCGTCGGAAAGAAAAACGGGCCCGAAGCCCGCCTCCGTGCACCCGGCTTGGCCCCACAGGGGCGGCAAGGCGTGCGTCCCCCGGCCAGCGCACACCGCGCCGGCCGAACGGGGGCCAAGTATAGGCCCCCCGCGCCCCGGTCCATCACGTTCCGCCGCCGCTCGCCAGCCCCGAGAGCACTTCCCCGAGCCGGCCCGAGAAGGCGCCCCGGGTCATCACCACGTCCGCCCCGGCGCGCCGGGCCGCCTCCAGCCGGTCAACCTCCACGTGCGGCCCGAAGGCAACCACGCGGGCCCCGGCGGCCGGGCCGCCCGCCGAACGCAGGTGCCCGATCAGCGCGATCCCGAGCTCGAAGGCCTCGAGGTCCACGATCAGGCCGCCGACCCGCGTGTCGGCCATCCGGGCCGCCAGCATCTCCGCGGACCGCACCGGGCGCGCCGCCACGCCCACCGCCTCCGCCGTCGCCTTGATCCGGCTCGCCCACACCAGGTCCGCGGCGCAGTACAGCACCGTGCGCGGTCCCGTCCCCGCCACCTCCTCGGCCCCGGTCTGCCCCGC
>DASPKO010000080.1:0-3134 GCA_035628055.1 Phycisphaerales bacterium
CGGGAGCCCTCGAGCATCTGCTGGACCGTGACGCTCTGGGGGTCCTGCGCCAGCGCGAGGTCGAAGTTGTCCAGCACGGGCAGGATGCTCGTCAGCACGCCGGTGGCGCCCTGCACGCGCGCCTCGCGCTCGTTCCCCAGGGCGCGCCGCTGATAGTTCTGAAAGTCCGCGAGCAGGCGGAGATAGCGCTCGCGAGACTCCTCCGACTCCGGGGCGCCGGCCTGGTTCGGGCCCGCGCCGGCCTCGGCCTCCGCGTCGGCGGGCGCGCCGGTCTCGGGCTCGGCGGCGCTCCGGGGCGCGGAGCCCTGGTCCCCCATGCCGGGCCGGCCCTCCGCCTCGTCCTCTGTGCGTCTGCGGTTGAACATCGTTCGGACCCGGGGTCTACCCGTTCAGAGCTTCCTTGATCTTCTTCCAGAACCCTTCGGTGGGGGGCAGAACGCCATGATTCTCTGTCGCCGCATACTCCCGCAGGAGCCGCTCCTGCTCGGTGCTGAGTTTCTTAGGTATTTCGATCCGGGCAACCGCGATCATGTCGCCGCGGCGCCCGGTCCGGAGGTCCGGCAAGCCGCGTGCCGGGACGCGGAACGTCGCCCCGTGCTGCGTGCCGCGCGGGATGGTGATGCTCTCCCGCTCACCGCCGAGTGTGGGGATCTCCACCTCGGCGCCCAGCGCGGCCTGGGTGAAGGGGAGGGGCAGCTCCATCACGAGCGTGTCGCCGTGGCGCTGGTAGCGCTCGTGCTCGCGCACGCGCACGACGACGTGCAGGTCGCCCCGCCCTCCCTCTCCGCGTGGCGAGACTTGCGGCGGGGGGGGTTCCCCCTCGCCCCGGACGCGGACGGCCTGCCCGTCGGCGACCCCGGGCGGGATGCGCACCGCGAGGCGGCGCTTGGTGGGCACGCGCCCCTTGCCCCGGCACTCGGGACAGAACTCCTTGATGATGGTGCCCCGCCCGGCGCAGGCCGGGCACGCCGTGACCATGCGGAACATGCCGCCCAGCCCGCTCTGCTGGACCCGGCCCTGGCCGGCGCAGGTGGGACACTTGGTCGGGCTGGTCCCGGGCTTGGCTCCGGAGCCCGCGCACGGCTCGCAGATGTCCAGGCGCGTGAACTCCACGTCGCGCTCGGTGCCCGTGAGGACGTCCTCGAGGCTGATCGCAACCTCCGTCTCGAGGTCGTACCCGCGGGCGACGGCACGGGCCCCGCCCGCACGCCCCCCGAAGCCCCCTCCCGCGCCGAAGATATCGTTGAACATCGAGAAGATGTCCTCGACGTTCATCCGTGAGAAGTCGTGAGCCGCGGCCCCCTGCCCGCGAACACCCTCGTGCCCGAAGCGGTCGTAGGCGGCCCGCTTCTGCGGGTCGGAGAGGACCTCGTAGGCCTCGGCGCACTCCTTGAACCTGGTCTCCGCCTCGGTGTCCCCGGGGTTGCGGTCCGGGTGGAACTTCATCGCCATGCGGCGATAGGCGCGCTTGATCTCCTCGACGTCGGCGGTCTTCTCGACGCTGAGGATCTCGTAATAGTCGCGGGTGGTGGGCATGGCGCCACGGGCTGAAGGTTCCGCACGAGGGGCGACCCCGGTCGTGCCGGCCGCGCACGGGCCGGTGTCTGGCAATCGAGCCCGGGGCCTGCCGACCCCGGGCTCGGATTGGTGTGCTGCGGCGCGATCGGGACCCGCGGCGGGTGCCCGGTGCCCGCTGGCGGCGTCTCTAGCTCACCGCGCCGGCGGTCGAGGCCGTGTCCTCCTTCAGCTCGCTCACCAGCACGTTGGTGGTGAGCATCAGCCCGGCCACGCTGGCGGCGTTCATGAGCGCCGTCTTGGCCACCAGGGCGGGATCGATGATGCCGGCCTTGACCAGGTCCTCGTACTGCCCGGTCGCGGCGTTGAAGCCGAATCCCGGGCCGCCCTTCGGGCCGGCGCCCGTGCGCACCTTCTCGATGACCAGGTCGCCGTCGAAGCCGGCGTTCTCGGCGATCTGCTTGAGGCAGGACTCCACGGCCTGGAAGACGATCTCGAAGCCGAGCTTCTCATCGCCCCTGGCCTTCTTCTGGGCCGCCCGGATCGCGTCCTGGGTGCGGAGCAAAGCCACCCCGCCGCCGGGGACGTATCCCTCCTTGGCCGCGGCCCGGGTGGCGTGGAGCGCGTCGTCGACGCGGTCCTTGACCTCCTTCATGGCGACCTCGGTGGGCGCGCCCACGTTGATGATCGCCACCCCGCCGGTGAGCTTGGCGAGCCGCTCCTGGAGCTTCTCGCGGTCGTACTCGCTGGTGCTCTTCTCGAAGGCGGCCTTGATCTGGGCCGCGCGGGCCTGGATGTCGCCCTTCTTGCCCGCCCCCTCGATGATCGTGGTCTCGTCCTTGGTTACCACGACCTTCTTGGCCCGGCCCAGCTCGGAGACCTCGATGCTCTCGAGGGACCGCCCCAGGTCCTCGGCGAAGAACGTGCCCCCGGTGAGCACCGCGATGTCCCCCAGCATGGCCTTGCGCCGGTCGCCGAAGCCCGGGGCCTTGACGGCGCACACCTTGAGCACACCCCGGAGCCGGTTGACCACCAGCGCCGCCAGGGCCTCGTTCTCGACCTCCTCCGCGATGATCAGCAGGGGCTGCCCGGTCATGGCCACGCGGTTGAGCAGGGGGAGCAGGTCCGTCAGGTTGGCGATCTTCTTCTCGTGGATCAGCACGAGGCAGTTTTCGAGCACGGCCTCGGCGGTCTTGGGGTCGGTCATGAAGTAGGGCGAGATGTACCCCTTGTCGAAGGCCATGCCCTCGACGTACTCCAGGGTCGTCTCGGCCCCCTTGCCCTCCTCGACCTCCACCACGCCGTCGGCGCCAACCTTGGCGATCGCCTCGGCGATCTTGTCCCCGATGTCCCGGTCGTGATTGGCCGAGACCGTGGCGATCTTGCGGTAGTCCTCGATGCCCTTGCACTTGATCGCCATGGCGTCGAGGGCCTCGGCGGCGGCCTCGGCGGCCTTGTTGATGCCCCGCTGCACCTGCACCGGGTTGGCCCCGGCGCTCACGTGGCGCAGGCCCTCGAGGAAGATGGCCTCGGCGAGCACCGTCGCGGCGGTCGTCCCGTCGCCGGCCTTGTCGCCGGTGCGCTTGGCGACCTCGTTGACCATCTTGGCGCCCATCGAC
>DASPKO010000081.1:0-5430 GCA_035628055.1 Phycisphaerales bacterium
CGTGGCGGGGACCGCGGGGGACCTCCGCACCGCGGCGGAGATCTCGGACGCCTTCAAGTCCATGGGCCTGTCGGTCGAGCAGCACGAGATCTGGGTGCATCTCTGCCGCCCCGTGGCCGCGGAGCTCGAACTCATCGAGACCGGGGCCGGGGACGCCGCCACGCCGACACGGACCTCCCTCCCGATCCACGAGGCGATCATCCCGCAGGACCGGTACAGCGCCGCCGACGGCCTGAGCTTCGGCTGGAACGCCTATTCCGGTTCGGGTGACGTCACGGCCCCGGTCGTGTACGCCAACTACGGCACCAAGGCCGACTTCGCGAGGCTCGCCGAGCTGGGGGTCGACGTGCGCGGCAGGATCGTCCTTGCCCGCTACGGGGGCAACTACCGGGGGTACAAGGCCAAGTTCGCCGAGCAGGCGGGGGCCGTCGGCCTGATCATCTATACGGACCCCGCCGACAGCGGCTACTGCAAGGGGCTGGTCTATCCCGAGGGGGGCTACGCCAACGACACCTGCATCCAGCGCGGGTCGGTGCTCACGCTGGGCTACGCGGGCGACCCGCTCACCCCGGGCATGGAGGCGACCCGCGACGCCGACCGGCTTGCTCCGGAGTCGGTCGATCTCCCGCGCATCCCCGTGCAACCCGTGGGCTGGGGCGCGGCCCAGCAGATCCTGGCCAAGCTGCGCGGGCCCGCGGTGCCGGAAGGCTGGCAAGGCGGGCTCCCCTTCACCTATCGATTGACCGGGGGGGAGGACGCCGCGGCGCCGCGCGTGCGCATGCGCGTCGAGCAGGAGCGCTTCCTGGCGCGCACCTTCAACGTCGTGGCGACCCTGCCCGGCACCACCGAGCCCGAACGGCTGGTCATTCTCGGCGCCCACCACGATGCCTGGGGCTTCGGCGCCAGCGACCCTCTGGCCGGCACCGTCTGCGTGCTCGAGATCGCCCGCGGCTTCGCCGAGGCAGCCCGTGCCGGGCTTCGCCCGCGCCGGACGCTTGTCTTCGCGGCCTGGGGCGCCGAGGAGTTCGGGATCATCGGCTCGACCGAGTGGGTCGAGGCGCGGCGCCGCCAGCTCACGGACGACGCGGTCGCGTACATCAACCTCGACATGGCCGCGATGGGGCCGGATTTCGGAGCCAGCGCCTCGCCCTCGCTTCGTCGGGCGATCCGCGAGGCGGCCGGCGCGGTGCCCCAGGCCCGCAATCCCGACCGCACCGTACTCCGGGCCTGGACGGAGCGCACCGCCGGCGCCCCCTCGGCGGAGGGCCCCCCGATCGGCGACATCGGCGGCGGGTCCGATCACGTCGCCTTCCTGTGCCACGCGGGCGTGGCCTCCGCCGGCCTGGGCGCGGGCGGGGCCAAGGGGACCAGCTACCACAGTGTGTACGACAACCTCGAGTGGTACTGGAAGGTCGTCGGGCACGACTACGAGCCCGCCCTGATGGTGGTGCGCGTGGCGGGCACGCTCGCCGCCGGGCTCGCCGGCGACCCGATCGTCCCTCTCGACCCCGCGGGGACGGCGGAGGACTTTGTCACGAAGCTCGAGGCCCTCGAGGCGCGGTGCGCCGCGGCCCCGGCGCTCGCCAGGGCCGACCTGGCGGCCCTGCTCGAGTCCGCCCGCGCCCATCGTGACCGCGCTCGCGCGCTCGCGCGCCGCTGGCGCGAGCGAGCGGACGCGGGGGACATTGATGAGCCCGCCGCGGCGTCGGCCAGCGCGGCCCTGATGGCCCTGGACCGTGCCTGGCTGGACGAGGCCGGCCTCCCCGGTCGGCCGTGGTACAAGAATCTCTACGCCGCGACGGACGAGGACTCGGGGTACGCGTCCTGGGTGCTGCCCCTGCTGGTGCGTGCCGTGGAGCGCGGCGATCCGGGCGAGTTCGCCGAGGCCATCGAGCGCACCCGCGGCGCCCTGGAGCGCGCCGAGGCGCAGGTCGCCAGGCTGGAGGCTCTCGTCCGCGGATCGTCAAGGTGACGGAGGTCGTCGCTGGCTTTGTGATCGAGCGCCACGAGATGGTCGGCTCGACGAGCCTGCTGGCCCGCGAGCGCATCGCGGGGGGGGCCGCTCCGACCGGGCCAACCGCTCTCGTCGCGGCGACCCAGTGCGGCGGGGTGGGACGACTCGGAAGACGGTGGGTGAGCCCCGCCGGCGGGCTCTGGTTCACGGCTGTGTGGCCGCTGCCCGCCGGGTCGAACCTCCCGCCCTCCCTCGGCCTGCGCCTGGGCGTGGCCTGTCTGCGGGCGGTCGGCGCGATCTGCGCCAGGGCGGGCGCCGGCTCGGCGTCGCTGCACCTCAAGTGGCCCAACGACGTGCTGGTCAATCGCGGCAAGGTCCTGGGGGTTCTCACCGAGACCGTCCTCGAGCCGGGCACGAACCGTCGCTGGGTCCTCGCGGGGGTCGGCCTCAACGCCAACTTCTCCGGGGCGCGCTTCGGGGCGGAGCTGGCCGATCGCGGCGTGCCGGCCACGACCCTGCGCGATGAGTTGGGGCGGGACGTCGATCTGCGGGCCGCGCTCGCGCTCCTCCTGGCCGAGGCGCGCGAGGAGCTGGCCGCTCCCGGCCTCCGCGTGGGCACGCTAGGCCAGGCCCGCGCCGGTCTGTGGGGGCTGGGACGGCCGGCCACGGTCGCCACTCGCCAGGGCGCGGTCCGGGGGCTGCTCCGCGGGCTCTCGGATGCCGGCGAGCCGGTCCTGGACGTGCCCGGGGCGGGCCCCGTCGAATGCGCCGGCGCGGGCGGGGTCGTGATCGAGCCGCCTGGCCCGGCCTCCCGGTAGCGATGTCGGCTTGGGGCGCTATCGTCGGGTGATGCCGGCGGAACATTCGGACCAGCTCCCCGAGGTCACCGCCCGGCGCACCCTGGCGCGCGGCCGGCGCTTCGAGTTCCAGCAGCTCACCGTGCGCCGCCCCGGCGGGGCGACCCACGAGCTGGAGATCGTGCGTCATCCCGGGGCGGTGGTGATCCTGCCGATCCTCCCGGGCGGCGACCTGGTCATGATCCGCGTGTGGCGAGCCGCGGTGGCGCGCGGCCTGCTCGAGTTTCCCGCCGGCACCCTCGAGGCCGGTGAGAGCCCCGAGCGCTGCGCCGCCCGCGAGCTCATCGAGGAGACCGGGTACCGGGGCGGACGGCTCGTGGCGCTCGGATCGTTCCATACCACGCCCGGCCTCACCGACGAGCTCATGCACGCCTTCGCGGCGCTCGAGCCGGACGCGGGAGCTCCGGCCCCCGAGGCCGACGAGAACATCCGGCTCGTGCGCGTTGCGGCGGGCGAGGTCATGCGGCTCGTCGACCGCGGCGAGCTCCAGGACGGGAAGTCCCTGGCGGTCCTGCTGCTGGCTTGGCGGCGCGGGCTCGTCGACTTGGGCGCGGCGCGCGCCCCGGGGGCCCGGTAGCTCATGGGCTTCGGCGACCGGCGCTATCGCGACCCGTCCGGCGGCCGGTTCCGGGCCGCGTCCGAACGCGTCTTCGCCGAGGGGGCCGGCCCGCTCTCCTGGTCGCTCTGGATCGGCCGCGTCGCCGGCATCGACGTGCGGGTTCACCTCTTCTTCATTCTCTTCATCGCGTTCCAGCTCATCCAGAGCCTGCTCGAGAACCGGGCCGGGGTGGGGTACACCGCGGCCATGCTCGGCGGGCTCTTCTTCGTGGTCTTCCTGCACGAGCTGGGGCACTGCTTCGCGTGCCGATGGGTCGGTGGCGAGGCCCACCAGATCCTGATGTGGCCCCTGGGCGGGCTGGCCATGGTCTCCCCGCCCCACCGCTGGTCGGCCGCGCTCGTCACGACCGTCGGCGGCCCGGCCGTCAACGTGCTCCTGATTCCCGTCCTGGGCGGCGTGGTCTACCTCCTGACCCGCAGCCCGGACCTGGTGTTCTTCAACCCGTTCCGCCCGGATATCCCTTGGAATCTCGCCGGGTCCTGGCTCGACGTCGTCCTGATCTGGCTGCACGTCACCAACTTTTACATGTTGCTGTTCAACGTCCTGCTGCCGATGTTCCCCCTGGACGGCGGACGGATCGTGCAGGAGATCCTGTGGTGGCGGCTCGGGTACCACCGATCCATGTGGATCGCCACCAACCTGGGTCTCATCCTGGCGTGCGTGCTGTTCGTGTACGCCATCACCAGCGGCCGCGAGTTCCTCAGCGGCATCGCCATCTTCGCGGGGATCACCTGCTGGATCCAGAGGCAGAACCTGGCGTTCATGGTCGGCGACGCCGCGGACGGCTTCGGGTCGCCGGGCTGGCGCGGGACTCCCTCCGGCCCGCGCCCCGACCGCGCCGCCGAGCAGGCCCGCAAGGCCCACCAGGCCGAGGCGCGGCACCAGGTGGAGGTCGACCGCATCCTGGGAAAGATCGCGACCCAGGGCATGGGCTCACTCACGCGCGCCGAGAAGAAGACGCTCGCGGCCGAGACCGATCGGCGCCGCGGCTCGTGAGCGCGGGGCGCGGCGCCGGGCGGGTGCCGGCGTCCTCCCGCTACCATCCCGCCCATGAGCGCGCCCGAGCACGGCGAGAACCCGGTGCCGCTCGTCCCGGCCGCCCGGCGCGACGCCGGCCGCCGGCTCTTCCGATCGTTCAACACCTGGCTCATCATCGCCAACCTGGCGGTCTTCCTGCTCAACAACATGGTGCTCCGCCAGGGCCACGCGGTGCCCCATGGCCTCTACGAGATCGGGGCGCCCACCGCCCAGCAGAAGGCCCGCGCGATGATCTACCGGGGGATCACCCACCCGGTCCCCGGCGAGCCGGGCATCTTCTACCACCCCATCGTCGATCCGTACGCCCTGGTCCACGACCCGGCCGAGGGCGCCCGCCCGGCGGGGATCGGGCAGGAACGCTTTGCCTACATGCCCGTCCTCCAGGCGCTGGGACACTTCTCCACGGGTCGCGCCCTGCTCTGGCGCGACGACTGGGGCAACAGCATCGGGCTCGAGGTCTGGCGCTTCGTCACCTTCCAGTTCCTGCACTACGACGCCACCCATCTCATCCTGAACATGCTGGGCCTGATCTTCGTCGGGGGCATGGTCGAAGAACGGCTCGGTCCGCGCCGCTACGGCGCGTTCTACCTCACGTGCGGCATCTTCGGAGCGCTGCTGTATCTGCTCCTCAACGCGGTCGGCTGGGCCATCCGCGACGCCACCGGCGCCGAGCCGTCGGTTCCCCTCCTGCTCTTCTCCGACCCCTTCACGCCGCTCATCGGGGCCTCCGCGGGCGTCTTCGGCGTGCTGATGGCGGCCGCGAAGCTCAACCCGCGCCAGATCGTCGATGTCTTCCTCATCATCCCGATGCGCCTGCGCACCGCGGTGCTGATCTTCCTCGCCCTGGCCCTGCTCAACCTGTTCCGCGGGGGCCCCAACGCCGGGGGTGACGCGGCCCACGTCGGGGGCGCGCTCGCGGGCGCCTATTTCGCCCGGCGCACGCACCTGCTCCGCGACTTCTT
>DASPKO010000082.1:0-19178 GCA_035628055.1 Phycisphaerales bacterium
CCTGCCCGGGGATGATCCCCAACGCGGTGAACAGCTCGGGGGCGATGGTCGGGCGGACGTGCCCGGACGGGGGCGGGCCGACGCACGCGTGGTACTGGTCGGACGCGACGGGGCTGATCGACCTGACGGCGCTGGGGGCCCAGACGGCCGAGGACATCAACGACGCGGGGTTCGTCACGGGGCGGAGCAACGCGGGCCCGGCGTACATCTGGTCGCTGGCGACGGGGCTGACGCTGATCGGCACGCTGCCCCCGCCCTACGAGGACTACGCGGAGGGGCAGGGGCTCAACGAGCACAACGAGGTGGTGGGGTACTCGGCCAACGGCATCCCCGGGTCGGACCCGTGGCGCGCGTTCCTGTGGGACGCCGGGGTGATGATCGAGATCGCCCCGACGCTGCTCTCGCGGAGCGCGGCGGAGGCGATCAACGAGCACACGCACGTGGTGGGGAACATGGGGACCTCCTCGACGCCGCGGCGCGACGCCTGGCTGTGGACGCCCGAGGGGGGGACGTTCCTGCTCACGACCGAGTCGGTGGGGGCGCCGGGGTTCTCGGGGTACCGGCAGGCGGCGGACATCAACGACCTGGGGCAGATCCTGCTGATGGGGGACAACCTGAACATCCCGCTGGACCCGTCGCGGGCGCTGATCCTGACGCCGATCGGGCTCCCCCCGGTCTGCCCGGCGGACTTCAACGGGGACGGGCAGGTGACGACTGCGGACATTTCCGGCTTCCTGGCGGCGTGGTTCAACGACGTGTCGTCGGGGACGACGGTGAGCGACTTTGACAACTCCGGGTCGGTGACGACCTCGGACATCTCGGCGTTCCTGGCGGCGTGGTTCCAGGCCGTCAACACCGGGTGCTAACGGGCAGACTCGAAGGGGCGCACAATGCGGCGGAAGAGCGTGTCGGGGGCGGTGGTGGCGGCGGGCCTGGCGGTGGCGGTGCTGCCGGCGGCGGCACGGGCGCAGCTCGATCCGATCGTGTGGGATCAGCGGCTGGACTACTACAACATCCAGTCGCCGTGGGCGATCTCATCGGATTTCGGGCCGGGCTCGGCGCTCACGGCCGAGGCGGCCGACGACTTCTGTCTGCACGCGCGGGTCTCGCGGGTGACGGTCTCGGGGCTCAAGGACACCAACGCGTGGACGGGGGTGCGCGTGCGCTTCTACGGGCAGGGCCCGGGGGGCGTGCCCGGGGCGCTGCAGTACGAGCGGCAGTTCCAGCGCGGGACCTCGGCGGTGGTCGAGCTGGGCACCGACACGGCCATCAACCTGGACGTTCCCTTCGAGGCCAACGGGCGTCACCTGATGACCGTGCAGTTCATCGGGACGCGGTTCGACTGGTACGCGGACGGGAACGCGGCCGTATCCGGGCAGAGCTATTACTGGCGCAACCCGGGAGGCGGGTGGAACCAGGGGAATGCCGACTGGGCGCCGATCGAGCCCAAGGACCTGGCCTTCGTGCTCCGCGGGGTCGCGCACGCGGGAGCCCCGGACTGCACGATCCCGCCGGCCGCGGGGCCACAGACCATCACCTGGCGGGCCGCCGACAATCCGCACGTGGTGAACGGGACCTTGACCGTGGGGCCCAACACGACGCTGGTGATCGAGCCGGGCGTGCAGGTGCAGATCAACGCCGCGAGCCGGATCGTGGTGGAGGGGCGGATCGAGGGTGAGGGGACGGCGGCGGCGCCGATCGTCTTCGCGGGGGCCAACAACCACAACGCGGAGATCGCCACCCGCGGCGGGCACGTGGATCTCGGGCACGCGCGGGTCAACTGCAAGGTGATCAGCATGGCGGCCGACCCGGCCAGGCGGGTGGGCACGATCAACTTCCGCGACACGCAGTTCGCCGGGCCCTACGCCTACGTGACCGGGGGGTGGGAGTACTGCGGGTTCGAGCGCTGCTCGTTCGAGATGGAGTACGGGCCGTGGCTCAACGGCGCGGTGCGGCTGGTGGATGTCACCAGCGACGAGACCATCACGCTGGTCAATGGGATCTACGTTCTGCACAACGTGGTGGTCACAGGGGCGGATGGCGAGTCGATGCTCGACGGGGCCGGGCTCTACTGGTCCCCTGGGATCCAGGACGCGTACCTCACGGGGCTGACCGCCACGGGCAACGCGCTGGCCGGGGTCTACCTGGCCAACGGCAACACGCTGATCGGCCCGGGCAACACGATCACCGGGAACCTTTACGCGGTCGAGCTGGGCGCGGGCCTGCTCCCCGGGAGCACGATCCCGGCGAGCGGGAACACGCACAACGGGTTCGTGTCGGTGGGGTACGGCACGGGCCTGCGCGCGGTGACGGCGGGGACGAGCCGCGACCTGAAGTGGGGCGACGTGGGCGTGCCGTACGTCACCACCGGGTTCAACCCCGGGCTCGGCGGGCGGCTGACGATCCTGCCGGGGGTGGACGTTCGCCTCACCGGGGGGGCGATCATGGACACGTCGGACGCGGGGGCGTTCAGCGTGATGGGGACCCCGTCGGCCCCGGTCACGTTCACCCGGCACGACGCCGGCGCGGCGTGGAGCGCGCTGGCCTTTGCCACCGCGGGCAACCGCGTGCGGAGCGCCGTGGTGGAGGGGAGCGAGCGCGGGCTGGTGACCTACGGCGGGGCGATCGTGGACGTGATCGATTCCACGGTGCGGGGCAACGGCTTTGGGGGGCAGCGGGGCGTGCGCGCGTGGAAGAGCCAGTTCCTGCAGAACGGCGTCGGGGTCTCGAACACGGGCTCGAGCTTCGCGTCGTCGCGGCCGGATTTCGACCAGGGCCCGCAGAACCCGAACGCCGTGGTGGGCAACGCGGTTGGCGTGCAGGACGCGCTGGCGTGCAACGGCGGGGCGATCGATGGCGAGAACGTGTGGTGGGGGAGCCCGACGGGCCCGAACTCGTGGGACAACCCGGGCGGGACGGGGGACACGACGCAGGGGTGCGTCGACGCGGTGCCGTTCGCGAGCGTGGCGCCGGACTTCGCGGATCATCCGCCGGTGGTGCGGATTCTGAACCCCGGGCTCTACGAGCCGGGTCGGCGGGTGATGATCACCTGGGAGGCGACCGACGACGGGGCGATCAGCCACTACCGCGTGGCGTATCAGCCGCGCTCCAACACGCCCGAGGGGTTCATCACCATCCAGGATCAGGTGCCCGCGGGACAGCGGGCGATCGAGTGGACGGTGCCGGACGTGGGGCCCCTGGGGGCGGGCGGCGGCGCCCCGCACACGTACCTGCGCGTGGTGGCGGTCGACCAGAGGGGGCAGGAGGGGTACGACGAGAGGCAGATGGTGATCCCCGACGGCGGGCTGGCGGGGGAGCTGACGCTCAGCGCGCCCTTCGTGGGGCAGACGCTCGACGCGGGCGAGCGCGTGGACCTGACGTGGGCGGTGGCGCAGGCGTTCGACCCGTTCTTCAGCGGCCAGGTGAACGTGTACCTGGTGCTGGAGAACGACGACCACTGGCACTACCTGAGCGCCGGCACGCTGGCCGGGCCCACGGGCTTTAGCAACCTGGACATGCCGTGCGTGAGCACGGACTCGGCGCGGCTGGTGGTGGAGGCGTGGGGGACGTACAACGTGCTCAAGCACTTCTTCACCGAGCCCTTCGCGATCCGGCCGGATACCCGCTTGGGCGATGCGCCGCCGGCGGTGACGATGACCGGCCCGGCGGCCGGGGCGGCGTTCCCCGCGGGTGGCGTGGTCCCGATCACGTGGACGGCGAGCGACGACCTGGGCGTGCGCGAGATCAAGCTCTTTGCCTCCTATGACCAGGGGCGGACCTGGAACCTGATTGCCGACGGGCTGGCGGGCACGAGCACGAGCTACGCGTGGCGCACGGCACCGGGGGAGGGCTTCGGGGACGTGCGGGTGAAGGTGGTGGCGGTGGACACGCGCTTTCAGAACAGCTCGGACGGGCGCGGGCGGGCGATTGCGATCACGCCGGGGTCGGGCCCGCCACCGTGCCCCGCGGACTTCAATGGCTCGGGCACCGTCACGACCGGGGACATCACGGCCTTCCTGAACGCGTGGTTCACGGACCTCGCGGGGGGAACGACGGTGGCGGACTTCAATGGCTCGGGCGCGACCACGACGGCGGACATCACCGCGTTCCTGGGCGCGTGGTTCCAGGGCGTGCAGAGCGGGTGCTAGGAACGGGCGCCGCGAACCGCGTCGGCGTATGAAGAACCCCCGGGGCGCGGCCCGGGCGTGTTCTTCGTGAGGCGGGGTGCCGGGCCGGAGGTTTTCAGCTCGGCAGGTTCACGGGCATGACGACGTACATGAAGTCGCTGTTGGAGGAGCGGATGAGCCCGGGCTTGTTGGCGGCCTTGAGCTCGACGATCACCTCCGGCTCGGTGACGACCTTGAGCACGTCGGTGATGAAGGCGGGATTGAAGGAGATCTCGATGTCGTCGCCCTCATAGGTGTTCAGGCCGACCTGGATCTCGGCCTCGCCCATCTCCGGGGCGCGGCTCATGAGCTTGAGGCGCTTGTCCTGTTTGGTGAAGGCCATGCGCACGCCCCGGCTCTCCTCGTTGGTGAGCACGGCGGCCTTGCGGACGGCGGAGGAGAGGTCCTCGCGGTCGGCGACGATGCGCTTGTCCTGGTCCTTGGGGATGACGTCCTCGTAGGGGGGGAAGGAGCCCTCGACGAGGGAGCTGGAGAGCAGGGCGCGCGGGGACTCGTTCTTTCCCTCGGCCCCGGGGTGATCGAAGGCGAAGTAGACGCGCGACTCGGTGATGGCGATGCGCACCGGGGCCTCGTCCTCGTAGACCAGGCGCTGGATCATGGTGAGCGCCTTGGTGGGGATGATGCACTGGACGGGGCCGGGGCGGTCGGCCTTGTCGGCGCCGCCCGCCGAGGGCACGGTGGTGCGGGCGACCGCGAGGCGGCGGCCATCGGTGGCGACCATCTCGAGCTTCTTGCCGTCGCGCTTCAGGAGCACGCCGTTGATCGCGTAGCGCGAGGTCTCGCGCGCCGTGGCGAAGCTGGTGCGGCTGACGAGCTGGAGGAGCGTGCCCGCCGCGGGGGCGAAGACGGCCTTGGGGGCGTCGCGCCCGGTGGCGGAGAGGACCTGGGAGAACTCGGGGACGGGCGGATAGTCGGCGGGGGGATAGCCGAAGACGCGGAAGTGCGCGTTGGCGCCGCGGATGTGGACCTGGTCGGAGCCCTGGGCGCCCCCGGACTCGAGGGTGAGCGTGGGCTCGCCCTCCTCGGCCGAGACGATCTGGCGGAGCTTGTCGGCGAGCACGAGGGCCTGGCCGGCCTGCGCGACGTCGACCTGCGGGATCGAGATGACCAGGGCGGTGTCGCCATCGGACCCGGTGAGGGTGAGCTCGGAGCCGCCGGCGGCCTTCTTGGCTTCGAGCTTGACGCAGGAGAGCTGCGGCGAGGGCGTGCGCGCGGGGACGACGGCGGCGACGAGGTTGACGGCTTCGAGGAGGGCGCCCCGATCGCAGATGACCTTCATGCGTTCTCACGCTCCTTTGCTAGGCGGGAGTGTACCGGGGGCGGGCGCGGACCGTGGGGAACAAGCTCCCCGGCCGGTTGCGGACAACGTCGGTCGGGCGCCGGGCCCGCCGGCCTAGAGCGTGACGCGGACCCGGCGCAGCGGCACGGCGACCGAGCGGGCCAGGGCGGCCTCTCCTCCCGCGGCCAGCAGGCGCTCGAGCTGGTATTTGGTGGCGGCGTCGGCGGTGCGCACGGTGAGACACCCCCGGGCCAGGGCGAGCAGCTCGGTGCGCGCGGCCAGCTCGGGCGGAACCAGGGCGTCCCACGCCCCGGCGACCTGGACGAGGCCTTTTCCCAGGCGCCTGAGGTCCGCGGCCTGCTTCTGAACCAGGGCGCCCAGGGAGGGGTCTGGGGTGGCGGGAGCGCGGTGGCGGCGCAGGCGCTCGATCTCCGTGCGCTGGGCGGGCCCGAGCATGGCGCAGAGTAGCCCCCGGGCGGTCGACCCGGGTTGCTTCCGGGCGCTTGTCCCTGGCCAGCTCGGGGCGGGGGGACGAGGCGTGTATCACCAGACGGGGAGGCGCGTCACGAGCTGGACGACCAGGATGGCCTGGGCCGCCGCGATGAGGTCGTCCACGAGAATGCCCAGGCCGCCGCCGAGCCGCTGGGAGGCGCGGGCGGGGGGCAGCTTGAGGATGTCGAAGAGGCGGAAGGCGAGAAAAGCCCCCGCGAGCGTGACCGCCGCGGCCAGCGGCGTAGAGACCGATCGCTCCGGAAGGAACATCACGACCAGGCACATGGCGGCGGTCTCATCGGCGATGACCTGGCCCGGGTCCTTGCGGCGGAAGGTCACTTCGGCGCGCTTGCCCAGGGCCAGGCAGGCGGCGGCGCCCGCGATCGCGACGAGGGCGAGCACGGCGTGGTACGTCCACCAGGCCGGCGCGGCGGCGTCGATGATTGTTCGGGACCACCCCGCGCCGTGGGCGGGTCCGAGCCCCAGGAACATCATGAGGCCGGCGAGCGCGACGGGCGGGACCGACCCCCAGGTGCCCGAGGCGGGCCGGAGCAGTCCCAGCCCGCCCGAGGTCACGAGCATGGTCTGGATGAGTGTCAGGGCCTCGGCGGCGGGTCCCGGCTCGACGCCGAGCGGGACTTGCGCTGTGGCGGCGGGGATGGGAATGAGCGGGTCGGGGACCTGCTGGCGCGGGTCGGCCTCGGGGGATCCGGGCTGGCCGGGGTTGGGAGGGCGGGTGGTCACGGTGTGGTGGCCCCGCTCGGCGGGCGCAGGGCGCGCCAGCCGCGGATGACATAGGGAACTCCCGACCAGACGGTGACGGCGACGGTGAGGTAGACCGTCCAGCGGATGGCGTGTGCCGACCAGTGCGCCATGCCGGGCGCGGGGGGAGTCGCGAGCTCGACAGGAAGGGGCGGCCAGAGCGCCAGCAGGACCAGCACGAGCGGGACGCAGAGGGATTGCAGGATCATCTTGAGCTTGCCGCTGGCGGTGGCGGGGAACGGGATGCCGGCCCCTTCCAGCACGCCGCGGATCGAGGTCACCAGGAGCTCGCGCCCCAGGACGACGACCGCCATCCAGGGCTCGACGCCGCTGGCCTGGGTCCGTGCGGGCGGAAGTCCCAGGGCGAAGCCGGGGCCGGCCAGGAGGACGAAGGCCCCGAGCACGAGGAGCTTGTCGGCGAAGGGGTCCATGACGCGGCCGAAGGCCGAAACGGCGTCCCAGCGCCGCGCGAGGTGCCCGTCGAGGGCGTCGGTGCCGGCGGCGAGGACGAAGACGACCGCGGCGGCGACGAGCCAGAGGTCGAGCGTGTCGGGCCGCTGCGGACCCGCGGGCAGGTGCCACACGCTCAGCATGCCGAGGAAGACCGCGGCCAAGAGGAGGCGGAGCGTGGTCAGCCAGTTGGGAAGTTGGCGGCGCCAGTCCGAGGTGGCAAGGGCGCCGGGCGGCATCGGTGGATGGTACGGGCGGCGGTGCCCGCCGAGGCGCCGGCGCGTAGGTAGGGACATCTGACCCGGCACTTCGGGGTGGGTGAACGGCGCGTTTGTTGAACGGGCCGCTAGGGACCACTATCCTGACGCCCGCGCGCCCGGGCTCGCGGGTAAGGGCGGCACGAGCACGACAGGACGGCCGCGGCTGTCTCGAACCAAAGAGTGGAGCGAAGCGGCGGTGGACCTGGTCAACCCCTATGTGCTCTACGCGGGGCTCGTGGTCGGGGCCGTCGGGCTGGCGATGGTGCTCCCGCGCCCGGGGACGAGCCCGCGGCTGCTCGGCGGGATCATCGCGGTGGCGGGGCTGGGGCTGCTCCTGCTGGCGCTGGGGGTGGCCCGGACCGAGGCCGCCCCAAGGGTGATGTTCTACGTGTTTTCGGCGATCGGGCTCGGGGCGGCGGTGCGGGTGATCAGCCACCCGCGGCCCGTGTACGCCGCCCTGTACTTCATCCTGACCATCCTGGCGACGTCGGGCTTGTTCCTGATCCTCTCCGCCGAGTTCATGGCCTTTGCGCTGATCATCGTCTACGCCGGGGCGATCCTGATTACGTACCTGTTCGTGATCATGCTCGCGACGGAATCGCCCACGGCCGAGGAGGCCGAAGCGCTGGCGGAGTACGACCGGCACAGCCGCGAGCCCGTGATGGCCGTGGTGCTGGGGCTGCTGCTGGTCGCGACGCTGACGACGGCGGTGCTGCACGGGTCGGCCCGGCTGGGCCTGCCGCGCGCGGCGGGCGAGCCGGTGGTTGGGGGGCGTCTGGCCCAGATGCCCCGGAAGGTGGAGAGCGAACTCCGCGAGCGTGGGCTGCTCGGGGCGGATCAGACGCTGGCGGTGAACCGGGACGGCGGGCTGGTGCCGGCGGCGGGAGGGGGGGGCGTGGAAGTCGTCACGCGGGGTGCCTCGCCCGAGGCGCCGCGGGCCGCGGTGGCGCTGCCGGCCGACCTGACGCTGACGAACACGGAGGGGGTCGCCTTCGCGTTCCTGGCCGAGCACCCCGGGTCGGTGGAGATCGCGGGCGTGGTGCTGCTCATGGCGATGGTGGGGGCGGTGGTGCTGGCGCGGAAGAAGGTGGAACTGGAGGAGGCGGGGGCGGGCGGCCCCGGGGCGCGGGGTGAGGCGTGACGCTGCTGCTGGCCCAGGCCGACTTCCCGCACGCGATGCACCAGCTCACGCTGGGGCACTACCTGGTGGTGTCCGCGCTCATGTTCGGGATCGGGCTCGTGGGCTTCGTGACGCGGCGGAACCTGATCGTCATGTTCCTGTGCACCGAGCTGATGTTTCAGGGGGCGGGGATCGCGCTGGTGGCCCTGAGCCGGTACTGGCTCAACCACACCGGCGAGGCGTTCGTGATCTTCGTGCTGACGGTGGCCGCGGCCGAGGCGGCCCTGGCCCTGGCCCTGGTGGTGCTGCTGTTCCGGCGCCGGGAGACGCTCGACGCCAGCAGGTGGGCGGAGCTCAAGGGGTAGCGCGCCGCGCGGCGGCGACGGAGGACCGTGGTGGACCTGGTCGGAGAGCTCGGGCTGATGGCGACCGCGGCGGCGCTGGCGCACGGGCACGCTCCGGCCGCGGGCGGGGCGGGGGCCGCGGCGGCGCGGCTGGGTGAGGATCCGTGGTTCGCGGCGCTGATGCCGCTCCTCCCGCTGCTGGGGTGCGTGCTCTGCGGCCTGATGGCGGCGCTGCGGGTGCGCTCGAAGCTGCCGGCCTGGGTCACGGTCGGCCTGCTGGGGGGCGCCTTCGTGGCCGCGGTGGCGACGCACCTGCGGCTCGGGGGCGCGGGGCCGGGGGGCGTGCTCTCGACCACGCTCTACGAGTGGATCGGGGTGCGCTGGGGCCCCGGGCGGGGGCAGGAGCTGATCGCCAACTTCGGCTTCTACCTCGATTCGCTGGCGATGCTCTGGATGCTCTTCGTGACCGGGCTGGCGACGCTGATCGCGCTCTACGCCAGCGAGTACATGGCCGGTGACGCCGGGGTCGGGTACTGCCGGTTCTTCGCCGCCTTCAACCTGTTCGTCTTCTCGATGGCCTGCCTGGTGATGGCGGACAACCTGGTGCTGCTCTACCTGGGGTGGGAGGGCGTGGGCCTGTGCTCGTACCTGCTCATCGGGTACTTCTACCAGCGCCCGCCCGCGGTGGCGGCGGCCAAGAAGGCGTTCATCATGAACCGCATCGGGGACCTGGGCCTGGCCCTGGCCCTGATGCTCACGTTCGTCCACTTCGGCTCGGTGGAGTTCGGGGCGTTCTTCGCGCGGCTGGACGACATGACCTCCGGGCGGACCCCCATGCCCGCCACGGTGCCGCTGATCCCGCTGCTGCTGACGCTGGGGGCCTTCGGCAAGTCGGCGCAGGTTCCCCTGTACGTCTGGCTGCCCGACGCGATGGAGGGCCCCACGCCGGTCTCCGCGCTCATTCACGCGGCGACCATGGTGACCGCGGGGGTTTACCTGGTGGCCCGGTTCCTCCCGCTCTACGGCGTGAGCGAGCTGGCCCTGGGGATCGTCGCCTGGGGGGGCGCGATCACGGCGCTCCTGGCGGCGACGATCGCGATGGCCCAGTTCGACATCAAGCGGATCATGGCCTACTCGACCGTGAGCCAGCTCGGCTTCATGTTCGCGGGGCTCGGCGTGGTGGGCGCCGTGGGGGCCGGGGCGCACGTGTTCACGCACGCCTTCTTCAAGGCCCTGCTCTTCCTGGCGTGCGGGGCGGTGATGCACGGCTTCGCGGGGCAGCTCGACCTGCGGCGGCTCTCGGGCATTCAGAAGCTCCCCGGGTGGCGGCTGGTCGGGATCACCATGCTGGTCGGATGCCTGAACCTCGCGGGCTTCCCGTTCGTGACGGCGGGGTTCTGGTCCAAGGACATGATCCTGGCCGACGCCCTGGGGCATCCCCGGCTGGCCCCGGTGGGCTGGGTGCTGCTGCTGACCGCCGCCCTCACGGCGTACTACACGTTCCGCGTGTACTTCCGCGTCTTCGTCGGGCCGGTGCACGTCGAGCCGGGCGACGAGGCCGGCCACGGGCACGCGGACCACGGGCACGGCGTCGAGCAGGGGCACGTGCCGGAGGGGCACGCCCACGGCGAGGCGGCGGCGCCGGCGCACGGGACGAGTGGCGAGTTTCATCCGCACGCCCCCGGCTGGGCGATCAACCTCGTGCTCGCGGCGCTGGCGGTGGGGGCCTTCGCGGTGATCCCACTGGTGGCGCTCGGGGGGCACGGCGGGTGGGTGGGCCGGATGGTGCACGGGTCGACGGCGGGCGCGGCCCACGCGGCGGCCCATCACGAGGTGCTGGGCCTGGACCCGCACCTCGCGGCCATGCTGCTGTCGGGGCTGGTGGCGGTGCTGGGGATCGTCGCGGCGTGGTGGCTGCACTACGCGGGGCGGACGAGCGCGGCCCACAGCCGCGCCGACGCGCTGGCCGCGGCGCTGGGCCCGGTGGCGCTGGCGGCGCGCCGGAAGTGGCTGGTGGACGAGCTGTACCGCTTCCTCTTCGTGACCCCCCTGCGGGTGATCGCCCACGTCTTCCACCTGATTGACCTCTTCATCGTCGACGGCCTGGTGAGCCTGGCCGGGGTGGCGCCCCGGGGGGCGGGGCGGGTCGCGCGGCGCGGTCAGTCCGGCGTGCTCCACGACTACGCGCTGCGGATGGCCGGGGGCCTGGCGCTCATTCTTCTGATCGTGGTGATGGGGGCGACCCGGTGAACCTGCTGATGCCCATCGCGATCCCGGCCTTGGCGGCGGCGGCGGTGCTGGCGGCCCCGGAGCGGCGGGCCCGGTGGGTGGCCTTGGGCGGGACCCTGCTGGCCTGCGCGTGGTATCTGCTGCTGGCGCTGCGTTTCCCGTGGCTGAGCGGGGCGACCGACTTCGAGGTCTACACGGGGCCGGAGATCTTCGCCGCCCTGGGCGTGCGCTTCCTGCTGGGGGCGGACACCATCAGCATGCTGCTGGTCGGGCTGACCGTGCTGCTGGGCCCGGTGTGCGTGGCGGCCTCGTACACGGCGATCCGGGAGCGGGAACGGAGCTACTACGCCTGGCTCCTGCTGATCCAGGCCGCGATGACGGGGGTCTTCCTCGCGCGCGACGCGGTCGTCTTCTTCGTCTTCTTCGAGTTCACGCTCGTCCCGATGTTCGTGCTCATCAGCCTGTGGGGCTCGACCAACCGCAAGGCCGCCGCGGCGCGGTTCTTTCTGTACACGTTCACGGGGTCGATCCTGACCCTGGCGGCGCTGGTCTACGTCGCCTGGTTCAACGCGGCGCACGTGCCGGAGAGCCTGGGGGGCGGGGTCTGGGACTTTTCCTTCGGGCAGCTCACGCGGGCGGCCTCGGCGTACATGCCGCTCGAGCAGCAGCGCTGGGTCTTCCTGGGCCTGATGGCGGGGCTGGCGATCAAGGTGCCCCTGTTCCCGCTGCACACGTGGCTTCCGCTGGCCCACACCGAGGCCCCCACCGCGGGGTCGGTGATCCTCGCGGGGGTGCTGCTGAAGCTGGGCACGTACGGGATCTACCGGCTGGTGCTGCCCGTCGTGCCCGAGGCCGCCGCGTATTACGCCCCGGCGGTCGGGGTGCTGTGCCTGATCGGCATCGTGTACGCGGGGCTGATCTGCTGGGTGCAGACGGACGTGAAGAAGCTGGTGGCGTACTCGTCGGTCTCGCACCTGGGCTTCTGCGTGCTGGGGATGTTTGCGCTGTCGAGCCTGGGGCTGACCGGCTCGGTGCTCTACATGATCAACCACGGGCTCTCGACGGGGGGCCTGTTCCTGCTGATCGGAATGATCTACGAGCGCTACCACACGCGGTCGATGAACGAGCTGGGGGGGCTCGCGGCCCGCATGCCGATCTGGGCGACGTTCATGGTCTTCTTCGCGCTCTCGAGCGTGGCCCTGCCGGGGCTGAACGGGTTCGTCAGCGAGCTGCTCTGCCTGCTGGGCACGTTCCATGCCGGGGATGTCTGGGCGGGGAACGGGCCCGCGCCGGGGGCGACGCACGGGCCGCTGGGTCCGTGGTACGCGGCGATCGCCGGGACGGGGATCATCGTGGCGGCGATCTACCTGCTGACCATGGTGGGGCGGGTGGTCTTCGGCCCGCTGGTCGAGCCGGGATCGGGCGACGGGCACGGGCGTGCCGGGGGGGGCGGGCATTCGGGGGCGCCCGGGCATTCCGGGGGGCACGCACACGCCGGGCCGGGCTCCGAGACGCAGGAGCCGAGGCTGCCCCGCGACCTGAGCGCCCGCGAGATCGGCGTGCTGGCCCCGCTGGCGCTGCTCTGCCTGGTGCTCGGCTTCTTCCCGGGCCCGGTGCTCCGGTCGCTCGAAGCGCCGACGCGCCTGCTCGCCGGCGACGTGCGCGCCGCGCTTGGGCGGAACGTGGCCGGCGAGATCGGAACGGGGGGACAGGATTCTTCGCACCGGCCCGAGCCGGGCCCGGGGGGCGCCGAGCCGGCGGGATCGGGCACGCGGGAGCACCCGGCGGTGCCGGCGGGCAGGGCGACGGACGACGCGGGGCACGCCCCGAACCTGGAGGATGCCTCGCGGTGATCCAGAAGGTCCAGACGCTCTGGCCGGAGATCTGCCTGTTCGCGGCGGCGTGCGTCGTGATGGTGCTGGGTGTCGCGCGGACGGCGGGGGTGCGGCGTCTGTGCGCCCCGGTGGCGGCGGTCGGGTTTGTCGCGGCGGGGCTCGCGGCGCTGCTGATCGAGGCGCCCCACGCCGGGCCGCTCCCCATGCTGGCGGTCTATGGCAAGGCCCTGGCGGCCGTGATGGGCGTGCTGCTGGTCGCGCTGCTGGCGGGCGTGGCGGACCGCGAGCTGGAGGCCAGGGTCGCGCGGGGGGGCGGCGCGGGGTTCGAGCCGCTGCGGGCGACGCGCGGCGAGTTCTACGCCTTTGCGCTCTTCTCGGTGATGGGCCTGATGCTCTGCGCGGGGGCCGAGGACCTGATCTGGCTCTTCCTGGCGCTGGAGCTGACGAGCCTGCCGACGTACGTGATGGTGGCGATCTCGCGCCGCGCCGAGGCCTCCCTGGAGGCGGCGGTCAAGTACTTCTTCCTGGGGGCGATGGGTGCCGCGGTGTTTCTCTACGGGTTCGCCCTGCTGTACGGGGCCACGGGGACGACGAACCTCTCGGCGCTCCGGCTCGCGCTGGCCCTGCAGGCGGTGGGGCCGGACGGCGTCAACACGCTGGCACTCGCGGGGTGCGTGCTGGTCTTCCTGGGGCTGTCGGTGAAGATCGCCGCGGTGCCCATGCACTACTACACGCCGGACGTGTACCAGGGCGCGGCGGCGCCGGTCTCGGGATTCCTGGCGTTCGTCCCCAAGGCCGCCGGGTTCTACGCGCTCATGCTGGTGATGGTGTGTGTGGGGTGGAACTTCGGGGACCGCGGCGGGGCCGAACTGCCCGGGCCGGTCCACTTCGTGATGTACGCCGTCGCGGTGCTGACGATGACCGCGGGGAACGTGCTGGCGATCATGCAGGACTCGATCAAGCGGATCCTGGCGTATTCCTCGATCGCGCACTCGGGGTACATGCTCGTGGGGATCATCGCCGGGCCGGGCGGGGAGGGGGCGGGGTTCACGCGCAACGGGCTGGCGGCGGTCTGGTTCTACCTGCTGGTGTACGGGGTGATGACGCTCGGCGCCTTTGCGGTGGTGGCGGCGCTCGAGCGGCGGCGCCGCGACGGGGGCCACGACGAGATCGACGCGGTGACCGACCTGCGCGGGCTGTGGCGGGATCACCCACTGCTCGCCGGGGTGATGTTCATCTGCGCCATGGGCCTGCTGGGGCTGCCCCCGCTCCTGGGGTTCTTCGGGAAGCTTCCGCTGTTCACCGCGGGCATCGCGTCGGGTCATGTGCTGCTGGTGGTGATCCTCGGCCTGAACTCGGCGATCGCGGCGGTCTACTACCTGCGGCTGGCCTTTGTGCCCCTGCTCGAGGTGCGGAGCGCCGGCGACGACGTGGCCGGCCCGGTGCGGCTGACGCCGTTCGCGGCCAGGATCGGCGTCGGTGTCGTCTGCGCGGTGCTGGTGGTCGTGCTCGCGCTGGCCGGCTCGGACCGGCTGGCCGGGGCGGCCGTGGCGGCAGGGTCGCCGGCGCGGCTGGCGGCGCCGCCGGCACGGGAAGAGGCCTTCCGTGCGCCCCGGCCCCGTGGGCTCGATCCGCGCGCGCCCGCGCCCGTGGCCCCGCCGGCGCCGTGACGCGGGGTGCGGACGGGCGCGGAGAGACCCTAGCGGCGTGTCCGCGCGAGTCCCCCCGATGCCGGTGCGGCGGGGTTATTTCATCCCCGGGGCTCGCCCGGGCGGGGTTCGGCAGTAAACTTGGCCTAGCCGCCGGCGAGGGGGCCGCCCCGTGAGCCGGAATCTGGCCGAGGACTCCTATTCCATGAAGACCGCACTCGGCGCCCTGGCGCTCGTGGCCCTTGCCGGCAGCTCGCACGCCTTTGCCCCGCCCCCGCCCGGGAGGCAGCCCGATTCGGGTCCGGGGCTGAGCCCGGCCGAGCCCGTCGAGATCGATGGGCGGCTGGTGTTTCCGGACGGCGCCCCGGTGCCCCGCTCGCTGACCGAGGCGGAGCGCCGCTACCTGGAGCGGCACCCGCTGCAAGCGCCCGAGGGGCTGCGCGGCCCCGGCGGGCCGACGCCCCCGACCGGGCCCGTCTGGTGCGTGCCGGAGTACGCCCCGATGGACGGCTTGTGCCTCTCGTGGGAGGGCGGCTCGGCCCTGACCGCGATCGTGGCGCAGATCGCCGCCAAGATCACCAACCAGGGTGGCGGGCGGGCCTACATCGCGATCGACTCGAACTCGCTCATCCCCAGCGCCACCACCACGCTCAACACCTACGGCACGAACATGAGCAACGTGACCTGGGTGGTCCGGCCCATGGACACGATCTGGATCCGCGACTACGGCCCGCGCTACATCCTCGAGGGGAACTGCCGGGCGATCGTCGATCACATCTACAACCGCCCGCGCCCCAACGACAACACGCACCCCATCGCCTTCGGCAACCTGAAGAAGCACGCCGTCTACGCCCTGTCGCTGATCCACGGCGGGGGCAACTACCACCTCAGCGGCCTGGGGGACAGCTACGCCACGCAGCTCATCGTCAACGAGAACCCGTCCCTGAGCCAGCTCCAGATCCACGACCTGTGGCAGAGCTACCAGAACGTCGACACGACCATCGTCCAGCCCTTCCCGACCTCGGTCGACGCCACGCAGCACATCGACATGTGGATGCAGATCATCGGCGACCGGGAGGTGGTGATCTCCGACTGGCCGATGAACGTGGGCTCGATCCAGGACACGATCTGCGACAACACCGCGGCCGCGATGGCCGCGGACGGCTACACCGTGCACCGGGTGGTGGCCCGCTCCGTGAACGGGACGCACTACACCTACACCAACGTGGTGATGTTCAACGACATCCTGCTGATCCCGACGTACACCAACACGTCGGTCGCCCCGCACAACGCCGAGGCGCTGGCGCTGTGGCAGACCGCCTGCCCGGACAAGCAGATCTTCCAGATCAACTGCCAGGCGATCGTGACGCTCGCGGGGGTGATGCACTGCATCGTGATGCACGTGCCGGTCGCGCCGGGGGGCGACATCCCGACCGCGTATCTCAAGTCGCTCCGCGGGGGTGAGAGCCTCACGCCGGGCGCCGTCACCCCGGTGAAGTGGCTCGCGGACGACAACGTGGGCGTGAGCGGGGTGGACGTGCTGCTCTCCTACGACGCGGGGGCGACCTTCCCGGTGACGCTGGCGAGCAACATCCCCCACACGGGGACGTACAACTGGACGGTCCCGGACCGGTTCTCGCGAAACGTCCGGGTCAAGGTGGTGGCGCGCGACCTGGCCGGGAACAGCGGGTTCGATGCGAGCCCGGCGAGCTTCACCATCAACGGGACGTGCCAGGGCGACTGGAACGGGGACGGGCTGGTGACCACCAGCGACGTCTCGGGATTCCTGACGCAGTGGTTCAGCGACCTGTCGGGCGGGACCACCCTCGCGGACTTCGACGGGAACGGGGCGACCAACACGTCCGACGTGACCGGGTTCCTGTCGGCCTGGTTTGCGAACATCGCCGCGGGCGGGTGCTAGGGCGCGGAAGGGGGACGGGCGGACCAGCGCCCGGACCCGGCCTGGATCGAGTCAACAGCAACCCCGGGCGCGCGCCCGGGGTTTTTCGTGGGGCGCCACGCGGGCGGCGGGAACGGGCCGGACCCGAGCGGCTAGCGCCCGGGGCCCGCCGGCGCCGGATCGACCGGGGCCGGCTCGGGGGCGGGGGCCGATTGCGGCTTGGGCCGGACGGCGCTCGCGACCTCGTCGGCGCAGGCGACGCGGTAGACGCCGCCCACCAGGGCCCGCACGACCGCGACGTAGCGTGCCTGGTCGATGGTCTCGATGGTGTCGGTCGCGCGGTGATAGTGGGGGGAGCGGAAGTTGGCGGTGTCGGAGATCAGCACCGCGGGGACGCCCATCGCCAGGAAGGGGGCGTGATCGGAGCGGAGGAAGTCGGGGATCGCGATGGGGAGGAGGTCGCCGGCGAAGATCGTCGCTTCGGGCGCGGCCTGGCGCATGGCCTCGATGAGCGGCCGGCTGAAGTGCTGGTTGTTGAGCAGCCCGCCGACGGCGATGAAGTCGGCGGTTCGGGGCAGCTTGATGCCGCGGATGGGGAGCCGGGGCCAGGTCTGCGAGTTGGGCTCGGTGGAGTAGAACCCGAGCATGTCGAGGGCGATCATGCCGATGGGCTTGGGCGCGGTGCCTTCCTGGACCTGCCGGGAGAGTTCGTGGGCGTAGCGTGAGGAGCCGACCAGCCCGACCTCCTCCAGGTTGAAGAAGCACAGCCGCACGGTGCGGCGCATGGGGACCGTTCGCAGGACGCGGGCCAGCTCGAGGAGGGCGGCGACGCCCGAGGCGTTGTCGTCGGCGCCGGGCGAGCCGGCCACGGCGTCGATGTGCGCGCCCACCACGAGCACCTGCTCGGGCCACTGGGCCCCGGGAAGCTCGACGATGATGTTGTGCCAGGGCTGGCGCTCGCGCGCGCCGCCGACCCAGTCGACCTCCTGCAGGATGGGCTGGAAGCCCAGCTCGCGCAAGCGCGCCAGGACGAGCTCCTCGGTGGCGCGGAGCCCGGCCTGCGAGTCGGCGTCTCCCCAGGCGGCCCGGCGGGTCGGCAGAGCCCGGAGGGTCTCCATCAGCCGCTCGGGGGAGACGTCCTTCTCGGGCGCGGGCTCGACACCCGGGACGTGAACCGGAGTTGGGATCTCCTCGTCCGGGCGCGTGCCGGGCGGAGCGACGCCGGGCGGCGCCTGGACCGGCACGCTCCGATGGGCGCCCTCTGGGACGCTGGCGATCGGCCCGCGTGGCCCCATGACGGAGAGAGCCCAGGCCACAGTGAGTCCGGCGAGCGCCGCGGCGAACCAGGGGCGTGAGAGCATGAGGGATGGTACCCAAAGGCGCGCGGGCGGCTGCGGGGGGCCGAGGATGAGCGGGCGCTCCACCTGGCGGAGCCATCGGACCGGCGCGCTTACGCTGCGCCGATGCGGCAGAACGCGGCCCTGGCCGAACAACTCCTGCGGGTGGCACGGCTGCTGGAGCTCACGGGGGCGGACCGCTTCCGCGTGCTGGCGCACGAGAAGGCGGCGCGGGCGGTCGAGGGGCTGTCGGTCGACATCTCGTCGCTGGCGTGCGACGAGCGCGCCCTGAGGCGGATCGAGGGGATCGGCCCGAAGATGGCCGAGAAGATCGCGGAGTTCTGCACGACCGGGAAGATCGCGGAGCTCGCGCGGCTGAGCACGGAAGTGCCCGCGGGGATCGAGGAGCTGCTGCGCGTGCCGGGGCTCGGGCCCAAGACCATCCTGAAGCTGTGGAAGGAGGCGGGGGTCAACGACCTGGCCACGCTGGAGAAGGCGATCAAGGACGGCACGCTGCTGGCCCTCAAGGGGATGGGCGAGCAGAAGGTGAGCGCGATGGCGCGCGGGCTCGAGGAGATGCGCCGGGCCCGCGGCGAGGCGCAGGGGGCCGGGGAGGCCGGCGCGGCGCCGAGGACGGTGCGCCGCCTGCCGCTGGGGCTGGCCTGGCCCGTGGCCGAGCGGTTCGTCGAGTTGCTGCGGGGCGTGGAAGGGGTGGTGCGCTGCGAGGCCGCGGGTTCGTTGCGGCGCGGGCGTGAGACGGTGGGCGACATCGACATACTGGTCGCGGCCCGAGACGCCGCGAGCGCCGCGGCGGCCTCGGCGGCGTTCCGGAACGGCCCGGGGGTGCGCGAGGTGCTGGCCGCCGGGCCGACCAAGTCGAGCGTGCGGGCCGCCGTGCTGGCCGAGCTGGGGCGCTGGGGGCGGGAGCTGGCGGGAGAAGAGGCCCTCAAGGGGCCGAGCGTGCAGGTGGATCTGCGCGTGGTCGAGCCCGACTCCTGGGGGGCCGCGCTGCAGTACTTCACGGGCTCGAAGGAGCACAACGTCAAGGTTCGCGAGCGGGCCGTGAAGCGCGGCCTGACCCTGAACGAGTATGGGCTCTTCCGGCTGCCGGGAGGGAACGGCGCACGCGGGGGCGGGCGCCGGCCAGCAAAGGATCCGGTCCGGGAGGCGGAGGTTGAGCAGGGGGCGGGCGGCACGGCCCAGCGGGGCGAGCGCGTCGCGGGGGCGCACGAGCAGGAGATCTACGCGGCCCTGGGGCTGGGCCCGATCCCGCCGGAGGTGCGCGAGGACCGGGGCGAGATCGAGCGCTACGAGCTCGCGGGGGACGGCCCATG
>DASPKO010000083.1:0-14726 GCA_035628055.1 Phycisphaerales bacterium
TCATGGCGTCGGGGCTCCCCGCCGAGGCTCTCGAGATCGAGCTCTACGCCAGCCGCGACGGGAGCGGCATCACGGGCTATGTCGCCGCCACCGGGCGGAGCTACCTGTGCGCCGACGTGACCACGGACCGCCGCTACATCCAGGGCCTCACCGGGGCCCGCTCGAGCCTCACCGTCCCGCTGCTCCTTCACGACAAGGTCATCGGGGTCTTCAACGTCGAGTCCGAGCGGCCCCATGCCTTCACCGAGGAGGACCGCCAGTTCGCGGAGATGTTCGCGAACCACATGGCCCTGGCCCTGCACATCCTCGATCTGCTGGTCGTCGAGCGCTGCGCCACGGGCGAGACCGTCACCGGCACCGTGCAGGGGGAGGTCTCCGAGCCCCTGGCCGACATCCTCCGCGAGGCCGACTGGCTCCGGAACACCGCCGGGCGCGATCCGGAGCTGCGCCGGCACATCGAGCGCATCGTCTCGGACGTCGAGGCCGTGCGCCGGCGCGTTACCGAGGCGGCCAGCGGCCCGCAGAACATCCTGGGGGCCGAGAAGGCCCTGGTCGACCTGGCGATCGATCCGCAGATGGTGGGCCGGCGCGTCCTGGTCGCCGACGACGAGCCCAAGGTCCGCGGCATCATCCGCGACGTGCTCGGGGGGCGGGGGTGCCGGGTCACGGTCGCCGAGAGCGGCACCGCCGCGATCGCGGCCCTCGAGGAGGCCGTTCCCCCCGGCCCCGCCTTCGACCTGGTGATCAGCGACATCAAGATGCCCGACCGGACCGGGTTCGAGGTCTTCTCGGCCGCCAAGCGGCTGGCCCCGGGGGTGCCCGTCATCCTCATGACCGGGTTCGGGTACGACCCGCACCACTCGATCGTGCGCGCCAGCCAGGAAGGACTTCAGTGCGTGCTCTTCAAGCCCTTCCAGGTGGAGCGGCTGCTCGACGAGGTGCGCAAGGCGTTCGCGGTGGGGTCGGCGGCGCGGTGATCCGGCCGGTCATGCCGCTGGCCCGGATCAGGCGCAGCACCGGCACGGCTCGCGCCGCGGCCGCCCCGTCGCCGCGCCCCGGACCGCCGTCTCCACCCCGCCCGGCGCGAACCGCCCCAGCCGCTCGCGCACCATCCGCACCGGCAGGCCCATGATCGTGCCCGCGTCCCCCTCGAAGCTGATGGGCCATCCGTCGGCGAGGCGCTCCGCGAGGTTGTACCCGCCCGCCTTGCCGCGCCACCCGCCGCCGGCGAGATAGCGCTCGAGCCGCTCGCTCCCGATCCGTCCCACCTTCACTCGCGCCGTGTCGGTGAAGAGCTCGCGGCGCCCCGTGCCCGGCTCGAGAAGTGCCACCCCGGTGACGACCTCGTGCGCCCCGTCCTCGAGCATCCCCAGGATCCGCCGGGCGTCCGCCTCGTCGCGCGGCTGCCCGATCAGTTCGCCGTTCTTGACGACCACCGTGTCGGCGCCCAGCACCACGGCGCCCGCGTCCGCCGATCTGGGAGTACCGACGCTCGCCGCCTTGAGAAAGGCCAGCGCCGCCACCCACGCCCCCGGAGCCACCCGACCTGGCTCGAGCCCCGCGTCGTCCACGACCCCGGGGACCACCACGTGCGGGATCCCGGCCTCCTCCAGGAGCTTTCTCCGCCGCGGCGACGTGCTGGCCAGGTGAAGCATCGTTCCCTCGAGGTCCCCCCGCCCGCCCACGCGAGCCCTGCCGAGCCCCATGCGTGTACCGGTCGGGGCGCGGCCGAGTTTCCCCACACCGCCCGCCGGCCCTGACCCGCGAGCCTTTGATTCGTCCCCGCGCACTCCATCGGCTGGGCGCGGCCCGGCGCACGCCATCTTTCGGCCTTCCTTCCTCACGCCCGCCCGACCGGCTTGCCATCCTCGCCCCGAGACCCCCCGCAGCTATGCGCGCCCACCTCGTCCAGTTCGACATCGCCTGGGAGCAACCCGCGGAGAACCTGGCGACCGTTCGCGGGATGCTCGATGGCGCCCGCCCCTCCCCCGGCGACCTCGTCGTCCTCCCAGAGATGTTCTCGACCGGGTTTTCCTTCAACCTGGCCCGCACCGCCGACACCGACTCGGGCACGCTCCGGGCCATCGCCGGGCTCGCGCGGCAGGCCCGGGTCACGGTCCACGGCTCCCGCGCCGTGCTGGGGCCCGACGGCAAAGGGCGCAACCTTGCCACTATTGCGGGCCCCGAAGGGTCGATCCTCGCCGAGTACGCCAAGGTCCACCCCTTCTCCTTCGGAAAGGAGACGGACCATTTCGCGGGCGGGGAGACGGTGGTGTGCTACCCGTGGCGCGGCCCCGGCGAGACCACCACGGTCTGCGCGGCGATCTGCTACGACCTCCGCTTCCCGGAGCTCTTCCGGCTGGGCCTCCTGAGCGGGGCCGAGGTGCTCGCGCTGGGGGCCAACTGGCCCGCGCCGCGCGCCGCCCACTGGCGGGCCCTGCTCATCGCCCGGGCGATCGAGAATCAGGCCTTCGCGCTCGGCGTCAACCGCTGCGGGAGCGACCCGCACCTGGCCTACGCGGGCGGATCGATCGCGGTGGGGCCACGGGGCGAGGTGCTCGGCGAGCTCGGCGCGGGGCCGGGCGTGCTCTCGGTCGAGCTGGACTTCGCGGCGCTGCGGTCGTGGCGCGCGGTCTTCCCCGCGTGGCGCGACGCGCGGCTGATCGGGCGCTAGAACGCAGTTTTCGCCGGGAAATGCGGGAGGCCGGCCCCGCGCGCACCGGCGTCAGCGCCGCCCGGCGCGCGGAACTCCCGGGAAAAACGGGCTCCGTTCACGGGTGCGGGGTTGAACAACCGAAAGACTTCCGCTAAAACGTGAGCGGCGCCGGGGTACGTTGGCGCCCGGAACTGAAGTCCACCCAGGGAGAAACGCAGCCATGGCCAAGAGCAAGACGATGTCCAGGAAGCCCGCCGGGCGCTCCGGTTCGAGCAACGGCAAGGCGGCCGCGCCGGCCGGCAAGCCCCGGAAGATCAGCCCCTCGAGCAAGCCGCGCACCAAGGGCGAGCTCTACAACACGATCGCCGATCAGACCGGCCTGAGCCGCAAGCAGGTCGCCGGCGTCTTCGACGCCATGGGCCAGGTGTGCGCCGCGGACCTTGGCAAGGGGGCGGGGGTGGTGAACCTCGGCGGGCTCATGAAGGTCATGTGCATCCGCAAGCCCGCCACCAAGGAGGCCACCAAGCCCAACCCCTTCAAGCCCGGGGAGATGATGACCGTGAAGGCCAAGCCGGCCCGCAACGTCATCAAGGTGCGCCCGCTCAAGACCCTCAAGGGCATGGTCTAACCGTCAGCCACGCCGCCCGCCGGCCGCGTGGCCGGACCCTCGGGCCGCGAGTGTCACGACCCACCGCGCCGGCTCGGAGTCCCGGGCTCGCGCGGTGTCGTCGTTTCCGGGGCGCCCGGCGCCGGGTCGCCCCGGGCACGTCCCGGGCCCGCCGGTACCCTGGGGCGTGCCCGCGCCCCTCGCCCTGGTGATCTCGACGCACACGACCCGGCACCTGGCGCGCACGCTCGCGGGCGCCGCGGCCCTGCGGCCCCGCCCCGGGCACGTCGTGGTGACCTGCGACTCGGACTCCTCGGAGCTGGGCGAGCTCATCGCCGCCACGGCGCGTGAACACTCCCTGCCCGTGCTGCGCGTGATGCGCCCGCACCAGAGAGCCTTCCGCCTGGCGCAGGTGCGCAACAACGCGGTGCGCGCCCTGCGCGCGCTCGCCGGGCCGCTCCCGCCCGAGACGCGGCTCTGGTTTCTCGACGGGGACTGCTGCCCGTGCCCCGGCTCGGCCCGCGCGCACCTGGAGGCCGGGGCCCGCGCCGGGCTGGTCATCGCGCACCGGATCGACCTGACCCCAGCCCAGACCGAGGCCTTCGACGCCGCCGCCCTGGCCCGGGGCCGCCCGCCCGTCGAGCCGGCGCCGGCGCAGTGGCGTGCGCTCCGCCGGCGCGACCGGCGCTACCGCCGGGCCCTGTGGCTGCGCCGGCTCGGCCTGGCCAAGCCCCACAAGCCCAAGCCCCTGGGCGCCAATCACTCCGTCCGCCTCGATGCCCTCGTCGCGATCAACGGCTTCGACGAGGAGTTCGAGTTCTACGGGTGCGAGGACGACGACCTGGGCCGCCGCCTCTACGCCTCCGGCTGTCGCGCCGCGATCGCGGTCGCCGCCGCCCCGGTGCTGCACCAGTGGCACCCGACCAGCGCGCCGCCCGCCTGGTCCGCCTCGCGCGGGGCCGAGCTGCTGCGGGCCCCGCGCCCGGCCCGGTGCCGCCTGGGGCTGGATTGCCCGGCCCCGCAGCCCGAGCCGAGCGTCGTGGCCTGTTCCTGACGGGCCCGCGCCGAAGCGCGCGACCCGAGACTCGCGCCGGCGCCGGCGCCGGCGCGGGCGCCGGCGTCGGGGGTTGTGCCCGTGCCGCGGCTAGTCCTCGCTCTCCTGGGCGCCGACGGCCGCCTTGACCGCCGCCCCGCCCGGGCGGGCCGTCCGCACCGCGAGCACGGCCTTGCGGATCTCGGCCATCAGCTCCGGGTTCTCCTTGAGGTACTTCTTGGAGTTCTCGCGCCCCTGCCCGACGCGCATCGCCTTGTACCCGTACCACGCCCCCGACTTCTCCACCACGCCCGCGTCCACCGCCAGGTCGATCAGGTCGCCCGCGGAGGAGATTCCCTCGTCGAACATGATGTCGAACTCCGCGTCGCGGAAGGGGGGCGCCACCTTGTTCTTCACCACGCGGGCCCGCACCCGGTTGCCCACCGCGATGTCCCCCTCCTTGATCGAGCTGGTGCGGCGGATGTCGATCCGCACCGACGAGTAGAACTTGAGCGCCCGCCCGCCCGGCGTGGTCTCGGGCGAGCCGAACATCACGCCGATCTTCTCGCGGATCTGGTTGATGAAGATCACCGTGCAGTTGCTCCGCGCGATCACGCCCGTGAGCTTGCGCATCGCCTGCGACATGAGCCGGGCCTGCAGGCCCACCTGCGCCTCGCCCATCTCCCCCTCGCTCTCCGCCCGCGGGATCAGGGCCGCCACCGAGTCGATCACGATCACGTCCACCGCGTTGGAGCGGACGAGCAGTTCGCAGATCTCCAGGGCCTGCTCGCCCGTGTCGGGCTGCGAGACCAGCAGGTCGTCGATGTTCACGCCGATCTTGCGGGCCCAGGACGGGTCGAGCGCGTGCTCGGCATCGATGAAGGCCGCCACGCCCCCGTCGCGCTGCGCCGTCGCGGCCACCGTGAGCGCGAGGGTGGTCTTGCCGGAGGACTCGGGCCCGAAGATCTCGACGATGCGCCCCCGCGGGATGCCCTTGCCCCCCAGGGCCAGGTCCAGCGAGAGGGCCCCGGTCGAGATGCCGGGGATCGCCAGGTACGCGGTCTCGTCCAGCCGCATGATCGAGCCCTTGCCGAAGGCCTTCTCGATCTGCGTGAGCGCCTGCCCGAGGGCCTGCGTCTTCTCCTTGGTGGGCTTGGGCGGTTCCTTCGCGGCGGTGCCGCCCGCACTCGCGGGCACGGACGCCGGGCCCGCCGGGCTCCCCGGCTTGATCTCGGCCTGGGACGCCTGGCCCGCCTGCCCATTCCTGGAGGCGGAACTCGCGGGGCCCGTCGAGCCGGCGGTGCTCGGCACGGCGGCGGGCACGGGGGCGGCCGCCCGGTTGGCGGTGGGGGCGGGGGCGGACGGGGACGGAGCGGGAGCGCTGACGCGGGCCATGTGGCCCTCCTCTCGTTGCCGGTTCGGGGCTGCCGGTTCCGCCAGAGGCGGGGGGCAGGCGACCGGGGACCAGCGTGGGTTCGGCGTCAGAGGCACACGCCTCGGACGGCCGGCCGGGGGCGACGCTGGACGCGGGCCCGACTTCCGGGGAGCTTACCAGCTCCCGAACGGCGTGTCAATGTTCGGTTTTCGAAGGGTGCTCGGCACAGTTTTTAGCCCCGGGGCCGGCGGGTCGACTCGGGCCAGGGCCTCCGCCCGGCCGCCCCTAGTCCACGCGCCCTCTCCAGATCATCCAGAGCGTGTGCACCACGCGCGTGGTGGTGATCCCGGCCGCGTATCCCAGCATGATCGCCGCCTCGCGGTGGTCCTCGCCCCAGCGCCGCAGCAGCAGATAGGCCACGGTGAAGACCACCGCGTAGAGCAGCGGGGAGAGCATCATCCGCTCGAACTGCACGAGCGTGGCGTCGCGGAAGAAGGCCAGCTTGGGCGTCATCGCCCCGATCAGCGTCAGGTTGCACGCCTCGCCGCACCCCGGGCAGCTCACGAACCCGCGGTCATCCGCCACCAGCCCGCCGAGGTCGGCCCGGCAGGTGTGGCAGCGCAGCCGCTGCACGGGCCGGTGCCCGAACCGGTTCCGCCACGGGCGGTGGTTGGCGAGCCAGTGCAGCAGGTAATACGTCGCGACGTCGAAGATCAGGTCCGCGAGAAACCCGACGGCGAGGATCGCCGGGCGGCTGTCAATCCCCACCCACCGCGTCATGTGCACCGGGATCACCGTCAGCACCATCGCCAGCGCCCCCGCCAGGATGATGTTCACGTTGACGTTGACGATCCGCCGGGCGTACCAGCGGCCGAGACGGTGGACCATGCCGGGCGGATGCTATTGGCCCGGGGAGGGCCCGTCCGCGTCCGGCGTGGCTTCCGCCACCCGCCGGCGCGCGAGCGCGACCGCGCTGGCGCTGCTGTCGATCCCCAGCCAGCGCCGCCCGTGGCGGGCCGCCGCCACCAGGGCCGTCCCGCTCCCGCAGCAGGGGTCCAGCACCAGGCCCCCCGGCGGGCAGCAGGCCCGGACCAGGAGCTCCAGGAGGGCGAGCGGCTTCTGCGTGGGGTAGCCGGTGCGCTCCCCCGCCATGTTGTTGATCGAAGGAATCCGCAGGACGTCGGTCGCCTTCTTCTGCCGCCCGGCCATGCGCCGGCTCGTCGCCGGAACCATGGGCGGGCTGAACCAGTAGCGTTCCGGTTCGAGGCAGTAGAGCAGCAGGTCGTCGTGCTTGCGCGCGAACCGGCGTGGCGAGGATCCGCCCAGTCCGTAGGACCACACCAGGTGATTGACGAACCTGTCGGCCCCGAGCAGCTCGTCGAGGAGCACCCGCACGCGGTGACTCGTCCGCCAGTCCACGTGAACGAGGAGGAGCGCGCTGGGGCGCAGCGCCGGCAGCGTGCCCCGGAGCCGATCGCCGAGCCAGGCGATGTACCCCGCGGTCGATCCGAAGCGGTCGGCGAAGGCGCCGGCGCGGTCCGTGCGCACGCCCCCGGTGTTGAAAGGAGGGTCGGCGTAAAGAAAGTCCACGGAGGCCGGGCCCAGCCGCGGCGCCAGGTCGAGCCAGTCCCCGAGCAGAACCTTCCCGTGGACCTCGCCCGCCGAGGCGAGCTGGCGCGCCGCCCCGTCCGCCGCGCATCGTTCCTCTGGCACACCGCGAGTCTACCCGCGCCCGGTGGCGCTCCGCGCCCGCCGCGCTCCGCGACGTATGCTCCGCCCCGATGCCCGACCCCGCGCGTCCCGGGCCCGTGCCGGCCTGGCTCGGCCGGCTTGCCGAGCCCGTCTACGCCGCCGTCATCGGTGCCCGCAACCGGCGCTTCGACCGCGGGCGCGGCGTCGAGCGCGTGCCCGTCCCGGTCGTCAGCATCGGGAACCTCTCCGTGGGAGGCACCGGCAAGACGCCGATCGTCGGCGTCGTCGTCTCCATGCTCCGCGCCGCGGGCGTCCGCACCGCGATCGCCCTCCGCGGGTACGCGCGCGGCGCGCACGCGCCCGACGGCGACGAGGCGGCTCTCTATCGCTCTGTCCTGCCCGGCGTGCCCGTGATCGTCGGCCCCGACCGCGCGGCGTCCATCCGCCGGCACCTCCACGAGCATGGCCCGCTCGGGGCCGTCGTCCTCGACGACGGCTTCCAGCACCGCCGCCTCGCCCGCGACCTCGACCTGGTCCTGGTCGACGCCTCGCGGGGTCCGCTCGCCGGCCAGCGGCTGCTCCCCGCCGGCTGGCTCCGCGACCCGCCCGCGGCGCTCGCCCGCGCCCACGGCGTGATCATTACTCACGCCGAGGCCGTCGCGGGGACGGAGCTCGCGTCCCTCTCGGCCCAGATCTCCGCGTTGCACGGCAGGCCCCCGCTGGCGGTCACCCGGCACGCCTGGGCCGGGCTCGCCGACGAGAGCGAGCGGCGGGTGCCGACCTCCGCGCTCTCGGGGCAGCGCGTGGTCGCGGCGTGCGCCATCGGGAACCCCGGGCCGTTCCTGCGGATGCTCGCGGCCAGCGGGGCCCGGGTGCAGGAGCGGATCATCCTGCCGGACCACGATCCTCTGGGGCCGCGGACCGTGCGCCGGATCGGCGACGCGGCCCGCCGGCGGCTCGCCGACGCCATCGTCGTGACCGAGAAGGACTGGACCAAGCTGGCCCGCGCCGGCGCGTGGCCCTGCCCGGTGCTCCGCCCGCGGCTGGTCGTCGATGTCCTCTCGGGCGAGGAGGCTCTGCGGCGGCTCGTGCTCGGGGTCGCGCGCCCCGGCTAGCCCTTGGCGGGGCGGCGGTAGGTCATCCGCACCACGGTCCCCCGCTCCGAGAACTCGACGGTGGTCATGTACGCGCGCATCAGCAGCAGCCCGCGCCCGCTGGGCAGCTCCAGGTTCGTCTCGAGGGTTGGGTCCGGGACCGCGCCGGGATCGAAGCCCGGCCCCCGGTCCTTGATCGTGACCTCGATCAGGCCGGGACCCACCGCGTAGCTCAGGTCCACGGGGGTCTGGGGCGGCAGGCCGCGGTGCCCGTGGTGGAAGGCGTTGGCCAGAGCCTCCTCGACGGCCAGCCGCACCGCGAAGCGCGAGGCCTCCGTGTAGCCGTGGCGACCCATGGCCGCTCCCATGGCCTCGTGCAGCGCGTCGATGTCCCGGCGCGCCGGGACCAGCCTGAGCTGCGCGGCGTCCGGGTGAGCGTGTGGCGTGGCGGCCATGAGATTGTTGCGGCGCGTGCCGGCCCGGTCGCCCGGTCGGGGCGCGGGCCCCGCGGCACCGGGCCCGCTCGGCCTTACCCGAAGCTCGCCAGGGCCCGCTCCGTCGAGTCGTGGATCTGGAAGATCCGGTCGAGCTTGGTGATCTTGAAGACCTCGACGATCTGGGGGTCGATGTGCGCCAGGCGCAACTGCCCGTCCCGGGCCCGGACCTTGTTGTTGATGCTGATGAGCGTGCCCAGCGCCGCCGACGACAGGTGGTCCACGTTGGCGAAGCTGATGAGGATCTTGGGCCGCGGCTGGCTCTCGACCAGCCTGGCGATCTCCTCCCCGATCTGCTGGATGTTCGCCTCGTCGAGGATGTTCCGGTCCACGAACTCGACCTGGATCACGTCGTTCTCGCGGCGCACCCTCAGGCGTGATCCCGTAGCGGCCATGCGACCGGCTCTCCTTCCTGCGATCCCGCACGGCCCCCGCACGCGCGGGCGACCGCCGCCACCCCGGCGACTATACGCCGCGGGCCCCGGGGCATGGGTCGCGCGCGAAGCACGACCGACCTTGCGCCCCGTTCCCCCCGGCCCGCTCACCCCGCCCGGTTCACCTTCCGACCGCCCGCGAGCCGCCGCGCCCGGGGCCCGGGCGTCCAAGGCCGGGGGGGCAGGGGGTTGAGGTCCGCGTCCCGCCGGAGGCCGGCTACCGCAGCCCCACCCCCGTGCGCAGCTCGTCGGCCAGGCCCGGGAAGTTCTTCTCTTCCTCCTCCGCGGTGATGAGGATGGTCGGCTTCATGAGGATGAGCAGGGTCTGCTCCTCCTTGCTCTCGATGCGGTTGGTGAAGAAGCGGTTGATGATCGGGAGCTTGGAGAGCACGGGCACGCCCGTCTCGATCTCCAGCTCGGTCACCAGCCGCTGCCCGCCCAGCAGGATCGTCCCCTCGTCCGGCACCGTCACCGTGGTGCGCACGCGCGTCACGGTCAGGGTCGGGAGCTGGATGAACGACTGCGTGTCGGCCGAGTTGACGAGCTGCCCGCCCGCGACCGCGGTCACCGGCTCGCGCCCGAACCCGTCGATGCGCGACACCCCGGCGTCCACGTTCATGGTGACGTAGCGCCGGTCGGCGGAGATCACGCCTTCCACGAGCAGGGTCACCCCCTCGTTGGCGACGTCCACCTCGGGATCGAAGCCCACCGCCGAGTCGGCGGTCTGGGGCTGCAGGTCGGAGATGAAGGCCTGCTGGGTGACGACGAAGATGTTGGCGATCTGCCCGTTGGTGAAGGTGAGTCGCGGGGCGGTGAGCTGCACGCTGCGCCGGTCGGCCTGGGTGGCCTGGATCAGGAAGTCCACCTGGATGTCGTCGAGGAACTGCCCGGCGATGCCCAGGGCGGGCGAGTCCTGGAGGATGCCCGAGGCGAACTCGTTGCCCGAGGCCAGCCCGGCCCCGATGTTCAGGCTGTTCTGCTGAGCCCCGATCGGCGACCAGCGCTTGGGGTTGGGCAGTCCCTGGGTGAGGAAGTCCGGGGCGTCGGTGGTGTCGGCGAACGCGCCCGGCGACGTGATGGTCCGCTGCAAGCCGCGGCGCCCCCCGGGGCCCCCGTCGTCGAAGTCGAACAGGTCGCTCGGCTGGAGGGTCGGGTCGTCGGCCCGCAGGACCCGGAACTGGTTGTTATCGGAGTTCAGGACCAGGTCGATGTCGAAGCCGACCTGCTCGAACCAGTCCTGGTTCACGAGCAGGAACTTGGTCTCGACGTTGATCTGCATCGAGCGGATCTCGCGCAGCTTCGAGAGCAGCCCGGTGATCTCGCGGTGGTTGCGGGGCGTGTTCCGGACGATGAGCGAGCCGTTGAGCTCGTCCATGGTCCCGGTGTCGCCCCCGTTGGCGCGCCAGCCCTCGTAGTCGACGTTCTCCTGGATGATCCGCTGGATCTGCTCGATGCGCTCGCGGCGCTCCTCCGGGTCGCGTTGCTGGTCCTGCTGGTTCTCCTGGAACGGGCTCTGCCCGCCCCCGCCCTCGCCCTGCTGCAGCACGCCCTGCAGGTCGATCTGCGGGGCGTCGAAGTAGTCGGGGATCTGCAGGAGCAGGTCGGTGATGTTGTAGATCACCAGGGTGGTGTGCCGGTTCAGGTCGTCGCGCGAGGCGATCATCAGCACGCCGTCGTTCACCGCCCAGTCCGCCTTGGCGAAGTTGTCCGTGCTGGCCTTCTCGAGGACGCGGTCGAGCACGGTGCGCACCGGCATCGGGCTGAAGTTCATGGTGATGGGCGTCTCGCGGTCGATGCCGATCTCGCCCAGGCTCTCCCAGTCCACGTCGATGTTGAGCTGCGTGACGCTCTCGACGAAGGCCAGCACGTCCTCCAGGGTGTTGTCGGTGAAGTCGACGGGAACCTTGGTCGTCTCCATCGCGGCCAGCACGCGCCGATCCTCGGGGCTCTCGGCGAACGCGGAGGTCTCCCCGCGCCGCTGGCTGAGGGAGGGCCAGTCCGGCGGGTACTCCATGATGTCCGCCGGGGGCATCATCGCCTCCTCGTTGTCGAGGGTCTGGATCGTGTGCCGCTTGATCTTCTCCTTCTGGATGGCGTTGAAGCGCCGGTACTGGATGATGTCGAAGATGATGTCGCGCAGCAGCAGGGCCGCCGGGTTGTTCGGGTCCAGGAAGAGCACCTCGTCAACGACCTGCAGGGCCTCCTCGTACTTGAGCTCGCGCTGCAGCGCGCGGATGCGGTCCAGGGCCTCATGGATGCGCCGCTCGCGGATGAGCTGGCGGTTCTGCTCCGATTCGCGGACCCGCGCGGCCTGGGCCGCCTCGGCCCGCGCGGCCTCCTCGATGCGGATCCGCTCCGCGGTCGCCTCGCTCCGCAGGCGCAGCTCCTCGAGCCGGCGCCCGAAGCGGTCCTCGAACTCGGTCTCGCTGAAGTCGGCCCGGTTCGTCGAGGCGACGACCCCCGCGCGGGCCGTCAGGTCCCGCGCCGCCGCGGCGTCGCCACGGGCCAGGGCCGCCTCGGCCTGCTGTACGAAGTTGTCGAACTCGGCCACGGTCCGCTGCCGGCGCAGCGTGATGTCCGCCGCGGCACCCTCGGCCAGGGGCGCGCCCACGGCCCCGATCCGCGCCCGCGCCTCGGCCAGGCCCTGCTCGGCGTGGGCGATCTCCTCCTGGGAGAGGTAGCGCCGGTTGGCCGTGAGTGACAGGTTGTACTTCTCGATCGCCTCGCGGTAGCGCGACTCCTGCATCGCCAGGTCGGCCTCGGCGAGAATCCGCTGGGCCTCGGCCTGCAGGGCGGCGCGGATCAGGTCGTCGGTCGGGGTCGGCCCCGGCTCCGGCGGGGGCGCCGACCCGGGCTCGGCCGCGGGCTGGGGGTCGCCGAAGGGTTGGCGGAAGGGGTCGGCCGCGGGGGGGGCCGGGGACGGCTCGGGCTGCGGGGCCGGCTGCTCCTGCGCGCCGGGGGCCGGGGCGGGGGCCGGCTCGACCATCTCCGGGGGGGCGGGCTCCGGGACCGGGTCCACGGGCTGCGGCGCGGGCTCGGGCGCCGGGCGGAGCGGGCGGTCGGTGCGGCGCACCACGCCGGGCTGCATCAGGCCCAGGGCCGCGTGCTCGCCGATGTCGAACGGGCGTCCCGCCTTCTCCTCCAGCTCGACAATGCGGAGCTGGTACTGCTCCACCAGCCGGTTCTGCGCCGCGTCGAGGTCGATGCCGGAGCGGAGCACCGCGGAGAGTCCGGCCTTGGCGGCCTCGTAGCGCCGGGCCTCGAAGTCGCGGACCGCCTGCTCGAGCAGGCCGGGCACCAGGGCGGCCAGCTCCCGGCGCTGCTCTGAAACCTGCCGGGAGACATCGCGGGCCCGCGCGTGCTGTGCGGGCGAGAGCGCCCCCTTGGCGAGCACGGCCTTGGCGTGCCGATCGGCGCCGCGCAGGTCGCCCGTGGCCACGGCGTGCTCGGCCTTCTGCAGGCTGATCTCGCCGGGGTCGGCGGCGCGGATCTTCTGGTCCAGCTCCCGGGAGAGCGTGAGCATGGCGCCCTGCTGCTCGGCCGAGAGCCGCTCCAGCGCCGCCGGCTCGGTCAGACCGGTGAGCTCGGCCCGGGCCTGGATCAGCCGGCCCTGGGAGGCGAGCCGCTGGGCCCGCTCGAGCGACTCGGCCAGCCCGTCCCCGGGCGCCGCCGCAGGCCGCTCCGGGGCGCTCGTTGCCTGTGCCAGCGCCGACGGCGCGCCCAGGCCCAGCCCGAGCACCACGGCCGCGGCGGCCATCATCTGACCCGTCGCACGATTCAGATCGCTAGGCATCAGGCGTCTCCGTCAGGCGGCTCCGGCATGTCCCGGGAACCGTTGGTGTGCTTTCGTCGGGCCCCGCGGCGCGGTTCCTCCGCGCCAGGTGGACGGACTCGCTCGTGGTCGAGCGCCCTGGGTCGTGCTCGCGTCGCATGGCCCGCGCCGTGCGCACGGCGACCGCGCCCCGGGCGATCCCCGCCGCGGGGTTGCGAAGATACCTGTGCCCGGCTCGCAACGCAAATCCCGTCCCGCAAGCGGGTAAGCGCCCCGACCCTCACAGCCACCGACAGGCCCAGGCCTGCTCGCTGCCCGCGTCCACCGGCCCGGCCCCGGCGTCCCGGGCCATCTGCGCAAACTCCTCCCCGGTGACCCGGTCCAGGAAGACCGGCACCGCCTCCCCCTCGTCCCGCTCCGCGGCCGGCACCAGCTCGGCCGTCGCCTCGGTGGCCAGGGTCTCCGCGGCGCCGAGCGAGCCGGCCGTCAGGAGCACCTCCGCGTAGCGCGCCGCGGGCGGGGGGCCACCCTTGGCCTCGCTCTCGGGCTCGGCGAGGGGCTCCCAGCGCACCAGGCACCGCCACCCCGTGATGCCCAGGGGGTGCTCCTCATCGTCGACGTTCTGCTCCGAATCGATGTTGAGCACCAGGCCCCACTCGTCGCGGAGCTCCTCGATGATCTCGTCGGCGTTGAGCAGGTCCGAGCGGTCCTCGGGCGCCTCGAGAACGGTGCGGTGCTCGTGGGTCACCGAGTCGGTCGTCGCCAGCTCCTCCACTTCCTGCACGTCGAAGGCGGCGAGCACCGCCTCCACCCGGTCGCGCAGCGGCGCCTCCACCCGCACCGTCACGAGCTTGTGCTCGTCGACGAAGATGTAGACAAAGGGCTCCTCGCTCATCGCCCCCAGACCCACCAGCCCGTCCTCGAAGAAGAAGCCGCGGTACCGCCGCATCGCGTCCACGAGCCGCTCCTGGCCCACCAGGTCATAGCTGACGTAGGGGTCCACTTCGCGGAAGGCGTCGTGTCCGAGGAAGTCGACGATCGGATAGATCCGCCCGGGGAGGAGCGTCAGCAGCGAGCGCACCAGCGCTTCGAGCCGCGTCGCCGAGATCATGATCTCGAAGGCGTACCGGTCGGGCCACTCCTCCCACTCCCCCTCGTCGTCCCCGTCCGCCGGCTCGAACCAGACCGTGTACCCCTCGCGCGCCGCCAGCGGCTCCACCGGGTAGGCGCCCAGCGGGAAGCTCACCCCTGCCATCACCACCCGCTTGATGGACTGGTCGACGCGGCACCGGGGCATGTTTCGCGACTGGGCCTCCTTCGAGCCCACTGTACCCCCGCGCCCCGAGCACGCGGCGCCCGTCCCTAGAGTCGGCCCATGACTCCCGCTCCCCTGGTTCTCGTGAGCGTCGGGAACACGCGGACGCGCTACGCCCTGGCCCGCGACGGCCAGCTCAACCCCGGCGTCAGCATCCCCAACCGCGACCTCGCGGAAGACGCCGGCCCGCTCCTCGAGGCCGGTGGCCCGCTCGCCCCGGTTCTGATCGCCTCGGTCAACGAGCCCGTCGCCGC
>DASPKO010000084.1:0-4879 GCA_035628055.1 Phycisphaerales bacterium
CGCCGTAACGCGTCGGGACGGGACTGGGAGCAGCCGGCACCACCGCGGGAGCGGTACAAGGGGAAAGTGGGCGCAACAGGGCTCGAACCTGTGACCTCGGCTATGTGACAGCCGCGCTCTAGCCAACTGAGCTATGCGCCCCCGTGAGAGCGACTATAGGCTTGCGGGGCCGATCCTCGAACGCGGCGGGGACGCCGGAAGCGGCAGGTCGGGCCCGTGAACAACCTGTCGGCAGCCAGGGAAAACGACTCTTTATGCTGGTCTTCGAGCAGGCGGATCGGCGATTCTGGTGCAGCCCGCGGGCCTGGGCCCTGCTGGCCCGTCTGGCCCGCCTCCGCGGCTGGGAGCCGGGAGAGCCACCACGCGCCATCGGGCCCGACGGGGCCGAGACGCCGCTCTGGGGGCTCCCGGAGGACGGGCTTCCGGCGGATGTCCGGCTGGAGGTGAGCCCGGCCGAGGCACTCGAGCTGGCCCGAGCCCTGCGCGAGGCGCTGCCCGACCTGCCCCGGTTCGACGCTCTCGAGCACAAGTCCGCCTTCCAGCTCGACCTGCCGGGCCAGCCCACCGTGCGCGTCGTGCCCGACGGCGTGTCCGTGAGCCCGTACGAATACTTCAGCGGGGCGAATCGGGAGGCGATGGCCGCCTTCATCGCCCTCTGCGAGGGGGGGGGCTTCACGGTCAGGTCGATGTAAGTGCTTCCTGGCACCGGCGCCGCGGAAGAGGCTGGACGGCCATCTCGGACGGACACAATTAGGAAATCCAAGGTGAGCTCTTGGGGTTGACAGCCGGCACAGAAAACTGTAACTTGAACCCAGCCTCCATCGGTCGTGCTTTCCAGAGAGACACGGCTTGAGGGCACCGATTGCCGCCCGCGAGGGCGGGACGAGAGAGAGACCCGGAGGAAGAGAGGATCGGGGCCGAAACTCAGGACGTGGGAGAGAGACCGGAGCGAGAGAGAGGCGAGAGAGGGCGTCACAACTGTCCTCGACCCGGCTGCGACCTGACCAGCGCAGCCGGGCTTTTTTTTTGCCCGTTCCGCGCGGCCTCCTCGCGCGACCCCGCCGTCACGCGGCCCCCGGGCCCCCCGACAGATCCTCGAACGCCGTGGCCAGGGGCCGGGCGGACGGGCGCGCCAGCTCGCGGGCGCGGGCGGCGAAGACCTCGGCGTGCAACTCGACGGCGTGATCGGTCGCCAGGAAGCGGGCGGCGGCCTGCAGGTGCTCCCCGACGCCGTCGAGCCCGGGGAAGAGGCTCGACCCCGTCACGTTCATCTTCGCGAGCTCCTTGAGCACCCTGGGCTTGAGCGGGGCGGCGATGCGGATCCGCTGCTTGCCGATGGGCCCCTCACCCCCCACCGCGACGCCCGGCTCCGGGTCGGGGATGACGCGGTCGATCCACTCCGCGTGGTCCAGGCCCAGGCGGCTGGCGAAGGTGAAGAACCCCTGCTGGACCGCCATGCGCTCGGACTGGAACCCCTGCTGGAAGAGCGGGCAGACCCACGGGCGCGCCAGCTTGGAGAGCTGGGCCCAGTGCTCCTCGCGGTTGACGCGGCGCATGACCTCGGTCTCGTCGGCGAAGCGCTCGTGCACCCCCCGGGTGAGCAGGGCCCGGTCGCAGACCCACAGGACGCCGTCCTTGTGCCAGTCGCCGTAGCAGGCGAAGTAGAGGCCGACCCAGACCGACTCGGTCCAGTCCAGCAGGCGCGTGGGCGCCCCGTAGTGCTGCATGAGCATCATGGTGCCGATCACGCCCGAGAGGGCCTGGAGCTCGGTGAAGCCCGCGAGATTGGCCGCGTGCTGGCGGAAGCGCTTGATGGCGACCTCCTCCACCACCAGGCGCAGGTCCTCGGGGTGGTCCACGCCCACGGAGCGATCGATCGACGAGAGCATCCCCGTGCAGGTCGGGCCATCGGGCCTGGGCCCGGCCGCGGGCTGGCCCCGGCAGGCCAGCAGGTCGCTGCGCGAGAGGTCGAGCAGCTTCTCGCACAGCGGGGGCCAGTCGGCGAAGGGTTGCTCGGCTTGCCACATGGGACGAGCGACTCCTAAAGGCCGGACCGGGCGGGCGCCGGGGTGGGCGGCGCCGGCGAGCGTGCCGGCACCGAGACGTCGGGCGGGCGCTCGGGCATGAACGGGACCGTGGCCGCCACGGTCCTGGGGCTTCGGCCCCGCGGCAGGCGGGCACAGGTGCGCTCCAGCCAGTCGGCGATCTCGCCGGTCCGGAGTTCGAACTTCCAGAACATGGTCCGGTGGCCCAGCGGGTAATCGAGGCGGTCGGGCTGGCCCAGGCGCTGGTGGAGCAGCCGCCCCGTGTCCGCGGGGATGATCTGGTCAAAGAGCGCGTGCACCGCCAGCACCGGCACGCCGCGGAGATACCTGGCGGCCTGGTACGGGTCCAGGCGGGTCTGCCGGAGGTACTCGCGCTCCAGCCGGCGCCGGCACGAGGACCACCGGTTCCCGTTCTCCCAGCGGATATCGATGCCCGCGTTGGTGAACTCGGAGCGCTGCGAGATGTTCAGAAGGTTCGCCCCGCCGCAGACCAGCACCGCGGCGTCGACACTCCCCAAGAGCCGCGCGGCCGCGGCGGGGGTTGCCAGGGCGCCCGCGGAGCAGCCCACCAGCACCAGCGGACGCTGGGGCAGGTCGGGGCGGGTTCGGGCGAGGTAGAGGATCGCGGCCTCCACCGCGTAGGCGGTCTCCGCCAGACGGTCATCGACGATCCGGGCGACGCGCCGCGCCACGCCCTCCAGGTCGTCCTCGCACGAGACGCGGAGTGGCGGACCGCGGAAGCCCGTCATGGTCGCGGTCTCGACGTCCAGAACCGCCCACCCGCGCCCCAGAAGCTCCTCGGTCAGGGGCCGTTCAAAGGCGTAGCTGTTCCACCCGCAGAGATGGATCGCCAGCCCGCGCGTCGGGAGACGATCAGGCTCGTAGAGGCGCATCGCCACGCCCTCATGGGCGACCATGAGCTGGCGGAGGTCGGCCAGGCGCAGGCCCAGGTCGGCGCCGCGAAGGCCGCGGGCCAGGCGCCGGTACGTGCTCGACCACCCCCAGGCGGCGGAGCTGAAGGGCCGGTCGGCCGCGACGGAATAGGAGACGAAGCGGAGGTCGGCCGAGGCGCGGGGGTCGGTCTGGGCGCCAAAGTCCAGCTCACGGATGATGCCCTTGCCGTAGACGCCCGCGTGGGTAACCCGGGCCCGCGGCTGGGTCACGAGGGGGAGGAAGACCGCGGGAATCTGGTCGGGAGCGCGCGAACCGTCGAACGCGAGCAGGTAGATCTCGCTGGGCGTGCGCTGCACCGCCCGGGCCAGCCGGGCCGCGTCCCGCGCGGGCCAGGCCTCCTCCGGGAGGGGCAGGAGGCCGGCTGCGGAGTCGAGTCTCCCGGGGTGGGCCCGGGAGGGCAGGGCGCAGCCGCCCAGCAGCATCAGGCCCAGGGCGAGCGCGAGGTGGGCGAGCCAGCGGGCGGAGGGTGTTCCGGGGGTGCGAACGGGCATAATCATCCGCGGGCTTTGTACGCAGCCGGAGGCGTAAGGGAGCGGGTTCGGGTGGCCCGACCACAAACTCCGCACGGGCACCGAGGCTCGGCCCCGCGGTTTCCTGCGGTCAAGAGGAGCGTGAATGGTACAGCGACCCAAGCCCGAGCCGGGCCGCGGCCCCGCGGAGCCGCTCGTCCTCGAGGGCGCTCCCCTCACGATCCCTGAGGTGGTGGCCGTCGCCCGGCACGGGCGCGCGGTGCAAATCGGGGCGGGGGCGCGCGCGCGGCTGGCGAGCTCGCGGCGGCGCCTGGAATCCCTGCTGGAGGACGGGTGCGCGCACTACGGCGTGAACACGGGCTTCGGGTCCCTCGCCGGGCGACGAATCGGGGCGGGCGACCTGCGCGACCTGCAGCGCAACCTGGTGCGCTCGCACGCGGCGGGGGTTGGGAACGCGCTGGAGCGCGAGGCGGTGCGGGGCACCATGCTGCTCCTGGCCGCTTCGCTCTGCCGGGGCCTCTCGGGCGTGCGCCCGGAGGTGGCGGACGCGCTCGCCGCGCTGCTGACGGCCGGGGTCACGCCCGTGGTGCCGGAGACCGGCTCGGTCGGGGCCTCGGGCGACCTGGCCCCGCTGGCGCACATCGCGCTGGTGCTCCTGGGCGAGGGCCGGGCCGAGCACGCCGGCAGGGTGCTTGACGGCGCCGCCGCCCTGGCGGGGGCGGGGCTCCGGCCCCTGGTCCTGGAGGCCAAGGAGGGGCTGGCGCTGGTGAACGGGACGCATCTGATGGCGGCGCGCGCCGCGCTGGTGCTCGAGGACGTTGACCGGCTCCTGGATTGGGCGCTGGCCGCCACCGCCATGTCGATCGACGCCTGCCGGGCGACCGACCGGTTCCTGGATGAGCGGGTGCACGAGGCGCGCCGGCAGCCGGGCCAGCGGCACGTCGCCGGACGGCTGCGCGAACTGCTCAGGGCAAGCCAGATCGTCGCCTCGCACCGGGAGAACGACCCGCGGGTCCAGGACCCGTACTCGCTGCGCTGCGCCCCGCAGGTGCTGGGGGCCGTGCACGACGCGATCCTGTGGACGCGCGGCGTGGTCGAGGCGGAGCTGGGGGCGACCCCCAACATCCACCTGATCGACCCGCAGGACTATCTCCCGTTCCTCTACCTACAGAAGCGCAGCTACCTGGTGCTCACCGATAGCGGCGGGGTGCAGGAAGAGGCGCCCTCGCTCGGCAAGCCGGTCCTGGTCTTGCGCGAGGTGACGGAGCGCCCCGAAGGTGTTCAGGCGGGAACCGCCGTGATCGTTGGGACCGATCGCGGGCGGATCGTGGATACCGCGAGCGAGCTGCTGACGTCGAAAGCGGCGTACGACCGAATGGCCAATGCGGTGAACCCCTACGGTGATGGACA
>DASPKO010000085.1:0-10733 GCA_035628055.1 Phycisphaerales bacterium
GTGATCCGCGCGTTCCTCCCGGCGCTCGGCGCCGCGCTCGAGCGGCTCGGGGGGCGCCTGGGCGCGGTCGTCTGGCGGCTCTCGCCGTACTATCGCCTCGAGATGGAGACCACCGCTCCCGACCGGGCCCTGATCCGCCAGCAGTTCGAGCTGGCGGCCTCGCACCGCCTGCACGTCCCAACGCTCAGCGCCGAGCAGAACCGGACGCTCTTCGGCAAGTGCAACAATCCCAAGGGGCACGGGCACAACTACCGGGTCGAGCCCTGCGTGGAGGTTCCCGTCGGAGAGGGAACCGCCGCGGGCTTCGGGCTTGCGGACCTCGAGCGCATCACGCAGCGCGTGCTCATCAGCCGGTTCGACCACACCCACCTCAACGAGGACATGCCCGAGTTCTCCTCTCGCACCGGCGTGAACCCCTCGGTCGAGAACATCGCGCAGGTCTTCTTCCGCCTCCTCGCCCCGGCGATCAAGGCCGAGGCCGGGCAGGCCGCCACGCTCCGGTCCCTCACCGTGTGGGAGACCGACAAGACCGCCGCCACGTACCCGGCCTAGCCCGGGCGGGCAACCCCGCCGCGTCGGTGCGGCGCGGGCTCGACTCTCCTGGCGCTCCGCGCCACCCCCGGCGCCGCGCCGCGGAACCGACCGATGGGAATCGCCACCCTACTCGTGGAACGGGGCGTCATCTCCCAGCGCCAACTGGACGAGGCGATCGCCCACCAGCGGGCGGGGGGCGAGCGGCTCGACCGCGTGCTGGTCCGCCTGGGGATGGTGACGCCCGAGGAGGTCCTGCGCGTCATCGGGCACCAGTTCCACATGCCCGTGGTCGACCTGGGCAGCCTGGACATCGACCGCGCGGTGCTGGGCGCCCTGCCGGCCAAGCTGGTGTACCGGCAGAACTGCGTGCCCATCGCGCGCACCGCCGACACGCTCACGGTGGCCACCAGCGACCCCTTCGAGCTCACGGGCCTCGACGAGCTGCGCCTGCTCACCGGGTGCGCCATCGAGGTCGTGCTCGCCGAGGAGAGCGAGCTGCGCGCGTTCATCCGCGCGCACTACGGCGTGGGGGGTGACACGCTCGATGAGATGTCCGCGGCGGACGGGGTCGCGGGCCTGCCCGCGACCGCCCCCGAGAGCGGCGAGCTCGAGCAGGCCCAGGAAGCCTCGGTCATCAAGCTCGTCAACGACCTGCTCGTCGAGGCGGTGAGCGAGCGCGCCACCGACGTGCACATCGAGCCCTACGAGCACGAGCTGGCGGTGCGCTACCGCATCGACGGCGTCCTGCAGCGCGCCACCATCCCCCCCGCCATCAACCGCTACGCCGCCGCCATCGTCTCACGCCTGAAGATCATGGCGAGCCTGAACATCGCCGAGAAGCGCCGCCCCCAGGACGGGCGCATCAGCTTCCGGCACCGGGGCCAGGAGTACGACCTCCGTCTCTCGATCATCCCCATGCTCTTCGGCGAGGGGGTGGTCCTCCGCGTGCTCAGCAAGTCCGCGGTGCTCATCGGCCTCGACGAGCTGGGGATGCCCCGGCACGTGCTGGAGCGCTGGGACCGCCTCATCAGCCGCCCCCACGGCATCCTCCTGGTCACGGGGCCCACCGGCTCGGGCAAGAGCACCACGCTCTATGCCTCGCTCAAGCGCATCGTCAGCGATGAGATCAAGTGCATCACCGTGGAGGACCCGGTCGAGTATCACGTGCCCGGGGTCAACCAGATCCAGGTCAGCCACAAGGTCGGGCTCGACTTCGCGGCGGGGCTGCGGAGCATCCTCCGCCACGACCCGGACGTGGTCATGATCGGCGAGATCCGCGACCGCGAGACCGCCGAGACCGCCGTGCAGGCCTCCCTCACCGGGCACCTGGTCTTCTCCACGCTGCACACCAACGACGCCGCCGGAGCCACCACGCGCCTGCTCGACATGGGCGTCGAGCCCTTCCTCGTCTCGTCGTCCCTCGAAGGCATCCTGGCGCAGCGACTGGTGCGCCGCGTCTGCCGCGAGTGCGGGCGGCCATACCAGCCCGCGGCGCGCGACCTCCCGCCGGGCTTCGAGCACGCGCCCGGACTCACCCTCGTCCGGGGCGAGGGGTGCCGCGCCTGCCGGCAGACCGGATACCACGGGCGCGTCGGCGTGTACGAGCTGCTGGTCCTCGACGAGCCCGCCCGCGAGCTTGTCATGCGCCGGGCGAGCAGTCCCGAGATCGCCGCCCACGCCCTGAAGCAAGGGTCCCTGTGGACGCTGCGGCAGGACGGGTACGCCAAGGCCCGCGCCGGGCTGACGTCGATCGACGAGGTGGCGCGGGCGCTCACGGCCTAGGCAAAGCAACCGAGCGCGGACTGGGCGGAGTTCCGAGCGCTCCGCGCGCTGGCCAGCGCGGGCTGCTTTTATCGGTCCCGCGGCGGCTCCCGCCCCGGCGCACCGCGCCCGGGGTCCGATCACCGCGCATCTGCAAAGACTTCACGCGCCGAAGTGCTCTCCCCAGTACATATGGTGCATGTTCCTAATGGCTAGACGGGGAGCGCGATTTACCTTCAGGGCTGACACTCGCAACTGCCCCAGAGGAGGCCCCAGATGAAGAAGTTCGTAGGAACCCTGACCGTGCTCGGCGTATTGAGCTGCGCGGGGACGGCGGTCGCCGGCCCCATCGCGGTCGGTGGCGCGGCGTTCAAGGATCACCCGACCGTCACCGACACCCCCAAGTACACCATGGGATTGCCGGCGTATTTCACGCCCGGCAACATCGTCGGCCAGCTCACCAACGCCCCGATCAACGGGCAACTGTCCGGGCTGGTGACCACCACCGTGTATCGGAACCCCGCCAACGGGTTCCTCACCTTCCAGTATGAGTTCACGTCGACGAACTCCCTCTCCCCGGCGGTCCGCGCGACCCTCGGCGGGCAGTGGATGCTCTTCAACGTGACCGACGCCGGCGCCGACTCCTCCGGGGTCTCCGGCGGCAACGACCCCGGCGCCGAGTGGACCGATGGCGATCCCCTCTTCCTCGCCCGCAGCCCGACCGACGGGGCCCCCTCGGTCCAGTTCCGGGCCTTCGGCCTGGGCGCCGGGCTCTTCAACGGGGACTTCAGCTCCAATATCTGGTTCCAGACCAACGCGACCGACTTCGCCCAGGCCCCGATGGCCTGGCTGGACACCGCGATCACCGGGCAGGGGATCATCCTCGCCCCCGCGGTCATCCCCCTCCCGCCCGCCGCCGGGCTGGGCGTGCTCGGCCTGGGCCTGCTGGCGGTTGCCCGCCGGCGCTTCCGCTGATCCCAGGCTGACCGACTTGTCGGGCCGGCCTCGGGAACAATGACCGCGCTCGTCGCGGCCAAGACCACGGTCCCTTCACGGGGACCGTTGTCTTTTTTGCTCGGGCCCTCTTCCCAGTCCTTCCGGGGCAGCCACGGCGCCGGGCGCGCCACGACCTCACGATCGGCGCGGCGTACATCGGGGCGGTTGCGGGCGCGGGACCAGGGCGCGCCCATCCGCCCGCCCGCGGGAGCGGGCTGGGATGCCATCGGTCTATTCCTGGAACGCGCCCTCGTCCGTCTCGTCCCCGGCGCCGTCGACAAATCCGGCAAGCTTCCGCGACCGGACCGGGTGCTGGAGCTTGCGGATGGCCTTGGCCTCGACCTGGCGCACCCGCTCGCGGGTTACCTTGAAGATCCGCCCGACCTCCTCGAGTGTGTAGGTGTACCCGTCCCCGATCCCGTACCGCAGCTTGATGATCTCCCGCTCCCGGTAGGTCAGGGCCTTGAGGACCTGCTCGATCCGCTGGCGGAGCATGTCGTTGCCCGCGGTCTCCGAGGGGGAGCCCTGGCGCTCGTCGGGGATGAAGTCCCCGAAGTAGCTGTCCTCGCTCTCGCCCACGGGCCGGTCCAGCGAGACCGGGTGCCGGCTGATCTTCATGACCCGCCGGACCTCCCAGACGTTCATGGCGGCCTTCTCGGCCAGCTCCTCCACGGTGGGCTCCACGCCCGTCTCCTGGGTCATGAGCTTCTGGATGTTCCGCAGGCGGCTCATGGTCTCGATCATGTGGACCGGGACGCGGATCGTGCGGGCGTGGTCGGCGATCGCCCGGGTGATCGCCTGGCGGATCCACCAGGTCGCGTAAGTGCTGAACTTGTAGCCGCGCTTGTACTCGTACTTGTCGACGGCGCGAAGCAGCCCGGTGTTGCCCTCCTGGATGATGTCCAGGAAGGGGAGCCCGCGGTTGCGGTACTTCTTCGCGATCGAGACCACCAGCCGCAGGTTCCCCCCCGCCAGGTCGCGCTTGGCCTGCTCGTACTCCCAGAAGACGGTGTCGAGCTCCTTGATGCGGGCCGCGAGGTCCTCGGGCTCCTCCAGCACCAGGTTCCGCAGTCCGGCCAGCTCGTCCTTGAGGACCTGCACGTCCTCGGGGTCGTACTTCTTGGGGAACTTCGCGGCGCGGCGCAGCTCGTCGGTGACCTCGCGCATCTTCTTCGAGACGCTCCGCAGCTTTTTCATCAGCGGGATGATCCGCCCGGTCCGGAGGCTGAGCTCCTCGGTGAGGGCCGCCATCTTGCGGCGCCGCGTGTCGATCCGCTCGGCGGCCTTCTCGGCCGCCTCGGCGTCGCCGGCCAGCCTGGCGGCCTGGAGCAGCTCCCAGTCGCGCCGGTTGTTGGCCAGGAGCTTCTCGAGCGTGCCGAGGTTGTACGGGATGCGGGCCGCGATCTTCGCCTTGGCGTTCTCCTCCGCGGTGCTGATCCGCATGGTGCGGTCGAACGGGAGCTCCCCCGAGGCCACCTGCCGCAGCAGGTCGAACGCCTGGCTGAGGACGTAGTCGCTCTCGAGGCAGCGCCGGCGGAAGATCATCCGCGTCGTCTCGATCTTCTTGGCCAGGCGGATCTCTTCCTCCCGCGTCAGGAGCGGGATGCTCCCCATCTGGCTCAGGTACATGCGCACGGGGTCGTCGATGCGCTTGGCGCCGCTCTCCGCGAGCGCCTCGGCCAGCTCGGCCGGCGCCGCGTCGGCCTCCTCCTCACCCTCGCCCTCCCCCGGCGCCCCCGGCTTCTGCTCGATGAACCCCGAGGCCCGCGTCGCCAGCCGGAGCCAGTCGCGCGCCGAGGCGCGCTCGCCCCCCGGCACGCTCATGGCGCGCAGCGGCTTGCCCCCGGCCATCGCCGGGGCCTCCGCCGCGGCGCCCGGGGACCGCCCCGCGCCCTTGTTCAGGCGGTACATGCGCGCGCGGTACTCCATCTCATCGACCAGCTCGAGGCCCATCTCGTCGAGCGCGACCAGCAGCTCGTGCAGGCGCTCCGGATCGACCATCTCGTCGGGGAGCGTGTTGTTGAGCTCCTCGTAGCTCAGCCACCCCCGCTCCCTGCCCAGGTCGATGAGTTGGCCCAGCGCCGGATGAAAGTCACAGAACATTCATGCCTCCGTTGTGCGCCCGGCCGCCGCGGCCGGGCCGGTCCGTCCCTTCGTCCGCGTGGCGCCGTCTTCAGCGGCGCACGCCTCCCACTCTGGCCCGCCTCACAACGGGCGCGGGATCGCGCGGGGGTCGTCTCCCACGGCGGCGCGCACCTCGCGCAGCACCGCCAGGGCACCCACCGCCCGATCCCATCCGCCCCCCGGGGCCGTGACCCCGGGGCTTGGTCCCAACGCCCCCGCCTCGAGCCCGGCCTCCTCGAGCGCCCGCCGGCGCGCCCGGTCCCGCACCCACTCGGCCCACAACCCCCGGACCCCTCCCGCCGAGGCCGACCCCAGCGCCATCACGTGCGCGGTCAGGGCCGTGGCCGCCTGCTGGGCTTCCTGATCGTCCAGCCGCGCCAGCACCCCGGCGATGTCCGGCTCGGCCTCGGCGCGGATCAACTCCTCCGCCGCCGCGGCCACCCGCCGCACCGGCTCGCTCCCGAACCGGCCGGCTAACGTCAGGTCGGCCTCCTCGGGGTCGTGGCGCACGAGCGCGGGCTCGGCCAGGATGCACCCGAGCAGCCGCTCGTCCTCGGTCGCGGCGGTCCGCGCCGCGGCCGGCGCGGGGGACGCGCCGCGGTCGGCGGGCGCGCGGGGCCGGCCCGCCTTCTCGCCCAGCACCTGCTGGAGCGTGCCGCGCGAGCTGCCCGTCATCTCCGCGAGGCGGCGCACGATCAGCTCCCGGCGCATGGGCTCGACCTTCCCAAGCCCCAGCTCCGCGAGGCGGCCCACGAACTCCTCCGTGACCCGGCTCGCGGCCGAAACCCCCTTGCCCGCCAGGTCGGCGCGCATCTTCCCGAGCAGGAGCGTGAGCGGGTCGACCGCCGCCGCGATCACCGCGGCCAGGACCTCGCTTCCGCCGGGCCGCTTGAGCAGCTCGTCGGGGTCCTTGGCGTCCGTGTGCGGGCGGAGCGCGGCGATGCGCAGGTCCACCTGCTCGGCGAAGAAGACCTCCACGCCGCGCAGGGCCGCCCGCTGCCCGGCCTCGTCGCCGTCGAAGAGCAGCACCACCCGGTCGCAGAGCCGGCGCAGCAGGCGCGCGTGCCCCGCGGTCAGGGCCGTGCCCAGCGTGGCAACGGCGTGCGTGAATCCGGCCTGGTGGCAGGCGATCACGTCGAGGTACCCCTCGGTGACCAGGGCCATGCCGCCGCGGCGGATCGCCTGGGCGGCCTGGTGCAGCCCGTAGAGCGTGGCGGATTTCTCGAAGACCGCCGACTCGGGCGAGTTGAGGTACTTGACCTCCTCGGTGCCATCGGCGCGGGGCCCGTCGCCGAGCCGGCGCCCCCCGAAGGCCACGATGCGCCCGAGCTGGTCCTGGATCGGGAACATCAGCCGGTTGCGGAAGACGTCGTAGAGCCCGCCCGAGTGCTCACGCCGGCGGACCAGGCCGGCCTGCTCAAAGCACGCGGTCGCCAGGCGCTTGCCGGCGATCGTGCTGGCCAGGCCGTCCCAGCGGTCGGGGCTGGCGCCCAGGCCAAAGGCCTCGGCCATCTGCGGGCTGATGCCGCGCCGTTCCACCAGCGCCCGCGCGGCGCGCCCGTGCTCGGCGTGCCGGAGCACGACACGGAAGAACTCCTGCGCGGTCGAGTTGGCGGCGAGGATCTCGCGCCGGTTGACGCCGCCCGCCGGGGCGTCCTCGGCATGACCCCCGGGCCGCGACGGGGTGAGCGTGAGCCCGGCCCGCGTGGCGAGGTACTCGAGCGCCTCGCGGAAGCCCATCTTGTGATACCCCATCACGAAGGAGAAGGCGTTCCCTCCGGTGCCGCAGGAGAAGCAGTGGTACATCTGCTTGTGCGGGACCACGCACATGGAGGGGGAGTGGTCGTCGTGGAAGGGGCAGAGGCCGACCAGCTCGCGCCCCTTGGGGCGCAGGTTGATGTGCTCGGCGATGAGCGGGACGATGTCCGTCGCGTCCAGGACGCGCTGGCGGTCGTCGGATTGGCGGACGGGCAGTGCCAAACGTCGGGGTTCGCGGAGGACCGGAACGGGCGCCCGGGCCCGCGTCGCAAGCGGCACCACCCGGCGCCGGTGGCGGGCGGGTGCGTTGCGGCGCGGTCAGGAGGACACGTGAAGTTCGGCAGCGACGGAGCGGGCGGGGCGAGTGAGAAACACACCGGGATGTCGCGCGGCGGCCGTCGACCGTGGAGGGGGCCGCGCCTGCGAACCAAAGCCCGTGCCGCCCGGCGGAGGTTGATCAGGCAGGCATGTTCGGCTCGGGGCCGGGCCTGTGATCCGGTAATGGGCGGACCGTCTGGCGTGAAAGGTAGCACGGGACCACCCGCGGTCAATCGGAACCGGGAAAAGACCCCATTGCGATCGAGCCAAGCGGACATGGCCCCGTCATACTATATTGCACATAGTATGCGAGGCACGCGTCGGGACGCGGCCCCGCACCACCCCTTCGGAACTCATCATGAAGATCGAGAAGGACCTGCTCCGCGGCGCCGGACCCCTCGCCGTGCTCAAGCTGCTCGAGCGCGGCGAGATGTACGGGTACGAGCTGGCCGAGGCCCTGACGCGCCAGACCGCCGGGGTTCTCGAGATGGGCCAGAGCACCCTCTACCCCATGCTGTACAACCTCGAGGCCAAGGGGCTCATCGCCTCGCGCTGGGCCCGGGCCGACAGCGGGCGCGAGCGCCGCTACTACAGCCTGACCAGCAACGGGCGGCGTCGCCTCAGCGAGGACGCGGAGAAGTGGGCCGCCCTGGCGGGCGCCATGGCCGCGCTCGGGCTGACCGCCGGTCCGGCGCGCGCCCTCGCGGGCGGAGGTGCGCCGTGAGCGCGGGTGCATCCGGTGGCGCGCCGCCCGTCACCGGGGCCGTCCCCGCGCCGGCGCGCGATCTGGGCCCGCCCGCGGGGCGGCCCGACCCCGCGCGCGTGCTCGGGCAGAGCGGCCTGCCCCCGGCGCTGCGCGACCTGGTCGGAACCGTGGTCTCGCGGACGCGCCTGTGGCGGCACGAACGCGCCGACGTGGCGCGCGAGCTGGTCTCGCACTTTGCCGAGGGGCTCGAGGCCGGCGCCTCCGTCGAACGGCTCGCGGCGCTCTTCGGCGACCCGGTGCCCGCCGCGCGGCTCATCCGGCGCGCCAAGAAGCGGGCCCGCTCACTGGCGTGGCACGCATGGGTCAGGTGGTGGCAGTTTGTGGGGCTCGTGCTGGCCCTGATCGGCGTGGTCTGGGGCGTGTTCGCGGTCCCCTTCTTCATGAGGACGCCCCGAGTCGCCCGCGACTATTTCGGGGAAGTGACGGCGCCCGCGCGAGCCGTGCCGGAAAGCCAGCGGGCGTGGCCCGTGTATCTCGGAGCCATCCAAGCCGCCGACTATCGCGGCATGGCCGAGCAGATGGAGCACATCTCCGATCACCCGGGGATGAAGGGCTGGGAGGCCGTCGTCCAGATCGTGGACTCCCGCCAGGAGTCGATCCGGCTCTACAGGCATGCGGCCGGCATGCCCGCGCTGGGGCTGGTGCCGAGCGACCAGGCAAGCAAGGAGCTGGCCCAGATCCTGAACCCGGCCTTCACGCCCGACCCCGTCAGGTCTCCGGAGCCGGGCCCGCAGCCACTCGGAACGATCCTTCTCCCAAGCCTGAACGAGATGCGCAAGGGTGCGCGCCTGCTCGCGGCCGACGCCCGCGTCGCGGCGACGCGGGGCGAGGCGGAGCGGGTGGTGGATGATCTGGTGGCGCTCACGGGGCTGGCGCATCACGCCAATGCGCCGCCGCGTCTGCTCATCAACCAGCTCGTGGAGTGGGCCGTCCTGGCCCTGCAATACCAGCTCGTCGGCGAGCTGATCGCCCGGCACCCCGGGCTGCTGAGCGAGTCGCAACTGGCCGGCCTCGCCCACCACGTCGCGGGCGCGAGCCCGCGAGACTTCCGCCCCGACTATTCGGTAGAACGTGCCCTGTTTGAAGACTGGGTGCAGCGCGTTTACAGCGACAATCGGAGAGGGAACGGCCGGCTCACGTTCGCCGGCTGGAAGACCTACGAGAAGCTTCATGGTGCCCAGGCCGAGACCTGGAAAACCTGGCTGGCGGGTCCGCTCCTCTCCGCGTGGTTCCCGAGCCGGGCCCGGCTCGGCGCGGTGTACGAGGAGGCGCTCACCTCCGCCGAGGCCTATCACGACATCCCGCTCTGGGAGCGCACGGGGCCAGGTCCCGACGAGCGCTTCAAGCTGGAACATGAGTCCGGCCGCCTCCCCTCGCGCTACCTCATGATCGCCGGGACGATCGCGCCACTCACCAAGATCGGCCTGACGGCGCACAGCGTGTCGCAGCGCCGCGACGCCACCCTGGTCGTCCTCGCGCTCGAGATCCACCGGCTCCGGCACGGGGCCTATCCCAGGGCCCTGGACGAGCTGGTCCCCGCCCTGATCCCCACGATTCCGACGGACCGCTTCGACGGGCAATCCTTCCGCTACCGCCTCGCCGAGACCGGGCCAATCCTGTACTCGGTCGGGATGGACCTCGACGACGACATCGGCCGCGCGCCCCGCGACCCCCACGCCGACGTTTCTCTCAGCCAGTTCAAGACCCCCGCCGAACTGGCCGAGCTCAAGCGCTCCCCCCGAGAGTGGGAGCGCGTCGATGGGGATTGGATACTCTGGCCCCCCGCCCCGCGCGCCGATCGGTAGCTGGCGGCGTGCAGTCCGCACGAGGCCGGCTCGCGAGGGCCGGCTCGTTCTGCCCGGGAGAACGTGTCGGTTGTCGGTCCGGGCCTGACGAGCGGCGGGCCCCCGGGGACAATCCCGGCATGACCTCGCGCACCGCACCCGCCGCGCCGCCGCCCGCGGCCGCACTCGCGTCCGCCCGGCCTCCCGAGAGACCCGACCCCGCCTCCGACGCGGGGGCCGGGAGCGGGATCCGGCGCGTGCCCGCCGAGGGGCCGCTCATCGACGTGATGGACGGGACCGCGCGCCACGAGCTGCGCGTGCACGAGCACGGCTTTCTTGCCCTGGTCGACGTGATGCCCCGCCTGGTCCCCGCGGGCCAGACCGCCGACGCCGCGATCGTGCAGGCCGCCCGGGTCTCCTACGGGCAGGGCACCAAGAAGGTCTCGGAAGACCGCGGGCTGATCCGCTACCTCATGCGGCACCGGCACAGCACGCCCTTCGAGATGGTCGAGATGAAGTTCCACGTCGCCATGCCCATCTTCGTGGCGCGCCAGTGGATCCGCCATCGCACGGCGAACGTGAACGAGTATTCGGCGCGGTACTCCGTCGTGCGCGACCGCTTCTATCGCCCCGACGCCGGGGGCATCCGAAAGCAGAGCGCCAGCAACCGCCAGGGGGGGGCGGAGCGCCTC
>DASPKO010000086.1:0-3724 GCA_035628055.1 Phycisphaerales bacterium
GCACCGGGGCGAACGGGTCCATGGGGCTCCTAGGGGCGTCCCGAGGGCGACGCGGTCAGGCTGGGGGGATCGCCGACCCAGCCCCGCCCGCGCAGCATGGTCGTCCCCAACCCCGCGATCATCGCCGCGTTGTCGACGCAGTACTCCAGGGCGGGCAGCCGCAGGTCGAGGCCCCGGTCGGCGGCGAGCGCGGTCAGCTCCGAGCGCAGCAGCGAGTTGGCGCTCACGCCCCCGCCCACGATCAGGGTCCGGCAGTCGGGATGACGGTCAAGGGCGCGCCGCAGCTTCAGGGTGAGCGCCCCAACCACGGCGTGCTGAAAGCCGGCCGCCAGGTCCTGCGGGCGGGCCGTCACGGTTGGGCGCGTCGGCCGATCGCCCGCCGGCGCGGGCGGCCGCACCAGGTAGAGCAGCGCCGTCTTGAGGCCCGAGAAGGAGAAGTCCAGCGACTCGGGCGCGAGCCGGCTGACCGGCAGTTTGACGGCCCGAGGGTCGCCGCGCTGGGCCAAGCGGTCGAGATTCGGCCCGCCGGGGTAGGGCAAGCCCAAGATGGCCGCGGCCTTGTCGAAGGCCTCGCCCGCCGCGTCGTCAATGGTCGCCCCGATGCGCACCGGCGCGGTGAAGCTCGCGCAGCGGTACAGGCTGGTGTGCCCCCCCGAGACCACCAGCCCCAGGGCCGGGAGCGCGGGCTCCTCCCGATCCAGGCACCCGGCAAAGAGGTGCGCGTGCACGTGATCGACACCGACGATCGGGACCCCGAGCGACCAGGCCAGGCCCTTGGAGGCGGCCACGCCCACCAGCAAGGAGCCGATGAGCCCGGGACGGTTTCCCACGGCCACCCCCGCGAGGTCACGGGCCCCGACCCCGGCCTGCGCCAGCGCCCGGCGCACGACGGGCAGGATCGCCTGGGCGTGCGCGCGGCTGGCGATCTCCGGCACCACCCCGCGATACTCCGCGTGCAGGTCGTGCTGGCTCGCGATGACGTTGCTGACGACCTCGCGCCCGCCGCGCACCACGGCGGCGGCCGTCTCGTCGCAGCTGGTCTCGATTCCCAGGACGAGCTCGCGCCCGCTCGCGCTCACGCGGCACCCGCGCCCGGCGCGCCCGGGCTCACGAGACCCATGTCAGCTTCCAGTTCCCGTTCTCCATCACGACCCAGAGCCGCGTCCAGCGCAGGTCGCGCGCGGCGGTGCCGGTGATCTTCAGAACGTATTGGCGCTTGCCGGTCTTCTCGAAGACGGCCGAGGGCGACCGCTCGCCCATGGGGAGGCGCGCAAAGAGCAGGGCCAGGTCCTTCCTTCCCCGCCGGAGGTAGTCGACGTATTCCTGGGGCTCGGCGCCCAGCTCCCCGAGATGCGCGTGGAGCTGCCGGGAAAAGAGCTGATCGATGATGACCTGGTCGCTCTCGCCCTCGTCGAGAAAGTGCTCGAGGTGCCGCATCAGGTGGTGCACGCTGCGCGCGATGAGCACCTTGGACCCGTCCGGCTTCTCGACCACCAGCTTGGCGTCCGGGGCCACCTGGGCGTAGTCCGCCCCGCCCTCGCCCAGATCGCCGACGGCCGGCGTGCCCGTCTGCGCCTCGGGGATGTTCGAGAAGAACGGGCGGTAGTGCGTGACCGTCGGCTCGGTGTGGCAGGCGCCCGCGCCCAGGAGGGCCAGCCCGGCTCCGCCCGCCACCGCCCACGCGCCCCAGCGCTTCACGCCCCCTCCCCGGCCGAGACCGGCCCGAGGAGCCGCGCCACCTTCAGGTTCAGGTACCGCGCGTGGTGCTCGAGGTGCCAGGTGGTCACGGCCACGATGCGCCGGACGCTCTGCGGTCCGTACTCCGGGTGCAGACCTTGCCGGTCCCACCGCGGGTCATCGAGGGTCGCGAGCCAGGGCCCGGTCCAGGCGCGCAGGGTGTGAATCACCGCGACGAAACCCCCCGCGGCGAACCCGTCGGCACCCGCGGGCCCCGCTCGCGGGGGCCCGTACAGACCCGCCTCGATGAACTGGTTCTCATCCCACGTCGAGAAGACCGGGTTGTCCTCTCCCACCACACGACGGAGACGGTGAGTAAAGACCAGGTCGGCGTCCGCCAGGTGCCCCAGGAGCACGCGCACGGGCCATTCTCCGACGCCGGCCTCGGGAGGGAACGCCGCGTCGAGCTGCTGCGGCGAGAGGTCGAAGACCCGGCGGTCGAAGTTCTCCACCCCTCGGGCGTACCGGGCCAGCAACCCGGCCCGCGGCAGTGCCGCGACATCCTCGAGCCCGGCGGCGGGATAAGGGCGGTAGCCGGGGACCGAGGGCACGGGCGCGGTGGGGACTGACATATGGCCTGGTTCCAAGAGGGCAAGCAGAACACCGTCGGGTCAATCCCCGAATCAAAGCCCCTTCTCCCGCCCGCCGCCACCGCGCCCCGGTTCGCGGGGCAGGATTGTCGGCTCGAACCGCCCGGCGGCCGCGGCGTACGAAGTACGCACACGGGAATCCCGCAACGACAACCCGGCGGACAACGTGTGTCTCCTTCTCTTCCCGGCCCTGGCCCTCAGACGAGGTCCAGGGCCGGTTGTTCTTTCCGCAGGTTCTGACTCGGGCACAGGCGAGACGCGCGCCCAGGCGGCGACTTCCAGGTCCGGGCGAGCGCCCCGGGCCGCGAGGGACGACCGACCGACGAGCCGGCGGCCCGATGGCGTCACCCGCTCCTGCTTCAGGGTGGAAAGCAGGGAGGAACGGAACTTTCGTGGTGACCTTTCAAGCGGGCCAATCGCGCGGGCGAGTAGCCGCCGGCGATCCGTCCACCTCAATGCAGGCGGGCAGTCCCCCGTTGTCTCGCCTAAGCCTCGTTTTATAATGTCTGGTGCTTATATGCATTTGCGCGCGGCCGCGCGACACTTTCAACGCGTTTGAATGCATTTCACATCAACGGGAGCACTCCTATGAACGAGCGGAAAGACGAACGGCGCGGCGAGGACAGGCGCGAGGAGCGTCGTGACGAGAACCGCAACGAGCAGCGCGAGGAGAACCGCGAGGAGAATCGGGACGAGAATCGTCAGGAGCAGGACAGCCAGCGCCAGAACAAGTAGCCAGACGCCGGGCACGGCATGACCGCCGTGCCCGGACTTGTCGGAGCGTCGCTTGCCGGACTCCCACGCCCTGCTGCACGACCTGCTCCGGACTCCCTCGCCGACCGGGCATGAGACCGCGCTCCAAGAGCTCATTGCCGAGCGCTTCCGGGGCATCGCGGAGCGCCGCGAGACCGACCTGCACGGGAACCTCTTTCTCGGCGTGAACACGGGGGCCGAGCGGGCCGTCATGCTCGCGGCGCACTGCGACCAGATCGGCTTCATGATCAAACATGTCGATCGCAACGGCTACCTGTTCGTCGACCACCTCGGCGGCGTCGACGAGGCGATCGTCGCGGGGGAGCGCGTCATCGTGCACGGGGCGCGCGGCCCCGTCGCCGGCGTCTTCGGCAAGAAGGCCACGCACCTCCAGAGCACGTCCGAGCGCGAAGAGGTCCCGAGACACTCCGAGGTCTGGATCGACATCGGCGTGAAGGACCGAGAGGAGGCCGAGGGGCACGTGCGCGTCGGCGACTATGTCACGTTCGAGCCGCGCCTCACCCCGCTGCGCAACGGCCGGATCGCGGCACCCGGGCTCGATGACAAGGCCGGCCTCTTCGCGGTCCTGGAGGCGCTGCGCCTGTGCGCCGAGCGCGACCTGTCGGTGGCGCTGTGGGTCGTAA
>DASPKO010000087.1:0-10309 GCA_035628055.1 Phycisphaerales bacterium
AATGTGCTGACCTTGCTTGGTGCGGGTCGCCCCGCGTCGGGGAGGGTTAGGACACTCTGTTTTGAGTGTCTGGGTATCTCCCCGCGCTGCCAAGTCTAAGGAAATCCCTTAGAAAGGAGGTGATCCAGCCGCAGGTTCTCCTACGGCTACCTTGTTACGACTTAGTCCCAGTCACCGATCTCGCCGTAGACACCACAGTGATGTGGCGGCTTCGGGCGCTACCGGCTCCCATGACTTGACGGGCGGTGTGTACAAGGCTCAGGAACTTATTCACCGGAGCGTAGCTGATCTCCGATTACTAGCGATTCCGACTTCATGCAGGCGAATTGCAGCCTGCAATCCGAACTGGGGCGTGGTTTTTGCGATTTGCTCCGCCTCGCGGCCTCGCGTCGCTTTGTCCACGCCATTGTAGCACGTTTGCAACCCTGGATGTAAGGGCCATGAGGACTTGACGTCATCCCCACCTTCCTCCGGTTTGACACCGGCAGTCTCGCTAGAGTCCTCAGCATTACCTGTTAGCAACTAGCGACAAGGGTTGCGCTCGTTAAGGGACTTAACCCGACACTTCACAGCACGAGCTGACGACAGCCATGCAGCACCTGTGCACGTTCCACCCTTGCGGGCGTGGCTCCCCTTTCAGGGAGTTAATCCGTGCATGTCAAACCCGGGTAAGGTTCTTCGCGTTGCTTCGAATTAAGCAACATGCTCCACCGCTTGTGTGAGCCCCCGTCAATTCCTTTGAGTTTTAGCCTTGCGACCGTACTCCCCAGGCGGCGCACTTAACAATTTCTCTGCGACCAGAACGACGTCAGAGCCGCTCCGGTCTAGTGCGCATCGTTTAGGGCGTGGACTACCCGGGTATCTAATCCGGTTTGCTCCCCACGCTTTCGTGCCTCAGCGTCAGGAAAGGCCCAGCGGGCTGTCTTCACCTTTGGCGTTCCGATAGATCTCTACGCATTCCACCGCTCCACCTATCGTTCCACCCGCCTCTACCTTCCTCAAGACCCGCAGTATGCCCTGCAATTCCCCGGTTGAGCCGGGGGATTTCACAAAGCACTTACGGGTCGGCCTACGCACCCTTTAAGCCCAGTGATTCCGATTAACGCTCGAGACCCCTGTCTTACCGCGGCTGCTGGCACAGGGTTAGCCGTCTCTTCCTTTGGGGGCGATCAGTGTTTCTACCCCCTGACAGCAGTTTACACGGCGAAGCCGCTTCATCCTGCACGCGGTATTGCTCCGTCAGGCTTTCGCCCATTGCGGAATATTCGTTACTGCAGCCTCCCGTAGGAGTCCGGGCAGTGTCTCAGTCCCGATGTGGCCGGCCGTACTCTCATACCGGCTACCCGTCTTCGGCTTGGTGGGCCTTTACCCCGCCAACAACCTGATAGGACGATCGCTGCTCCCAAGGCGCCTTGCGGCTTTCCTCTCTCGAGCTCATGAGGTATTACGCAGAGTTTCCCCTGCCTATCCCCCACCTCGGGGTACATTCGATCGCGTTACTCACCCTTCCGCCACTTGCCCTTGCGGGCACGTTCGACTTGCATGTTTTAGCCATACCGCCAGCGTTCAATCTGAGCCAGGATCAAACTCTTCAATTAAATTCATGTCCCCACCTTGCGATGGGGCTGATTTCAGAGTCTGCCTGAAACCCGACCTTCGGTCGGGCCGGTCAGATCGTCCCAGCCGGCCTCGCGGCCGCCGTGACGATCCCCGCCGGTTGGCACCCGGCGGTTTCGCTGACTCATTCACAACATACTTCAAAGGATTCTTTGAAGGGCATTGTGGCCACGACGAGCCAGCCGCGATTGCTGTGAGACAATCGCGAGCCTTTGTCGGCCCTGGAAAAACCCCTGCTCGGGGCACCGGCATAGCACCGGCTCCAAGGCCGCACGTCCTCGTGGACCACCCAACTGTTCACTTTTCAAGGAGGGGTGCCGGTCGAGGACGCGTCTCGCGCCCCGCCAGCCGCCCGACAGTTTCCCGAAGGGCGAGAGAGAGTTTAGGCCCCGACCCCGAGCAGTCAAGCAGAGGGCCAAATTCTTTCAAGTCCCCACAGGTTCCCCACATAGGGCGATACCCCCGATCGCGGGCAATCCAGCTCCCCTCGCCTTTATACCGCGTCCCCTCCAGCCACCCGCCCCGACCTGCGGCCGGCCTCCGGAGTCACCGCCACAACCGCCGCCCAGATCCGGGAGGGCGGGGGGGACCCGGCCGCCCTCAAACCCCGGGCCACCGCGTGCCCGGCGGTGCGCATCGTGGCCCCCGTGGTGATGACGTCGTCCACGAGCACGATCAGGCGTCCGGCCAGCATCGGAGCCACGCCACGCCGAAGGTGGTTCGTCCCCGCCACGTTCCGGGCTCGCTGACCCGGAGTGAGGCCAAGCTGGGTGCGGCGGTGCCGCCGCCACAGGGCCTCGCACACCCGGCCGCCCGTGGCCTCGGCGACCCCGTCCGCCAGGGTACGGGCGTGGTCGATGCCCCGGACGAGGCGGCGAGCAAAGGTCGAAGGAACGGGGACGATCACCGGCTCCTCGGCGACCTCTCGCCTCACCAGCTCGGCGGCCACCGCCGCCCCGAGCAGGCGCCCCAGGTCGAGTCCGAGCCGGCGCCACCGCGTGAACTTGACCTCGCGGACGAGGTCATCGAGAGGCGGCATGTAGGGGCCGAGGCGCACGCCGACGGACCAAGGAAGCCGCCTGGCCCGGCACGAGGCGCAGCCATCCGCGCCCGCCTCCGCCACGCCGACGCTGTGCGCGCAGCGGGCGCAGTAGTCGGCGCCCGGGATATCCGGCGACCACGCGGCCCGGGCCAGCCGTTCCGCCAAGGGTGCGGCGGTCACGTCGAGCCAGGTCCGTTCGACCGCCCCCCAGAGCCGCCCCGCCCGAGCCTGGCGCCCCGGGCGGGCGGACGGCGTGGCGGGGCGCGATGCGCCCGGATCGCACGGGCCCACGCGGACCGGCGCGACCGGCGCCACGAGCTGCGGCGTGCGCGGCGGCCAGAGAAACGGGCCCGGGCCGGCCGCCGTGCCACTTCCGTGGTTGACGCGCGGCTCGCTCACAATCCGAGCATCCAGGGGAGGCGGGCACGGAACTCCCCGCGGGCGAGGATCGCCTCGACGCGCGGCTCGGGGTAGAAGACCTCGAGCATGCGCACGGCGTGCGGGGCCGCCTCGCGCATCGTCTGTCCGACGACGTCCCAGCGCATGGTGCCTTCGCCGGGCATCAGGTGGGAGTCCTCGAGCCCGTCGTTGTCGTGTACGTGGAAGTACTGGATCGCCGGGGCGCACTGGCGGATGATCTCGGCCGCGTCCCCGGTGATGTGGGCGTGCCCGACGTCCAGGCACATGCGGATGCCGGGGGCGCCGATCCGCAGCACGTGCTGGGCGAGGCGCGGCGCGTCGTGCCCCAGGTAGCAGTTGCGCGGCTGGTTCTCGAGCAGAAAGATCACTTCGGCGTGCGCGGCGACGTCGGCGAGCCGGCGCAGAAAATCGTCGAGGTCTTCCCAGCGCGCGCCCTGCACCTGCTCGGCCTCGGCGGGCGCGAGCACGCGGCGCTGCGGCGTCCAGGCCGAGGGGTGGACCACCACCATCGACCCGCCCAGGTGGCGGCACAGCCGCGCTTCGGCGGCGTACACCTCCAGGCAGCGGGCCCGCTCGCGCGGGTCGGGTGATGAGGGGTCGTAGTCGTAGCCGAAGACGCCGTGGATCGAGTCGATCCGGAGGCCCGCGGCGCTCGCCAGGCGCGCCACTGTCGCGGGGTCGGGGGGCGCGGCCTCGTTGCGATAGAACTGGCAGGACCGGCAGCCGAGGGCGGCGTAGGCCGCCAGCAGCCGCGGGGTGTCGAAGTCGAAGCCGAAGGGCGCGATGGTGGCCAGGGCGGCCATGCGGGGGGGAGTCCTCACGCGGGCGCCACGACTATATAGAAGCTCCGGGGCGCGCGGAACGGGGGCGCGGCGCGGGACGGCCCTAGACTCGCGCCGGGAGGAGGCGTCGATGCGGGGCATCGCGGCGCGGATGGGGGAGTGGGACCGGGCGATCGTGGCGTGGATGCGGCGCTGGGGCCCGCGGCTGGCCCGGGTCTCGCTCGCGCTCGTCTTCATCTGGTTCGGGGCCCTCAAGCCGCTGGGCCTGAGCGAGGCGAACGAGCTCGTCGCCCGGACGGTCTACTGGTTCGATCCCGGCTGGTTCATCCCGGTGCTGGGCGCGTGGGAGGTGGCGATCGGCGTGTGCATGCTGGTCCCCGGGCTGACGCGCGTGGCGATCGGGCTGCTGCTGCTGCAGATGCCCGGGACGTTCCTGCCGCTGGTGCTGCGCCCCGGCGAGTGCTGGATCGAGCCCCCCCTGGTGCCGACGCTGGCGGGTCAGTACATCATCAAGAACATCGTGCTCATCAGCGCGGCGTTGGTGGTGGGCGGGACGGCGCGGGGGCCGGGGACGGGCACGACTCGCGGAGCGGGGTGAATCTCGCCCGATGGGGCTCCGCGTCCCGGGCGGTAAGGGCGGCCACGCGGGCGCACCGGTCGGGCGACGGTGTCGTTCACCCCGTCAGTTGCTGGCGCACCAAATCGGCCCTGGCCTCGCGCCGCTCGGCCTGGTCCATCTCGCGGCCCAGCACGCGCTGCAGGTGGGCCGGCTGGGTGAGGAGGATGAGCTGGTTGACCGTCGGCTCGGGGACGTCGGCGATGAGCCCGGTGAGGATGCCCAGACGCACCTGGCTTAGGAGCGTGAGCGACTCCTCGGGCGTGAGCAGGCGCGCGTAGCGCAGGGTGCCCAGGGCCCGGTAGACCTGGTCCTCGAGCATGCGCCGGCGCTTGTCCAGGAGCAGCCGCCGGGCCTGCCGCTCGTACGCGATCACCTGCGGGATGATCTCGCTCGCGAAGGGCTCCATGATGGCCCGCTCGGACCGGCCCAGGGTGGTCTGGTTGGAGATCTGATAGAAGTCGCCGACGGCCTCGGAGCCCTCGCCGTAGTACCCGCGGACCGCCAGGGACATGTCGCGGGCGGCCCGGCGCATCTTCTCCATCTCGCCGGTGAGCTTCATGCCCGGCAGGTGCAGCATGACGCTGACGCGCAGGCCGGTGCCCACGTTGGTCGGGCAGGCGGTGAGGTAGCCGAATCGGGGCGAGAAGGCGTAGGCGAGCGCGGGAGCGGGCTGCGCCTGGGGGGCGCTCTCGAGCCGGTCGTCGAGGGCGTCGACCTGCGCCATCGCGGCGCCCAGCTCGAGCCCCGAACGCAGGACCTGGAGGCGCAGGTGATCCTCCTCGTTGACCATGACCGAGACCTGCTCGTCGCCCGAGATGGCGACGGCGCGCGGCTCCTCCCCCTTGGCGTGCTCCTTGGAGATCAGATGCCGCTCGACGAGCAGCGTGCGATCCAGCGACGAGCACCCGCCCAGGTCGATCCAGGCCATGCGCTCGCCCCCGGGCAGGGTCTCGATCCGCTCGTGGACCACCCCCATGGCGCGCTGGCGCTGGTCGCGGGTGGCCTTCCGGACGAAGGGAAGCCCGGACAGGTTCCGCGCCAGGCGCACCCGAGAGGAGATGACCACGTCGGCCTCGGCCCCCGTGCCGCGCAGCCACGGGGCGCCGCGGCGGACGGAGTTGGGGTGCAGCGGCGTGGGCTCGCCTGGGCTCATGTCATTCCGCCTGGTTCACGCAGAAACACCGCCGCCCTGGGCGCCACCCGGGCGCGGAGCGGGTGCCGGGTCGGCGGGCGCCGGCGCGCTCTCCAGGGCCCGGAGCTGGTCGCGGAGGAGCGCCGCTTCCTCGTAGCGTTCGCCGCGCACCGCCTCGTCGAGACGTGCGCGGAGCTCGCGCAGCGCGGCGGCGGCCTGGGTGGCGGCGGAGGGCTGGGGAGTCGAGGCCACCCCGGGCGGCGCGCTCGCGGGGCGCTCGGGGCCGGCCGCGGGAAGCTGGGCCGGCCCGACCCCGCCGGGGGGCGTGACGACGCGCGGGCCGCTGGGCTTCTGCGAGCGCGGCGGCGCGGGAGCGACTGGCGCGGGGGCGCGCCGCGGCGTCTTGCCCTCGTGCCGGACGCCGCCCTCGTGAGCCCGCTGGAGGAGCGGGACGAGCTGGGCCTCGAAGGCGGAGTAGCAGTCCGGGCATCCCAGGAGTCCGCTGGAACGGAACTGGGCGTACGTGGTGCCGCAGGTCGGGCAGACCGCGTTCTTCGTGCCCGTCACGGCGCCGCCAGCCGCGGTGGTCTGGGCGGAGAGGAACTGGGTGAGGAGCTGGGCGATCTCGCCCTTGGACTGAACGACGAATCCCTCGCCCTTGGCGCAGGTCTCGCAGAGGTGCTTCTCGATCTGCTTGCCGCCCCTGATCATCACCTCGTGGACGGTGGCCTCGTTGTCGCACTTCTGGCACTTCACAGGGCGGATTCTAGAACCGACGGGGCGCTGGGCCTTCGCGGCCCGGTGCTGCCGGACGAAAACCCGCGCGAGCCGGGCGGTCCCGGCGAGCACGCCCGCGGGCGCCAAAAACGCGGCCGGCCGCGGGGCGGCCGGGAAGGGAGCCGGGCGTGCCGTCGGGGTCAGGCCTTGCCGGAGGCCTTCTGCTGGCGCGTGTACCCGTACTTGCGCTTCAGCGGCTTGATCACCAGGCCCGAGCGGATCGCGTTGGTGGAAGCCTTGATGCGCTGGGGCCGGCCGTCGATCAGGGCGGTCACGTCCTGGAGGTTGGGCCGGAAGGCCCGGCGCGTGATGCCCGTGGGCTTGAGGCCGAAGCCGCCCTTGGAGATCTTCTGGCCGCGGTAGGTGCGCTGCTTGCCGTAAGAGGTCTTCTTGCCGGTGAACTCGCACTGGTAGGGCATGGGCGGGCTCCGCGAAAGACAAGCTCAGTCGCCACCTGGGGCGGGGCCAAGTGTAGGCGGCGAGGCCCGGAGAGTCGTGCGGGGGAAAGGCCCGAGGGCCGCATCACCCCGTGATCGGCTCGGTCGCGGGGGCGGTTGCCGGGGCCCCGGCCCAGCGCCGGGCACCGTCCGTGACCACGACGGGCGGTGCCTCGGCCTGGTCGGCCGCAGGCCACGCGCGCTGCCCGCGGTCGATCGCCGCCAGCACCCCGAGCGAGGCCGCGGTAAGTATCCATCCCGTGCCCCCGGACGAGAGCAGGGGCAGGGCGATGCCCTTGGTGGGGCCCAGACCCGTGACCACGGCCAGGTTGATGACCGCCTGCAGGCCGACGGTGAGCAGGATCCCCGTGCCCAGCAGCTTCAGGAAGCGGTCCGTCTCGCGGCGGATGACCAGCACCCCGGCCCAGATCAGGGCGATGTAGAGGGCGATGACGATCGCCGCCCCCATCACGCCCAGCTCCTCGCAGATGATCGCGAACAGGAAGTCCGTCCGGTCTTCCGGGAGATAACCGAACTTCTGGAGCCCGTGCCCCAGCCCGCGGCCGAAGACCTTGCCGTTCGCGACGGCGATCATCGACTGGATCATGTGGTAGCCGATCCCCTCCGGGTCGGCGTAGGGGTCCAGGAACGAGAGCAACCGCTTCACGCGGTACTCGCTGGTGAGCACCGCGGCCGCGAAGAGCACTCCGGCCACGGGAGCAAAGGCGGCAAAGTGCCAGACCCGGGCCCCCGCGGCGACGAGCACCAGGCAGGCGGCGGCCCCGAGCAGAACGCCGGTGCCCAGGTCCTCGATCACCACGAAGCCGGCGATCAGACCCACGGCGACCAGGGCGGGGCAGAGCCCGGGGAGGAAGCCGCCCAGCAGATGGGCCCGGGTGGTCCCGTACCAGGCGACCAGCACGAGCAGGGCCCACTTGGCGATCTCGCTGGGCTGGAAGGAGAAGCCGCTCCTGGCCGTGGGGATGCCCACCCAGCGGGCCGAGCCATTGACGGACTTCCCAATGACCGGGACATAGACGAACGCCAGGACGGCCAGGAGAGCCGCGACGCAGAGCCAGAGGCCGCGCAGCGAGAGCATGGCCTGAACGGCCCCCGGGAGGCCCGCGGCCAGGCGATCGGGCGGGCGCGAGGCGCCCGTGAGGAGCGCACTCAGGCGACCGACCGGCAGGACCGAGGCCCCCGCCAGCGCGGACATCGCAATGACCATGTAGAGCGTGGAGTGGGAGAGGACGATCGACTCGATGGTCACGGCCCGGGTCGGGTCGATGCTCATGCCGGCGGAGTTGACCATCACCACGCCGATGGTCAGCAGCGACAGGACGCACAGCGCGATGGCATGCCCGGGCCGGAGCATCGGGCGTGTATCGGCCCGAGCGGGCTCGGCGCTGGATCGGGGCGGTCGCCAGGACCGGCGCCCGGGCCCGGCGGTCGCCTACCCGGGGAGGTTGATCTCGCGCACCCGCCCCGTCCCCCGGACGATCGTGCCGATCACGTGGACCCGCTCCCCCAGGCGCTTGAGCTGCCGGGCGACCGAGTCGGCAAAGGCCGGACGGACGACCAGCACGTACCCGATGCCCATGTTGAAGACCCGGCGCATCTCGGCCTCGGGAACGCTGCCACGGTCCTGGAGAAACCGGAAGACCTGGGGGGGTGTCCACGCCGAGCAGTCGATCTCGGCGTCGACCTTCTTGTGCAGGGCCCGCTCGAGGTTGCCGGCCAGGCCGCTCCCGGTGATGTGGGCCATGCCCGAGATCACCTTCTTGACCCGGTACTCCCGGAGCAGGCGCACCACCGGTGTCACGTAGATCCGCGTGGGCGTGAGCAGCACCTCGCCCAGCGTCGGCTCGGCGCTGGGCGCCCCGGCAGGCCTGGCCCGCCGCCGCGGGGCGGGCGCCGCCTCGACCAGCTCGGGGTAGACCGCCCCCAGGTCGAGGCCGGCCTGCCGAACGATGGCGCGCACCAGTGAATAGCCGTTCGAGTGGACCCCGCTGCTCGCCAGGCCCAGCACCACGTCGCCCTTCTCCACGCGCTCCGGGCTCACGGCCCGCTTGAGCTCGACCACGCCCACCGCGAAGCCCGCCAGGTCGAAGTCGCCCGGGGCGTACACGTCGGGCATCTCGGCCGTCTCGCCCCCGAGCAGGGCGCATCCGGCCTGCCGGCACCCCTCGACAATCCCCTTGAGCACCTCGGTGAGCATCGCGGACTCGACCTTGGGCACCGCGACGTAGTCGAGGAAGAAGAGCGGCTCGGCCCCCTGGACGATCATGTCGTTCACGTTCATCGCGACCAGGTCGATCCCGACCGTGTCGAACCTGCCGATCTCGCGCGCCAGCTTGACCTTCGTCCCCACGCCGTCGGCGCAGGCCACCAGCACGGGGTCCTTGTAGTTCTTCTTGAAGAGCCGCTCGTTGAAGTCCAGGCGGAAGAGGCCCGCGAACCCGCCCGGGTTGGCGATCACGCGCGGGCCGTGGGTCCGCTTCATGAGCGAGACCAGGCCGTCGGTGAACCGGTCCTTCTCTTCGAGGGTCACGCCCGCGTCGGCGTAGGTCAGGCCGGCGCGGACCCGGCTCCCCGCGCGCCGGGACCGGCGCGCCTGGGCCGGCCCCGCCAGCGGGTCGCCGTGGAGCTTCAGGGGCTCGGCGGGGGCGTGGTCGGGATCACCGTTGCGACGTGCGGGAGACATGGCCGGCGAGCAGGATAGCGGACTTGGGTGGGGCGCTCGGACAGTCCCCGCCCGCTCGGCAGGCCCGGGTTAGCATGCGCCCCATGGGCCTCGTGGTCGCGATCGATCAGGGAACCACCGGAACGCGCGTGGCCGTCTTCGACGCCGACGGGTCGGTGCGCGGCTTCGCCTACCGGGAGTTCGCCCAGCACTTCCCCAAGCCCGGCTGGGTCGAGCACGATGCCGAGGAGATCTGGCGCTCGGTCGCGGAGCTCTTGCCCGCGGCCTTGAAGAAGGCCCGGGTGGGCGCCGGCGACGTCCGCGGGATCGGCATCACCAACCAGCGCGAGACCGTCGTGCTCTGGGACCGGACCAGCGGGCGTCCGGTGGGCCGGGCCCTGGTCTGGCAGGACCGGCGCACCACCCCCGAGTGCAAGGCCCTGCGCGCCCGCGGGCTGGAAGATCACGTCCGCCGCACCACCGGGCTCACCATCGACCCGTACTTCTCGGCGACGAAGATTGCCTGGGTCCTGCGGAACGTGCCGGGGGCGGCCGCGCTTGCGGCACGCGGCGAGCTCGCCGCGGGCACGATCGATTCGTGGGTGATCTACAACCTCACGGGGGGCGCCCGGGGCGGGGCGCACGTGACCGAGGTCTCCAACGCCTCGCGGACGATGCTCTACGACATCCACCGGGCCCGCTGGGACCCCGAGCTTCTCGGGGCTCTGGACATACCCGAGGACATCCTGCCGGAGGTGCGCGCATCCTCGGAGGTGTACGCCCAGGCCGGGGTGGCGGAC
>DASPKO010000088.1:0-8857 GCA_035628055.1 Phycisphaerales bacterium
CCCTTGTAGCGGATGAAGGGGTAGTTGAAGCGCACCGTCTCGACCTTGCCGGCGGGGAGGGCGGCGCGCTCGGCCGCTTCCTTGACGAGCTTCGGGACGAGGGAGAAGTTGATGAGCTTCGGGTCGTAGAGGCTGTCGGCGAGCTTGCCGTCGCCGATGAGCCTGACCTCGGCGGGCCCCTCGACGGTCTTGCGGTCCTTCGGGCGCTTGTACCGGTGGACGGTGGCGCCGTCGGTCGAGACGTTGACCTGTAGTTTGTCTTCGTCCAGCACCAGCTCCATCAGCTTGAAGTCGTCGCCGACCTTCTGGCGGACCTGCCCGAGCAGTTCTTCGGGGAGCGTGCTGTCGAACATGTGGCGCGGCTCCTCGACGCGGTCGTCGGGCGTCGGCGCCGCCGTGGGCAGCAGCGCCTTCGCGCGCTCGGCCGACTGGTAAGTCGCCAGAGAGCGCAGCGTCTCCTCCATCTTGCGCCGCTTCTGCTGCTCGTAGGAGTGGCGCGCCCACATGCCGAAGACGCTGACGGCGATGAACGAGATCAGCAAGATTTTCCTGTTCCTGCTCAAACGGTGGACCTCCGCGGGAGTGAAGTTAGACGAAGAGAGAACGTTTCAGAGTCTCACTTTTGCGCCTTCGCGCCTTTGCGTGAGTTTTTTTTGACCGGGCCGCGCGGCTTCTTGGCCTTCCCTGTCAGCGTGCGCCAGGCCGTCGAGCTCGGGGCCGCGTGGCGGGCCTCGCCCCTGCGCCGCGTCCCGGTCGCCGCGCGGGCCCGCGTGGATGAGCTGCTCCGCCTGGTGGGCATGCACGAACTGGCGGCGCGACCGATCGGGGCCCTCTCGGGCGGGCAGCTCCAGCGCGCCCTGATCGCCCGCGCGCTGGCCCCGCGGCCGCGCGTGCTCGTGCTCGACGAGCCCACGGTCGGCATCGACGCCCGCGGACAGCAGCGCTTCGCCGAGCTGCTCGCCTCGGTGCACCGCGAGCTGGGCGTCACCATCCTCATCGTGAGCCACGACCTGCGGGCGATCGTGGCCGGGTGCGACCGCGTCGCCTGCCTGGCCCGGCGCCTCCACAGCCACGTCGCCCCCGACGGGCTGACCCCGCAGGTTCTCGCCGAGCTCTTCTCGCATGACGTGGCCGGGGTGCTGGGGCACCTGCACGTGCACGCCCACGGGGCCGGCACGTGCCCGACGTGCGACACCGGGCTCGCGCCGCCTCCGCTCCGCGACGATCCGCGGTAATCTGCGCCCGCGGTCGGCCCGTGGATTGCGGGCCCCGCGTCCGGAGCCGCGGGGACATGACCGTCCGACCAGGCGATGCCGAGCTCGAGCGCGCCAGACGCGGGCCGCTGGCGCTGCTGCGGCGGCTGGTGATCTTCCTGCTCGTGCTCTACGCGGGATGGTGCGCCGTGCTTCGGTTCAAGCAGACCGAGCTGATCTATCCCCGGCACCTCGCGGGACCGGCCCTCCCCGAGAAGGCCTTGCCGACTGGCGTCGAACGGGTGTGGATCGAGACCGAGGAGCGTGGCGAGCCTGTCCGGGTCGAGGCGTGGCTCTTCCCGCCCAAGGTGGCTCCCGCGCCGGACGCTCAGACCGGCGTCCCGGCGCCGTCGGCGCCCCTCGTCGTCTACTTCCACGGCAACTCCGAGCTGATCGACCACAACGAGCTCGCCGTCGAGGCGTACCGCGCCCGGGGGTTCGCCGCCCTGCTCGTGGAGTATCGCGGCTACGGGCGCTCCGGCGGGTCCCCGAGCCAGGCCCGCATCGTCGAGGACTCGGTGCGATTCATCGACCTGGTCTCGGCCCGGCCGGAGATCGACCCCGCGCGCCTGGTCTATCACGGCCGCAGCCTCGGGAGCGGGTTCGCCGCCCAGGTGACGGTCCGCCGCCCGCCGCGGGCGCTTGTGCTCGAATCGCCCTTTACCAGCGTGGCGGCCTTCGCCGCACGGTTCGGGGTGCCCGGGTTCCTGGTGGGGTCGCCCCTGCGCACCGATCGCGCCCTGGCCGGGATGAAGGACCGCCCCCCCACGCTCATCCTGGCCTCACGCGACGATGAGATCGTGCCCTTCTCCCACGGCCAGCGGCTGCACCGGCTCCTGCCCGGCTCCGTCTTCCACGAGATGTCCGGCTCGCATGTCGCCGCGATCGCCGACGTTCCGGGCGTGTGGGACGTGATCGACCGGTTCCTGCGCTCGGCGGGGGCGCTCCCCTAGCCCGCCGCCACGGCATGACTTCCGATGTCGCTCACCGACCTCATCCAGGAGCCCGAGCTGGTCCGTCTCTACGGGCGGGCCGTGCTCGCCGGGCTGTGCATGGCCCTGATGTGCGGGGTGCTCTCCGTGCCCGTCGTGCTCAAGCGGCTCTCGTTTGTCGGTCAGGGCATCAGCCACGCGGCCTTTGGCGGCATCGGCCTGGCCCTGCTCGCGGCCACCATCTGGCCCGCCACCGCCCACCCCGCCGCCGAGTTCGGCATCCTCCTGGCGTTCTGCGTCGCCGCCGCCTTGGGCATCTCGGTCACGAGCGACCCGGCCGGCGCGGACCGCCGGCGCGCGCTCAGTCCCGACGCGGCGATCGGGATCTTCCTCGTGGGCTCGATGGCCGCCGGGGGGTTGCTGGTGCAATGGGCGCGGGTGCGCGCGGGGGCCGCGGGCTCGGGCGCCGCCGGGCGCACCTGGGAATCGATCCTCTTCGGGTCCATCTTCGCGGTGGGGCCCGCCGAGGTCTGGCTCGGCCTGTTCGCCGCCGTCATCGTGCTGTGCGCCCTGCTCCTGGCCCGCCGCCCGATGCTCTTCTGGGCATTGGACGAGGCCGCGGCACCCGCGTTCGGCGTGCGCACCGGCGCCGTCAAGGCCCTGCTCCTGGTGCTGCTGGCGCTCGCGGTGGTCACCGCGACGAAGCTCGCCGGGGTCGTCCTGGCCACGGCGCTCCTGGTGCTGCCGGGCGCGGTCGGACTGCGCCTCTCGAGCCGCCTCGGAGCCGTCTTCGCCTGGTCGGTGGGGACCGCCACGTGCGGGCTGCTGGCCGGTCTATACCTGAGCCTGAGGTTCGACTGGCAGCCCGGGCCCAGCATCGTGCTGGTGCTGGTCGCCCTGCTGGCCCTCGTGTCCGGCTGGTCGCGGCTGGTGCGCCTGGCTTGGCCGAAGACGGCCCCCACGCGTGACGCCCCAGCCCGCTAGCGGCCCGCCCAGAAGCCGGCCCAGTTCCGCCACGCGAAGCCTTCGACGTCCCGTTCGCTCCAGCCGCGCCGCTCCAGGGCCTCCGCCAGCCGCATGAGCCCGCGCGGACCGTTGATCCCTTCGGGCAGGTCGGCGGCGGACAGTCCCCCGTCCATGTCCGACCCGAGGCCGACGGCGCGGCGGTGGCCGGCCAGCTCGCAGACGTGCTCGATGTGCCGCACGCAGTCGTCGAGGCGGGCGCGACCCCCGCCGCCGCGGGCGGCCCGCAGGAACTTCGAGTACAGGTTCAGTCCCACCACGCCCCCGCGGCGGGCCACCTCGCGGATGGTCTCGTCGGTGAGGTGGCGCTGGTTCTCCGGATCGCCCAGCAGGGCCCGGCAGTTGGAGTGCGACGCGATCACCCGCGCCGGGGTCTCGGCCAGCAGGTCGGCGAGCGCCCGGTCCGACAGGTGCGCGAGGTCGTGAACGACGCCCAGCCGGTCCATCTCGCGGGCCAGCTCGCGACCCAGCGTGCTCAGCCCGAGCGCCGTCCCGTTCCCGCCCGCGTACCGCGATGCGCGAACCCACGCCATCCCGACCGCGACGACCCCGCGCGCGACCCACCACGACAGGTCGCCCGGGCTCGCGACCGGGTCGGCGTTCTCGAGCAGGATTCCCAGGCGGATCGCCGGCTGGCGCGGCCACGCGCCGATGCGTCGCTCCAGCGGCGCCGGCACGACCTCGGCGACGCCCAGGCCCCCGCGCAGCTCCCCCAGTCCCGGCTCGGCGCGCAGGCTCCCTGCCAGGTCGAGTGCCACCAGGCCCCGGTCGCGCAGCGTCAGGTAGACCTCGAGCTGCGCCCGCCCCGCCGCCCGGGCCCGCGCCGCATCCTCGGGCGGATACCCCTCAGGCCCCGAGCCTCCCGCCTCGGTGAAGATCGTCGCCAGCGCCAGGCGCACGTTCGCGGCGGCGAGGTCGGGGAGGCTGACCGCGGCGGGCGCGTGCGGGCCCGTCTCCGGGCCCACCGCTTGCGCCAGGTCGCGCCCGTTGACCGCCAGGTAGGCCAGATCGAGATGGGCGTCGAACCACAGCATCAGCGGCCGCGGCAGCCTACTGGAACCGGACGCGATTGCGCAGCACCCCGAGGCCGTCGATCTCGACCTCGACCACGTCCCCTGCCGCGAGGAACACCGGGGGGTTGCGCGACATGCCGACGCCGGCGGGCGTGCCGGTCAGGATCACCGTCCCGGGCAGGAGGGTGGTTCCGCGCGAGAGCTCGGCGACCAGCGTGGGCACGTCGAAGATCACTTGGCTCGTGCGGGCGTCCTGCATGACCACGCCGTTGACCCGGCAGCGGATCCGCGCGTCCGCCGGGTCGAAGCCCGCCCCCACGACCCGCGGCCCCAGGGGGCAGAACGTGTCGAACGATTTGCCCCGGTAGAACTGCCCGCCGGAGCCCTGCTTCTGCCACCATCGGGCCGAGACATCGTTGGCGCAGGCATAGCCCAGGATGACCTCACCGGCCCGCTCGCGCGGCACGTCGCGAGCGCGGACCCCGATCACCACCGCCAGCTCGGCCTCGAAGTCGGTCTGTGGGGGCTCCTGGCAGACCGGCGGCACGACGATCTCCTCGCCGTCGAGGCAGAGCGCCGCGGGGTTCTTGGAGAAGACCACCGGGTACTCGGGCACCGCCGCCCCCTGCTCGCGGGCGTGCTCGGCGTAGTTGCGCCCGATCCCGATCACGTGGCGCAGGGGCAGCTCCCGCCCGGGCGCCCGGACGACCACCTCGGCTTGGCGGCGCGCCAGCTCGTACGCCATCACGCGTCCCACCGGGCGCTAGTGCCCGGGGCTCCGGCGCGCGGGATCGGCCGCGGCCCCGCTCTCGGCCCGCGCCGCCGAGCCCCCCGGGAACTGCTTGATCCCGTCCTGGCCGTGGCGCTTGCCGGTCCCCGCGGCGACCGGGCTCTTCTCGGGGATGTAGAACTCGGAGTTGGGGAGGGTCTCGTTGTGCCGGAGCGCCGCCTCGGCGGCCCGCAGCATCGACTCGTCCGAGTGGTCGAAGAGATGGTGGAAGTTGTCGTGGATCGCCACCTCGGCCAGGGAGAAGAAGTGCAGGGCGGCTGCCTTGTCGCGCTCGAACTCGGGCCCCTCGGCCCCGGCGCGCACGTCGCGGTCGAGCCGGCTGAGCGTGCACGCGTAGGCGTGCAGCCACACCGCCGTGTCGGCCACCCGGGCCTGCACGGCCTGGCGGTTGATGATGGCCTCCTCGTAGCGCTTGGAGGCCTGCTTGAACTGGTGGCTGTGCTCGCGCACCAGCTCCCCCAGCCGCTTGGCCTGCGGGCGGAGCGAGTCGTGGACCATGGTCACCTTCGGGGCCGCGCGGCGCAGCCCCAGGAAGAGCTCGGCGGCCAGGGGGACCGCCGCACGGCGCACCTGCGAGTGGGCCATCCCGCGGGTGATCCGCCGGAGGTTGCCCAGGAAGGACTCCTCCGCGTCCCAGCCGACCGCCTCCTTCACCCCGATCATCCGCTCGGCGAGCTGCTTACCCCCGTACGCGAAGATGAACGAGAGCATGACCTCGTTGGCCCCCTCGACGATCAGGTTGATGCGCGAGTCGCGGAAGATCCGCTCGACCTCGTTCTCGGTCATGTACCCCTCGCCGCCCATGATCTGCATCGCGTCGTTGGCGACGATCCACCCCATGTCCGAGCAGAAGACCTTGCAGATCGCGGTCTCGAGCATGATGTCCTCGTCGTGCCGGTCGAGCATCGCCGTGGTCATGTAGAGCATCGCGTCCATCGCGTAGCAGAGCGCCGCCATCCGCGCGATCTTCTCCTTGGTCAGCTCGAAGTCGCTCAGGGGCCGCTGGAACTGGTAGCGCGTCGCCGACCACTTCACCGCCTGGTCCATCGCCCGCCGGGCCCCCCCGAGCATGCCCGCCGAAAGCGTGCAGCGCCCGTAGTTCAGGCAGGAGAGGGCCACGTTGAGCCCGCGCCCCTCCTGGTGGAGGAGGTTGAAGCGGGGGATCCGCACGCCCCGGAAGCGCATCCGGGCCTGCCAGGTCCCGCGGATGCCGCACTTGGACCGGTTCTTCTGGAAGATGTCGATCCCCTCCAGGTCGGGCGTGCAGACCAGGGCCGTCACCTTGTCGGCCTCCTGGCCGGTCCTGGGGTCGCGGACCTTCTGCCGGGCCATCACCGTGAAGAGCGCGGAGAGCGCCCCGCTGGTCGCCCACTTCTTCTCCCCGTCGAGGACGTAGCACTGCGCGGCCTCGTCGAAGTGGCAGCGGGTCTCCTGACCGCCGGCGTCGCATCCCACGTTCGGCTCCGAGAGGCAGAAGGCGCTGAGCCAGTCCTTGGCCAGGTGCGGGAGCCAGCGCTGCTTCTGCTCGGGAGTGCCGAAGAGCATGATCGCCTTGCACCCGATCGACTGGTGCGCCGAGACCAGCACCGCGGTCGAGCCGCAGTTCTTGCCGATGCGCTCGAGCACGCGGTTGTAGCTGGTGATCCCCAGGCCCAGGCCCCCGTGCTCGCGCGGGATGGTCATCCCCAGCACGCCGATCTGGAACAGCCGGTCGATCACCCACCGCGGGATCTCCTGATCCTGGTCGATGCGGATCGAGGGATGCTCCGTGCGCAGGTACTCGTCCAGCTCGGCCAGGAGCTGGTCGCAGCGGGCCGTCTCCTCCGGGTCCGTCTCCGGATAGGGGAAGACCAGGTCTTCGCGCAGGTTGCCCCAGAAGAGGTTCTTGACGAACCCCATCCTGCTCGGCTCCGGGCCGAGCATTCCCTCCGCGTCGGCGATGAGCTTCCGGTCGCGCTCGGAGATGTTCTTGAGGTTCTTCAGGTCGGCCATGGGCTTGATCGGCTCCTGGTTCGGTGTCGCACGCCGGCGCCGCGTCGAGCCCGCCGCCGCCCCCCATCCCCGCTCCTACAAGCTACACCATGCCCGGCCCCGGTCGCCCCGATCACCGGGCCTTTCCCCGTTCGAAGAAGGACCGGATGGCCGAGCGCCCCTCGGGGGTGGCGCGCAGGCGGACCAGCTCGCGGCGCTCCACGCGCAGGGCCCCCTGCCACCCCTCCTCCAGGCCGGCCCGCACCGCCCGGACCACCGCCCGCGCCGAGGCGCTGCCGGGAAGTCCAGGCTCGACCTCGTCGAGCGCCGCCATCGCCCGCGCCTTGGCCCCCAGCCGCCCGATCCACCGCGACGGCGCGCCGTCCCGCGGCGGGGTCCGCGCCCCGGCCAGCCAGCGCTTGGCGGCCGGGAGCAGGTCGTCGGCATCCGCGGCCACCGCGTCGAACAGCCCCGCGCTCGCCGCCTGGTCGAAGGTCAGCACGCTCCCCTCGGCCGTGCGCCGGATCGCCTCGGCGGGGTTCATGCGGGCCGGGAGCAGGTTCGTTCCACCCCAGCCCGGACAGATCGCCAGCCCCGCCTCCGGGAGCCCCACCGCGTAGGGTCGGCCGCCGGGCGGGGGCGGCGCGGCCACGAGCCCGTCGCAGTGCATGGCGATCTCGAGCCCGCCTCCCAGCGCGGGCCCGTTGATGGCGGCGACGGTGGGACAGGGCATGGCGGAGAGCAGGCCAAAGACGCGCTGCCCGTACTCCAGGTACCGCTCCAGGCGGGCGTCGTCCAGCTCCTGGATGGTCTTGAGATCCGCGCCGGCCACGAAGACGCGGGTGCTGGAGGAGGCCAGGATCAGGCCGTCCGGCGCCGGCGAGCTGTGGGCGACGCTCCGCAGCGTGGCCTCGAGCCGGGCGATGAGCGGCTCATCGAGGACCACCACGGGCGAGCCGGGCTGCTCGAGATAGACCGTGACAAACCCGCACGCGCCCCCGTCGGGCCGGCCCGGTTCGCGGACAACCTTCAGCGACTCGTGGCTCACCGGGCGACTCTAGGCGCCGCCCCGCCGGACCCCGGCGCCGAGACCTTGTGGGCGCCGGTCAAGCCAGTATCCTGACGGAAACTGCGGGCGGGCCGAGCCCGGCTCGAAGGGAGATTCGCATGCCCGGCGCGACGACCACCGGCCCCGCCAAGACGTGCATGTTCTGCGGGCTCGATTGTGCCGGCAAGCCGCGCATCAAGGACGCCCGCGGGCGCTACGCCTGCAAGGACTGCGCTGCCCGGCACGCGGCGCGCACGGGCTCCGTGCCGGCGACACCACGGCCGGCCCCGCCCGGGCGCGCCGACGATGAGCTCGAAGGCATCGATCTCGGGGGCGCCGTCGCGGCCGAGGCGGTCGCCCACGCCCCGACCCCGATGCAGGGTTGCCCCGACTGCGGCGGCCACCTCGACCCCGCCGCCGTGCTGTGCGTCCGCTGCGGGTATGACACGCGGACGCGGCGCGGGGCCAGGACGAAGATCGCCGCCGAAAGGGACGAGCGGGCGCCTCGCACGCGCCGGCGCCGGGGCATCCACATCAGCGGCTCGACCTTCGCGTTCATCATGATCGGCCTTCTGGCCGCCCTGTTCGCGCTGGCCCAGGTCGAGCCCTCCATGGCGATCGCGTACCTGGTGGTCGCCGGCCTGTACACGTTCGGGTATTACATTCTGCTCGTCATCACTCCTTTCCAGGATGGCGACACGGCCTGGGGAGTCGTGAACATCTTCTCGTTCGTCCCGATCATCGGGCTGGCCACGCTCTACTACGTCTTCTGCGTGAGCGAGCGCGCGTCGCTGCAGGTGATGTTCCTGGCCCAGTTCCTGGCGGGC
>DASPKO010000089.1:0-5290 GCA_035628055.1 Phycisphaerales bacterium
GGCGGGGCCGTTGATGGTCTGGGAGACGGTGACCTGGTCGATGGGGATGTCGGCGTAGAGGCGGTGCATGTCCTCGATGGTGGAGATGGCGACGCCGCAGCGGCCGACCTCGCCGACGGAGAGGGGGTCATCGGAGTCGCGGCCCATGAGGGTGGGGAGGTCGAAGGCGGTGGAGAGGCCGGTGTTGGCCCCCCCCACGCCGCCGCCCTGCTTGAGGAGGTACTTGAATCGCTTGTTCGTGTCGTCGGCAGAGCCGAATCCGGCGAACTGCCGCATCGTCCACAGACGCGTGCGGTACCCCTGCGGGAAGAGCCCGCGCGTGTAGGGGAAGACGCCGGGAGCGGCGATCTCGGTCTCCGGGCTCAGCAGTGACCCGGTAATGGCCGCGGAACACCCCGGGCCGTACGCCGGGTCGAGCACCAGCCCGGAGATGGTCACCGCCGCGGGGTCGATGCGCTCGCCGGCGGGCCCGCCGCGGGCGGCCCCCCGCGGGCCAGCGTCGTCAAGACCCGGACCGATAATCGCCACCGATGGGCTCTGGAACATGGGCTCTTTTCCCGTCGCAATGGGCGTGTTTTCAGGCCGATTGTACAGGCCGCGGGCGCGCCGGCCGGGTGGCCTCGCGGAAATGCGGGCCGGCGGCCGTGCTGTCACCGCCAGGGTCGAACCCGCGGCGCGTCCCGGGCGTGGGCTTACGGCGCGTCGGGCGCCGGGGCCGCCCCCGGCGCTGGGGCGCCCTCGCCCAGGACCCGCGCCGGCAGCCGGCGGAAGTATCCGCGCAACAGCCGGTCGTAGCGCCTGTGGATGGTGCGGTCCTCGACGGCCCGCTCGGCGCTCCGCGCCGCCTCGGCGACCGCCTCCTGGACCTGCCGCCGGCGCGCCGCGCCATCCGCGCCCGCCCCCGGCCCGGGCCCGAGCCACTCGCCCACGGGCCGCTCATCGCCCGTGAGGGGGCGCTCGGCCGCGCCGCGCGCGCGGGCATCGACCGGGACCGTCTCGGCCGGGAGGGGACCGGGCGCGTCCGCGCGCGCCAGCGGGGCGGGCACGCGCTCGGCCCGGCGGGCTCCGCCACCCGGCGCGCCGGGACGCGGATCGCGACCGAGCCCCGAATCAGCCCCCGCGCCGTCCGGGGCCGGAGCGTCGGACGGGTCAGAGCCCGTGCCGGCCGCCGCCTCCACCACGCGCCGCGCCCGGTCGCGGAGGCCCTGCGCCTGGTCCGCGGCCTGCTCGGCGGCGCGGCGTTCCCGCGCCATCCGCTCGAGCGTGTCGGCGAGATCCTTCACCCCGTCCCGAGACTGCTGACCGCGCGGAGCCGCCCCGGGCTCCGGGCCGCTCCCCGGCGCCCGGCCCGGGTCCGGTGTACCGTGCGAGCGAGCGTCGCCGGACTCGCGACCCGGTGGCGCATCCTCGCTGCCCGGCCTGCCGGGCATCGGTCTATCCGTCCGCGGCCGCGATTCCTGTCTGGCACCCGTACCCCGTTCCGTGCCCGACTCGCCCTGCAGGCCGGCGCCGGATGCGGGCCGGTCGGACGCTCGGGCCGCGTCCTTCCCCGGACCCTCTCGATCACCGGGCGCGCCCGCGCCCCCCGTCTGAGGCTCTGACCCGGCGCCGGCCTTTCCCGACGGAGCGCCGGGCGCGCTTCCGGCCCCCTCGACCCGCTCGCCATCGGCCCCTGTTGAGCCGCGCGGTGCCGGCCGTGCTGGCCCGCGCCGCGCTTCCCCCGGCTTGTTCTGGCGATCCGCCTCCCCGCTCGGGGAAGCCGAGTCCCCGCGACCCCGCCGCTCCTCCTTCCGCTCGGTCGAGGGCGGTGGCGCGTCTGCCCGCGCCGGAGCCCCGGCACCCGTTCGGCCGGCCTCCGCCGGTTGGCCTCCCTCGGGGACGGGCTCGGGAGTCGCCCGCTGGTCCCGGTCGCGAGGCGCTGTCTCTCGGTCCGCTCTGGCCGGCTGATCATTAGAGCCCGCACCCCCGCCACGCGCCTCCGGCTCGCGGAGCGACTCGGCCGCGCGCTCGGCGGCCTCCGCGAGCTCGGTCGCCCGGCGCGCCGCCTCCTGTCGCGCCCTGTCCACTTCCTGCTCGTGCGCGACCTCCTCGGCGAGGCGCGCCGCGTCCGCCGGATCGAGGCCACGCTTTTCCAGCTCCGACGCGATCTCTTCGGGTGGACGGGGCGCCAGCGCGCGGGCCGCTTCCGGCTCCATCCCCGCGCGCCGCAGGCTCTCGGCCCCGGGGGGCGCCGGCGCGGCAGCGTCATCCGTTCGAGTGGGAGATGCCGAGCCTCCCTGTTCGCCCGCGGCACTCGGGCGACCATCCGCCGTTGGGCTCGCCCCCGCGCGCTCCGCATCGCCCCGGTCCTGCGCCCCCGGGACATCGTTCGCCAGCCCGCTCCCGGGCGCCGGCTCGGAGATTGATTCTCCCGGAGCCGAGTCTCCCGGCGCGGCCTCTCCGGGCGCGGGCTCGCCCAGACCGCGCAGGTCCCGGGCCAGCTCCTCCAGTTCCCGCGCCGCCGCCGCGCGCTCCGCGGGCGACATCGCGCCGCGCTGCTCGGCCAGCCGACGCGCCAGCTCCTGCGCCCGATCCAGCTCGGCGCGGCGCACCGCGTCGCCCAACCCCTCCGTCGCCGGAGCCCGATCGTCGGACCCGCGCGCCAGCCCGGCCCGCCAGGCCTCTTCGGCCCGTTGGGCCGCCCGCGCCCGCTCCTCGCGCTCGCCGGCCATCTCCGAGAGCACCGTGGCCGCCTGGGCCGCCGCCCTCCGGGGGTCGGCGCCGGTCTCGCGCAGTTGCCGGCCGATCTCGTCGAGTTCCTCCAGCCGCGCCCGCAGCGCCGAGTCTTCCGTCCCTTCGGGCACCGCCTCCAGGGCCGCGTCCGGTCGGGCCCCCGCCGCGATCACGTCGGCCACACGCTCACGCGCCCGGGCCGCGTCGGCGCGCACCGCGGGCCTGCGCCCCGGCGTGGTCCGCGCCGGCAGCCATGTCCCCGCTCCCACCGCGAGCGCGACCGCCCCCAGAGCCGCCCACCACCCCCAGGGCCAGACGATCGGGACCGCCCGTCGTGGGTTGATCTCCACGGCGAGCCGGTCGGCCTCTTCGATGGTGAGCGCGACCATGCCGTCGGTGGTCGGGCTCGCGCCCAGCGCCAGCCCCGAGGAGAGCCGGTCGTCCAGGTCGAGCGCCCGGTCCAGGGCGCGGGCGGCGTCCAGGAGGGAGGGCGCGGCCAGCCACGCGCCGATGCCGCCCGCCAGGCCGGCCGCCACCACTGGCCCCGCCAGCAGCCACCCCCAGTGCACGTGAGGCGCCATCCACCGCCCCGCCACTACGAGCGTCAAGCCGATGGTCGCCCCCACGGCCACCCAGGCCCCGCCGCGCGCCACCAGGCCGCGCGCCACCAGCCGGCGCTGCGCCGCCCGGGCTGCACGGCGTGCGTGTCTCATGTCCGGATCGTAGAACCGGTGGCCTCGCTCACGCCCTCGCGCAAAGCGGGCGCCGCGCCGGGCAGGCGACCTCACCGCTCGCCGAGCGCCTCAGCCGCCGCCTCCCCGAGCTCCCACCGCGCGCCCGCCGCCATCACCACCCACGGGAGCGCCTCGTCGTCCTTGTCCTTGCCAATCCACAGGACCATGGGAATGTCCGGGTGATCCGCCAGCCACGCGCGGATCACCTCGCCCGCCTCGTCGGTATGGAACGGCGTCAGGCTCAGGCTCGCCAGGAGGTCGGCGACGAGCGCTACGTGCTCCTGCCCGCGCACGCCGAGGAGCTCAAACCCAGCCTTTTCGAGAGCCGCGAGCCGCTCCCCCACGATCTTGGCCTTGTCGGGCGCGAGCATCGACGGATCACGGATCACCAGGACCTTGGCCAGATGCTCGGGGTCGCCCTCCGCGCTCGTCGCGCCCGCGGACTCGTCCCCCCCTTCGTCTGACTCCGCCACCGCGACGGGCACGGCGCCGTCGCGGTTCTCGCCGCGGGGCCCGCCCCGCCGCCGCTCGGCCTCTCGCGCGCCCGCCGGGCGGAGCCCCGCCTGGTGCGGATAGTCGACCGCCACGCGCACCGCGGAACTCTCGCGCGCACCATCCGACGAGCCCATCCGGAATGTCAGCGCGATCAGCGCCGCGCAGGCCGCGCAGAAGAGCAGCAGAGCGACGCCCACGCCGGCGTTCATGCCCCCGGGGAACCCGGCCCCGTGCCGCGACATGCGCTGGTGGGCGCGCCGCCGGGCTTCGTTGGCGCGCCGGCGCGCCCGCGAGAGCTGCTCGGCCGCCGTGCCCCCGGCCCCGTGGCGGACCCACGATTCGCTCGCGAAGCCGGCGGGCCCGGGCCCGCCCGCGCGAAAGGCCGCAAACTCCGCCCCCTCAAACCCGCCCGCCTCGCCCCGGCCCGCTCCGCCCCGCCCCGCTCCGGTCGCCCGGGCCGCGCCATTGACCGAGTACCGCCCGGTCCACCAGTTGTTGACCTGGATGGCGGGACGCCCGCGGCCATTGGCACCCGTGCCGCCGAGCCCGGCGTGACCCCGGGGCGCTCCGCCCACGACAGCGCCGACCGATTCGGCGATCGCGCCCATCGCGGCCCCGACCGCCGCCGCCGGGACTCCCCCCGCGGCGCCGAACGCCGCGCCCAGAGGCGCCCGCCCGGGTCCCTGCTGGCTTCCAAGTCCCCGCGCCGCCACCGCCCCCGCCCCGACCAGCTCGGCCTCGTCGCCGGCCTCGGGAGCGACCTCCGCACCGCCCACGCTCGGCAGCTCCGCCACGCGCACCGCGAACGGGTCGCGCGCCTCGGCCACCGCCTCCAGGTCCGCGAGCATTTCCGCCGCGCTGGCGTACCGCTTGTCGTAGTCGGTCATCGCCCGGCGCACGATCCAGCGCAGCGCCTCCGGGCAGCGCCGCGAGATCCGCGAGAGCCCGCCGTGCGCCGGGAACGAGTTCTCGATCATCGAGTAGAGCACGGCCCCGGCGGCGTAGATGTCGAACCGCGCCCCGTCCACCTCGTGCACCTTCACGCCGCGCAGCGCCAGCCTCACCATCTCCGGGTCGCGGAAGTACTCGGTCCCGTGCGTCGTCAGCGTCATCGCCGACCCCAGGTGGCTCACCAGCCCGAAGTCCACCAGGTGCGCCTGCCCGTCGGCGATGATGATGTTGTCGGGCTTCACGTCCTTGTGCCACAGCCCGCCCGCGTGATAGTGGCACAGGGTGCGCATCAGGTCCGCCCCGAACCCCAGGGCCTGTCCCAGGCCCGCCGCGTCCAGCCCCTCCTCCCCGCCCAGCGCGTGCAGGCGCTGCGTCACCAGGTTCAGCGAGTCGCCCGG
>DASPKO010000090.1:0-5698 GCA_035628055.1 Phycisphaerales bacterium
CAAGCACCTCGACGCCGGCTTTCTCACCAGCTTCCCCTCGCGCAAGCCCGCCGAGGCCGGCATCAAGGCCGCCCTCTGGGGGACGGTCTGGCTCTGCGCCGTCTGCCTGTGCGTGGCGGTGCCCATCGGCGTGCTGACCGCCGTGTTCCTGGAGGAGTACCGCCCGCGCCACCGGCTCGCCAAGCGGGCCCACGCCTTCGTCTCGGTCAACATCACCAACCTGGCGGGCGTCCCCTCGATCGTCTACGGCATCCTGGGCCTGACCGTGTTCGTGCGCATGTTCGGGCTCTTCGGCAACCCGAACATCTCCGCCTACGACGAGATGGTCCGCGCCAGCCTCAGGTCGGGCGAGGTCGTCATCGGCATGCTGGTCGACGAGACCGACGAGGCCCTGACCATCGCCTCGCCCGTGCGCGGCGAGGTCACGCTCGCCAAGGACCAGGTCGCCCGCCGCCGCACGGTCTACGTTCGCGAGCACCGCTTCCGGCTCGACGACGGCACCCTGATGACCGGGGAGCTGCGCGGCTCGGAGAAGGGCCTGATCACGCTCGCGGCGGCGGGCGACTCCGAGCACGTCTTCCCCGCCACCCGCGTCGCCCAGCACACCACCAAGAACGTTCTCCAGCTCGGCGACCCGGAGTCGTTTTTCTACGTGCGGCTCCCCCTCGGTGGGAGCGTGCTCGCCGGCGGGCTCACGCTCTCGCTGGTGATCCTCCCCATCGTCATCATCGCCGCCCGCGAGGCCTTGCGGGCGGTCCCCCCCTCGCTCCGCGAGGGGGCCCTGGCCCTGGGGGCGACGCGCTGGCAGACGATCTGGCGGACCGTCCTGCCCGCCTCGATCCCCGGGATCATGACCGGCTCGATCCTGGCCGTCAGCCGGGCCATCGGGGAGGCCGCGCCCCTGCTGGTCATCGGGGGGTTCCTGTTCATCCTCTTCACGCCCAAGAACCTGATGGACGACTTCGCGGCGATGCCCCTGCAGATCTTCAACTGGGCCAGCCGCCCGCAGACCGAGTTCCACGAGGTCGCCGCCGCGGGCATCCTGGTGCTGCTGGCGGTCCTGTTGGTCTTCAACGGCCTGGCGATCGTTCTCCGCCACCGCTACTCGCGCCCGCTGCAATGATCACCCGCATGCCCGAGACGACCGCCAGCACGCCGGGCCGACCCGCTCCCGAGCCCACCACGCCGCTGGGGTATCTGGCGCACCGCGCCAGCCAGGAGCGCGGCACCGAGGACCCGCCCCCCGGGGCCGCCCTGGTGGTGCGCGGCTTCTCCGCGTGGTACGGCTCGTTCCAGGCCCTCAAGAGCATCGACCTGGACGTCCCGGCCCGGCGCGTGACCGCCTTCATCGGCCCCAGCGGGTGCGGCAAGAGCACGTTCCTCCGCTGGATGAACCGCATGAACGACCTGGTCCCCGGCGCCCGGTGCGAGGGCCGGCTCGACCTCGGCGGGCTCGACCTGCTCGCCCGGCGCCTCGACACCGTCGAGCTGCGCCGCCGGGTGGGCATGGTCTTCCAGAAGCCCAACCCCTTCCCCAAGTCCATCTACGAGAACGTGGCGTTCGGCCCGCGCCTGCACCTGAAGATGGGCCGGGCCCAGCTCGACGAGCTGGTGCGCTCCAGCCTGGAGCGGGCCGCCCTGTGGGACGAGGTGAAGGACCGCCTGAACCAGTCGGCCCTGGGACTCTCCGGGGGGCAGCAGCAGCGGCTGTGCATCGCCCGCGCCATCGCGGTGGGGCCCGAGGTGCTGCTCATGGACGAGCCCGCCTCGGCCCTGGACCCGCGCTCCACCGCGCGCATCGAGGAGCTCATCCGCGAGCTCCGCCGCAACTACACCATCGTGATCGTGACCCACAACATGCAGCAGGCCGCCCGCATCTCGGACGTCACCGCCTTCTTCAACGAGGGGCGGCTCGTCGAGGTCGGGCCGACCGACCAGATGTTCATGAATCCCCGGCAGCCCGCGACCGAGGATTACATCACCGGGCGGTTCGGGTAGCCCGCGTCGTCGCGCGAACGCACCCGAGGCCCCCTGGCGGGGCGTGGCCAGGGCGGAGGACCCCTGCGCACGGGCACGGCCGTTTATCCCGACCCTCCGGCCTGCGCCGTCCCTGCCGGCCTTGAGTCGGGGCCCGGAACGTCCGATTGGACCCGCTGAGCCCGCGCCCCGCCGCGCCGGGCGGAGCCGGCCATGCCCCCAAGACCGCACGTTTCCGAAGCCATCGTCCACCTGCGATCCTGGGTCACCGCCGCCGCCGCTCTGGTGGTGGTCTGTCTGGCGGTGCGCCTGCTGGTCTTCGGCTTCGTCCACTACACCGAGTGTCGCTGGCAGGAGCTCCGCCCGGGCACCGCAGCCGCCGCCCCGCTCAAGGTCGTCCAGGGGGCCGCCGTCACGGCCAAGGCCGACGCGGTCCGCCGCGCCGGCCTCTCCGGCACCGCCGTGACCCGACCCACGCTCGAGGCCCGCGTCGACGCGAACCGCGTCCGCTCCGTCGCCGATTCTCGCCTGCGATCGCTGGCGCGGGTCTCCGGCTCGGCCGGCACCGTGGCGCTGCTGGCCCTGGCCGGGCTCTGCTTCCTGGGCAGCGTCGTCGCCGCGGGGGGCGCGGTTCCCGGCTCGGCCCAGGCCGTCAAGGCGGCCGTCTGGGCGGCCATGCTCTGCGTGCTGGCCCTGCCCTGGGAGACGGCCGGCGCCTCGGGACCGGGGGCGCTGGCCGACTACGCCACGCTCACCAGCGCCAGCGACGCCGTCACCGCCGGGCGGGACCCGGGGCTGGCCCTCCTGGCCCGCTTCGTCGCCCTCCCGCTCCTGCTGATCACCGCCGCGGTCATGGTCGCCTGCTGGTTCCACGCCGGCGTGCAGCGCGGCATCATCATCACCGCCCCGAGCGAGATGGATGAGCTGATCGAGCGCGAGGTGGCGGCGATCCGCAAGCGCGGCGTCGCCCCCGGCGTGCCGCGCGCCCTCGGCGCGCTGAATCGGGCCATCGGCGACACCACCGACCGTGCCGGGCCCGCCGGCGTCCCGGCCGTCCTGCTGCACGGCGGCGACGACTCGCGCCGCCCGATCTAGCCCGCACCCGCCGGGACCAGGCCCCGCCCGCCGCCGCGCCCCTCGGCCGGTACGCTTGGGCCATGCTCACCCTGGACTACGCCAACTGCCTGGCCGATCGCGTCGGGGCGCACGGCATCGACCCCGACCTGCTCGACCCGCAGGAGGAGCCGGCCCGGGGGATCGCGCATCTCACCGAACGGCTGGCGCGCACCCGGGGAACCGGACAGGAGCGCTGGCGCGACCTGCACCGCGACCCGCTGCGCTCGGAGCATCTGACGGCGGTGCGCCAGGCCGCCGACGAGTTCCGCGCGCGCGCCGACAACCTCGTGGTGCTGGGCATCGGCGGCTCGGCGCTCGGGAACATCGCCCTGCAGGCCGCCCTCAATCCGGCCACCTACAACCTGCTCCCGCGCGGCGGCCCCGGGACCGGGCTCCGGGCGGGCCCGCGCGTCTTCGTGGTCGACAACGCGGACCCGGCGGCCCTCGGCTCGGTGCTGGCCTTCCTGGAGGCCGACGACCCGGGCCTCGAGCGCACCGTCTTCAACGTCATCTCGAAGTCCGGCGAGACCGCGGAGACCGCCGCCCAGTTCATGATCGTGCGCGACCTGCTGTCCCGCCGGGGACGGCGCGGCCCCGACCACGTGATCGCGATCACCGACCCCGCCCGCGGCACCATGCGCCGCATCTGCGACGCGGAGGGGTACCGCACCCTGCCGGTGCCCGACGGGGTCGGCGGGCGCTTCAGCGTCCTCTCCCCCGTCGGGCTCTTCTCCGCCGCGATGTGCGGCGTCGACGTCGCCGCCCTGCTCGACGGGGCCGCCTCCATGGACGCGCCCACCTGCCGCCCGGAGCTCGCGACCAACCCCGCGGCCCTGCTGGCCTTCCTGCTGGTGGAACTCGGCACCCGCCAGGGCAAGACCAACCACGTGCTGATGCCCTACGCCACGCCGCTCTACTCGATGGCGGACTGGTATCGCCAGCTCTGGGCCGAGTCGTTGGGGAAGAAAACGGACCTGCGGGGCGAGACGGTGTACGCCGGGTTCACGCCCATCAAGGCCCTGGGCACGACCGACCAGCACTCGCAGGTCCAGCTCTACCGCGAGGGGCCCAACGACAAGGTGGTCGGCTTCGTCGAGGTCGCCGACTGGTCCGAGACGGACGTCCCGATCCCCGCCGGCCTGGGCGTCGAGGCGATCGCCTACCTGGAAGGCGGGTCGCTGGCCCGGCTGCTCGCGGCCGAGAAGCGCGCCACCGAGTACGCCCTGGTCGAGTCCCTGCGGCCCAACTACACCATCACGTTTCCGAGGCTCGACGCGTTCCACGTCGGGCAGTTCATCTACCTGTGGGAGATGGCGACCGCGTACGCCGGCTTGCTTCTGAACATCGACGCGTACGACCAGCCCGCCGTGGAGCTGGGCAAGCAGGCGACCTTCGGGCTCATGGGACGCCCCGGGTACGAGAAGCATCTCAGGGCGGTCAACGAGACCCTCAAGGCCACCGACCACGTGATCTCGGCGTGAGGACGCGCGGGCCGGTCATCCGCCCGGCGCCACCTCGATCACCTGGCCGTTCCGGCCGTCCAGCTCCCCCGCCACGCATCTCCAGATGACCCGCGCCACGCGGGCCGGATCCATGGTGTCGCCGGCCGGGTACGCCGGGAAAAGCCGGCGGAACATCGGCGTCTCGGTCGCCCCGGGGGCCACCGCGAAGGCCCGGATGCCGTGGGCGGCCCCCTCCAGGGCGCAGGAGCGCGCCATCAGGTTCACCGAGGCCTTCGAGGACGCGTACCCGAAAAAGCCCGGGAAGGGGTCGAGCGTGCCCATCGTCGAAACATTCACGATCACCCCGCCGCCCTGGCGGACGAAGATCGGCCACGCCGCCGCGATGCTGTTCGCGGGCCCCAGGGCGTTGACGCGGAAGGTCTCGTCGAGCACTTCCGGCGTGTGCCCGTCGATCGGCTCGAGGGGCGCCACCCCGGCGTTGTTGATCAGCGCGTCGAGACGTCCCAGCCGCCGCGCCGTCTCGAGCACGAGGGCCCGGGCGTTGGCGGGCGCGCCCACGTCGGCGATGAGCACCGCCGGCTCCGGACCGCCCGCCGCGAGGACCAGACCGGCGGTCTCTTCCAGCCGGTCCCGCGCGCGCCCGGCCAGCCCCAGCGCGTACCCATGCTCGGCGAGCACCAGCGCCGTCGCACGCCCGATGCCCGAGCCCGCGCCCGTGATCAGGGCGACGCGGTCGGACGTCGGACTGCTTGAACCCGGCTCGGCCAAATCGCTCGCCCGCGAAGCCCGCTGAGGTGGAGGGCCACGCCGGGCCCGGGGGCCAGTCTACCAGATGTGTGGATCCGTTGCGCCGGGGCTCGGCCCGGACGCGCGCGCTCACGATCTTCCGGGCTCGGCCACGATGTAGGAGATCAGCGCCAGGTCGGCGTCGGCGCGGGCGCTGGGCCTGAAGATCCCGTTCCCTCCCCCCTTGCCGTCGTCCCCTTCCGTGTACACCGTCACACCCGGGAATCCCGCCTCGTGCAGCAGGTCGCGCACCTCCGGGATCGACCACAGCCGCCAGTCGTACGTGAACGCCCGGCGCAGTTTCCGCCCGTCGGCCAGCGCTGATCTCCTACATCGTGGCCGAGCCCGGAAGATCG
>DASPKO010000091.1:0-2405 GCA_035628055.1 Phycisphaerales bacterium
ACGCGGCCTTCGAGCTCGTCCGGCACGTGCCCATCACCATCCCGCACGTGGGCGGCGTGCTGGCGTACCTGCTCGCCGCGGCGGCGTACTGGGCCATCCTCTGGGCGCTCTTCTGGCGCGGCCGCTCCGCCGCCCTCACCATCGGCCTGGCCCACGTGGTCCTCTGGCTGGTCATCAACCTCGGCATGGACCTCTCGGCCTGGGTGCGCCACAAGGAAGCGGCCATGCGGGCCGCCATGCCCCCTCCCGCCGCGGCCCCGCAATGAGCACGCCGGCCGTCGGCCTGACCTCGCTGGTCGCGGAGGCCCGGGCCCGCTTAGGCGAGGAGTTCGTGTCCGGGCCCGCCTTCGCCGCCGCTGCCCCGGGCCGGGTCAATCTCATCGGCGACCACACCGACTACAACGGCGGCGCGGCGCTGCCCCTCGCGATCGACCGCTGGTGCGTGGCGGTCGCGGGACGGGCGCGCTCCACCCCGAGCGCCGGGGTGACGCTGCGCTGCCTTGCGATCGACACGGGCGAGCGCGCGGTGCTCATGATCGCGCCCGCCGCCCGGGCCGAGCCGGCACCGCCGGGCGAGCCGGGCTGGTGCCGCTACGTGCGCGAGGTGGCCCGGGGGTTGCTCGGGCGCGCCCGCCAGCTCAGCCCGGACGCCCGCGCGGGCGCTCCAGCTCCGCACCGGGTCGCGCCCGTCGAACTCGCCTTTACGAGCACGGTCCCGCGGGGCGCCGGGCTCGCCAGCTCCGCGGCGCTCGAGCTGGCGGTCTGCACCGTGCTCGAGCAGGTGTGGGACCTGCCACTCTCGCCCACGCAGCGCCGCGACCTCTGCTGGGAGGCCGAGCACCGGGCCGGCGTTCCCTGCGGGTTGCTGGACCAGACCGCCTCGGCCTTCGGGCGCTCGGGCTTCGCGCTGCTCATCGACGCGGCCCGTCCCGCCGCCGAGCCGCGCCCCGTGCCCATGCCGCCCGCCGACTGCGCCGCCGTGCTCGTGGCCGACTCGGGGGTGCGCCGCGCGCTCGCCTCGGGGCGGTACGCCCGGCTGGTGCGCCGCTGCCGGCGCGCCGCGGAACTGCTCGGCGTGCGCGACCTCTGCCGCGCCCACCCGGACGCCCTGCGCTGCCCTGACGTCCCCCCGACCCTCAAGGCCGTGGCCCGCCACGCCATCGCCGAGCACGCGCGTGTACTGGAAACCGCGCGGCTGCTGGAGTCCGCGGGCCCGGACACCTGGCCGGCCGTGCTCCGCGAGGTGGGGCGGCACATGCTCGAATCGCACGCCTCGCTCCGCGACGACTACCGCGTCTCCTGCCCCGAGCTCGACACGCTCGTCGGCACGCTGGCGGAGACTCCCGGCGTCTGCGGCGCCCGCCTCACCGGCGCGGGCCTCGGGGGCTGCGTGGTGGCGCTCGTCGCGCCGGGTGCGGTCGGGGGTGCGGACGCCGCGCTCCGGCATCGCTTCCGCGCCCGCCACGGGCGTGAGTGCGAGGTCTTCACCGTTACGGCGAGCCCGGGCGCGTCCGTGATCGACTCCGGAAACCAGGCTCCAGCCCCCTCCGGGTGAGCGCGGCTCTCAGCGCGCCGAATGCCCGATTCCGAACGCCGGATGCCGGCGCGCCGATTCCCGATCGCGGAGCCGCATCCGCCCTACTTCGGCAACAGCCTCCCGACCGTCCTGGGCCTGAGCGGGAACTCCTCGAGAAGCGCCCGGAGGTCCGCCACCGTCACCGCCCCGATCCGCGCCAGCTCTTCTTCCAGCGTGGTCCGCGTTCCCAGGTAGGTCCACTGGCGGCCCAGCCGCTGCATCCGTCCGCCGGGGCGCTCCCCGGCGGTGGTCGCGGCCGTCGCCGCCTTGGCCTTGATCTTCTCGAGGTCGTCCTCGGTCAGCGACGCCCCGAGCTCGGCCATCTGCTTCTCGGCCACGGCCCACACCTCGTCCACACGCTCCGCGGCGCTCGCGAGGCTCACCATGAAGTCGCCCACCCCGTCGCGCGGGTCGTACCCCGCCGACGCCTCCTCCGCCAGCCCGGTCTCCACCAGCGCCCAGTGCAGCCGGCTGTTGTCCGCCCCGCCCAGCACCTGGGCCAGCAGGCTCGCCGCGTAGCGCCGCTCGTCGGCAAGCGCGGGAGCCGGCGTGAGCATCATCTGGTATCCGAGCGTGACTTTTTCGTCGCGCACCAAAAACTCGGTTCCCCCGCGGGCCGGGCCGTCCGGCACCCGCGCCGCCCCCGTGCGCTGCCAGTGCCCGCATTGCCGGCGCGCCTGCTCAACGAGCCTCGCGAAGTCGATCTTCCCCGCCGCCGCCAGCACGGTATTGTCCGCCGAGTAGCGCTCGAAAAAGTACGCGCGCATCCGCTCCGCCTGGAGGGCCGAGACCGTCTCCTTCGTCCCCAGCACGCGGTGCGCCAGGCCGT
>DASPKO010000092.1:0-4544 GCA_035628055.1 Phycisphaerales bacterium
CCTCCCCTCGTCTGGCGGAGGCCGTCAAAGGGCGACCAAACCTGGCCAGTGGCCACACGGACTCGCACCCGTCCCATAACCCGGGTGGGCTGGGTTGAGGCTGCATCTTCGGCTCTATCCGCGCTTGGCCCCACCCCGGTACGCGGCAGAGGGGTTTGGGTCGGCCTTCCGGGTTGAGTTGGGAGTGGCCCCGGCGTTGCATGTCAGCAAGGCCTGAACGTGCCGTGTGAACGTGCCGCGGCCGCCCCCAGGTGCCCCGCGAGGTCAGCTTGCCTACGCGGTCCGGGTCGCCCGCACCCCGACCACGCGCCCCTCCAGGGGGCCAGGCAAGCGGACAAGACGCCGCAACGAGAGTGAACGAGAGACAGGCGAACGACGGAAGGAAGGTAAAGCCATGAATTCCACGAGACTCGCGCTGATGCTGACCGCCCTGGGCCTCGCCGCCGCGGCCGCGCCCGCCGGGACGGCGGTGCTGGAGCCCAAGCCCGTCATCACCCTCCCGGCCTTCAACCAGGCGGGGTACCCGAACACCGATGTCGCGGACGTGAACGGCGACGGCCGCCTCGACCTGGTGCTCTTCAACTATCTCAACGGGCCCAACCGCTTCGAGGTCCGGCTGAACAACGGCGACGGGACCTTCGCGGCCCCGGTCACGACGGTCATCCCGGGGAGCGCCTTTGCGCGCATGTACGACTTCGCGGACCTCAACGGCGACGCCCGCGAGGACGCGGTCATCGCGATCTCTCCGGGCGGCGACAACCTGATGGTGATGCTCGGCACGCTCTCGGGCGGCTTCGCGTTCCACTCCACTCTCGCCAGCGGTGGCGCGGTCAGCTACCCGCTGGCGCTGGGCGATATGAACGCCGACGGGCACACCGACATCGTCGCCAACGCCGGCTCGGGAATCTCGGTGCGCCTGGGCAACGGCGACGCCACCTTCGCCCCGCCGATCATCTCGGGCGCCACCCAGGGGACCGCGGGCGAGCTCACGCTGGGCGACGTGGACGGCGACGGCGACCTCGACGTGATCTCCCGCTCCACGCTCGCGAGCACCGACTCGGCGCTCTCGTACTACTCGGTCTCTCTCAACGACGGCTCCGGGACGCTCTCGCCCCTCCCGCAGTTCACGCTCCCGGTCCGCTCCTTCGGGGAGCATCTGGCCCAGCTCGACTCGACCCCGGCTCCCGAGCTGGTGGTCTTCGGGCGGCGCGGCACCAACTTCGGCGCGGGGGGCCTGTTCATCCTCCGCTGGACCGGCACGGAGTACGTCACGATTCACCACACCCCGTGGACCTCGCTGATGGGGGAGGAGTTCACGGTCGCCGACCTCGACGCGGACGGGTTCGCCGAGATCGTCATCGCGCAGTTCGGGCAGCTCCGCATCATGGCCAACGACGGCAACGCGGGGTTCCCGACCTTCACGACGATCGCCGGGCCGGATGACCCGTACGACGTGCTCGCGGCGGACCTGTTCGGCACCGCCCTGCCCGACCTATTGGCGGTCCGGGACACCATCTCGGGGCAGCGGAGTCTGCACCCCTATGAAAACGTGACCCCGGTGGCCCCGACCTGCCCGGCCGACTTCAGCGGAGACGGCGTGGTGAACACCGCCGACATCACCGCATTCCTGGCCGCCTGGTTCGCGGATCTCTCCGGGGGCACGCTCGCGAGCGACTTCGACGGGAGCGGGGTGGTGAACGCCTCGGACATCTCGGCTTTCCTTGGAGCCTGGTTCCAGGACCTTGCCAGCGGCTGCTGAGGAGGTAGTGTCCTATAAGCAAGTAGACCTGACATAAACCATTGGAGGAGAGCGAGATGCGTTCACGGCCTTTCCGGGCGGGGGCGATCGGTTTTGGTTTGGTCGGCGGTCTGTTGGTCAGCGCTGCCCGGGGCCAGTGCGACCCGCACTGGACCCCCATGGGCTCGGGGACCAGCAGCGTTGTGCGTGCGCTGCTCATCCATGACGAAGACGGCCCGGGCCCGCTGCAGCCGGTCCTCTTTGTGGGCGGGTTCTTCAGCCAGGCGGGGGGCCTGCCCGTGGGACGGCTGGCCAAGTGGGACGGGGCCGCCTGGTCCGCGGCGGCGCCGGCGCCCGGGTTCAACAGCCAGGTCTCGGCACTGGCAACCTACGACGAGGACGGCATCGGGCCAAATCCGCCCCGTCTCTTCGCGGCCGGGTTCTTCGGGTCGGTCGCCGGGGTCCCCGCGCGGCGGATCGCGCGCTGGGACGGCGTCACCTGGAGCGAGGTGGGGACGGGCATCGGGTCGTTCCCGGACGACACCGTGACCTCCCTGCAGGTCTTCGACCCCGATGGGCCGGCCGGGCCGGAGCGCGCCGTGCTGGTCGCCGGCGGGTTCTTCACCCACGCGGGCGGGCAGCCGGCGGAGAACATCGCCTACTGGGACGGCGCCGCCTGGGCCCAGCTCGGAAGCGGGACCACGGGAACGGTGACATCGCTGGGCCTCTTCGACGAAGACGGCCCGGGCCCGAACCCGGCGCGGCTGTTCGTGGGCGGGCCGGCGGGCGTGGTGGGCGGCAACAGCGGCATCGTGCGCTGGGACGGGGTGAACTTCTCGAGCGTCGGAGGCGGCACCAACGCCTATGTCGACGACATGGTCGTGTGGGACGATGACGGTCCCGGCCCCAATCCGCCCGCGCTCTTCGTCGGGGGCGGATTCTCAACCGCGGGGGGCCAGCCGGCGGCGAACGTCGCCAAGTGGGACGGCACGAGCTGGTCGCCCCTCGGGACCGGCGTCAACTCCAACGTGCTCGGGCTGACGGTGTTCGATGAGGACGGCGCCGGCCCGGGCCTGCCGGCGCTCTACGCCGCCGGCAACTTCAGTCACGCCGGGGCGCTGCTGGTCAACCAGGTCGCGCGATGGAACGGGGCCGCCTGGTCGTCGCTCGACGGCGGGGCCGATTCACAGGTGAGCGTGCTGCTCGGGGTCGACGCCGGCATCGGTACGGGAGTCCCGACGATGTACGCGGGCGGGTTCTTCACGCAGGCCGGGGGCATCGCCGTGACGCGCATGGGCGCCTGGGTCGGGTGCGCGCCCTGCCCCGCGGACTTCAACCTGGACGGGGTGGTCACCACCGCCGACATCTCCGCTTTCCTGGGCGCGTGGTTCAACGACCTGGCCCTGGGCACTCTGACGGCGGACTTCAATGGTGACGGCGTGATCGGCACCGGCGATGTCACGCTCTTCCTGGGCGCCTGGTTCGCGGCGCTCCAGGGCTGCTAGCGGCGCCCCGGGCGGGGGGGCCCCGCCCGTCCGGTCGTCGGATCGGCTTTGAGAAACCGCGGCGCCGTGGCATACTGGGTGCCGCGGAGGTGCCACATGGCCGGGTTTGCCCGCTCGCAGCGGATCGGCGGACGGCCGGAAGACGTCTTTACGTTCCTGACCTCTCCGGAGAACATTCCTTCTTACATGCCCGACGTGGTGAGGGTCGAGGGGACGAGCCCGGGCCCGCCTCGCGTGGGCGCGAGTTACCGCGAGACGCGCCGCTTGGGCAAGCGCACGGCGAGCGCGACCATCACGGTGTCGGCCTGCGACCCCCCGCGGCACTACGCCGTCACCGCCGACGACGGCTGTTTCCGCGCGACCTACGACTTCCGCCTGCGCCCGGAGGAGGGGCGCACGGTGGTCGACCTCGCGGCCGAGGTCGGCGCCGCGTGGGTCTTCCTGCGCCCGCTGGTCCCGATGATGCTGCGGATGATGAGGCGGGCCGACGCGGACCTGCTCGACCGGCTCAAGCGAGCGTTCGAGGCCCGTGCCCTGGCCCCGAGCGTGCCCCGGCGCGAGCGTGAGATGAGCTTCGTGCTCTGAGGGACCGCGCCCCTGCGGGCGAGCCCGGGCCGAGGTAGCCTTGGCCCATGACCGGATTGACCGGGCTAACCGGACCGACCGGACGGGGGGCGGCAGGGCTGGAGCCGATCACCGGCGTCTGCTCGGCGGTGTTCGCGTATGACATCGGCTTTGCCATCGACCTCGAGGCCGCCGAGCGCAGCCTCGAGCTGGGCCAGCGGGCCGGTCTCTCTCCGACGCGGCGGGCCCCGCACTATGTGCAGTACCGGCCCGCACCCCTGCGTGTGACGCGCCGGGCCGCGACGATCCCGCTCGGGGCGTACCAGACCGCCGCCGACGTCTCGGCCCTGGTCTATGACTTCGGCGCGGTCTCGATCACCTTCCAGGTTCCCATCTCCGGCCCGCTCGAGTCGCTCCTGGGGCTCTCCGCGGCCCTGAGCGACAACCCGGAGCTGCTCGCGGCCTCGCGGCGCCGGGCCCAGGAGCTGCTCGAGGAGATCCGCCCGGCGGTCGGGAAGGCCTCGCTGGCCGACCTGGTCGAGGACTATGCGATCTTTCACCTGCACTCCCCGGGCCCTCCCGGGGGCGCGACGACGGGGGAGAGCCCGCTGCGGTTCGTCGCCCGGCACCGGGAGCTGCTGGCGCGGGTGCTGCGCGCCGAGACGGGCCGGCTCTCGTCCCAGGAAGTGCGCGACGCGCTGGCCTCGCGGCTCGCCTACGCCCCGACCGACCTGGTG
>DASPKO010000093.1:0-3124 GCA_035628055.1 Phycisphaerales bacterium
TTCGAGCCGGTGCTCAACGGGCGCTTCCTGCGCGTGCTGATGGCCCGGTTCGACCCGGCGGCCCCGGCGGGCGTGATCACGACCGACCTCAACCCGCACCTCGAGCCCTACGCGGGCTCGTCGGTGCCGCAGGCGGTGCGCGACCAGTCGCTGGGGGACCCGCGCGCGATCGTGTGGAACGGCGCGGGCACCGCGGGGTACGTGGCCGGCATGGGGTCGAACACGGTCGTGCGGATCGACGCCGCGGGCGCGCGGCTGGGCCAGATCGAGGCCGGCGAGGGCCCGACGGGGCTGGCGCTGGACGAGACCCGCGGGCGGCTGTACGTGCTGGACAAGTTCGCGGGGCGGGTGACGGTGGTGGAGACGGCGGGGCACTCGGTGATCGCGGCGCGGAACTTCTTCGATCCCACGCCGCAGGTCATCCGCCTGGGCCGGCCGCACCTGTACGACACGCGGCGGACCTCCGGGCTGGGGCACGTCTCGTGCGCCAGTTGCCATATCGACGCGCGCATGGACCAGCTCGCCTGGGACCTGGGCAATCCCGCCGGGGCCGTGCAGCCCTTCGATCAGAACTGCAACTTCGGCGTCGGGGGGTGTGAGAACTGGCACCCGATGAAGGGTCCGATGGTGACGCAGTCCCTGCAGGGGCTGCCGGGGACCGGCCCGCTCCATTGGCGCGCCGACCGGGCCAACCTGGCGGCCTTCAACGGGGCCTTCGTCGGGCTGCTCGGCGACGACGTCATGCTCACGCCGCAGGAAATGGCCCAGTTCAACAGCTTCCTGGCGACCATCATCTACCCGCCCAACCCCTTCCGGACGATCACCAACGCGCTGCCGACGACCCCGATCAACGGGGGCAACGCCGTCACCGGCGACCAGCTCTACCGCAACGCGCCGATCGACGGCGGGTTCCTGACGTGCAACGCCTGCCACGCGCTGCCCACCGGGACCAATGGCACGGTCACGTCCGCCAACCTGCTGGGCGAGACCCAGAGCATGAAGATCCCGCAGCTCCGCAACATGTACGAGAAGACCGGGCTCGACCTGATCCCGGGGTCGGTGAACAACCGCGGCTTCGGGTACATCCATGACGGCTCGTCTCCCAACCTCGTGGCGTTCCTCCAGGCCCCGGTCTTCAACTTCCCTCCCGGTCCCACGGGGATGCAGCAGCGGCGCGACATCGCGGCCTTCGTCTTTGCCATGTCGGTCGATACCCACGCGGGGGTCGGCACGCAGAACACGGTCGCGACCGGGAGCCTGAGCCTCCTCCCGCCCGACCAGCAGGCGCGTCTGAACACGATGGTCTCGCTGGCCCAGGGCGGGAGCGCCGGGCTGGTGGCCAAGGGCCGCGTGGCGGGGCGCGGCCGCGGCTACGTGTATGACCAGGCCGCCTCGGGCTTCCGGTCCGACCGGACGGGGGAGCCGGTGCTGAGCCTGATCCAGCTCGCGGCCCTCACGGGTCCGGGCTCCGAGCTGACCTTCACCACGGTGCCCATCGGGACCCAGCGGCGCATCGGGATCGATCGCGACGCGGACACGTGGCTCGATGGCGACGAGCGCGCGGTCTGCGCCGACCCCGCGGACCCGGCGGTCTTCCCGGGGAGCCCGCGCAGCGTGGACCGCAACGCCGACCTGCTCGTCGGCACCTCCGACGTGAGCGTGTTCCTCACCTCCTGGTTCGCGGACCTGTCGACCGGGACGTTCACCTCCGACTTCGACGCCAGCGGGACCGTGAGCACCGCCGACATCACCGCGTTCCTGGGCGCCTGGTTCGCGGCCCTCGCGGGCGGGTGCTGACGGTCGGAGCGTTCGCCCGTGTATGCTGCGGGATGCGCCCCCGCGGCGGGCCCGTTGGTGCCCGCCGGGTGCGCCCGGAGGAGGTCGGCGTGCACAACGCGGCGGAGGTCCATCGCCAGGCGCTGGCGCGGCAGATCGCCTCGCTGGCCCTGCTCCACGGCACGTTCACGCTCCGCTCGGGGCGCACCAGCTCGTACTACCTCGACAAGTACCACTTCTCCACGCGCCCCGAGGTGCTCCGCCAGTTGGCCCTCCTCTTCGCCGAGCGGATCCGGGCGATCGGCGATGATGCCGGCGGGCCCGTGGCGCGGCTCGCGGGGGCCGAGCTGGGCGGGATCCCGCTCGTGATCGCGGCGAGCCTCGAGACCGGCCTGCCCTGCGTGCTCGTGCGCAACTCGAAGAAGGACTACGGCACCGGCAAGCGGCTCGAAGGGACGCTCGAGAAGGGCGACCGGGTGGTGCTGCTGGAGGACGTTGCCACGACCGGGGGCCAGGCCCTCGAGGCCGTCGAGGTGCTCCGCGACGCCGGCGCCGAGGTGGCCGCGGTGGTCGCGACCATCGACCGGCAGGAGGGGGCGGGCGAGGCGGTGCGCGGCGCGGGGGTGCGCTTCGAGGCGCTCTTCACGACCACGGACCTCGGCGTCACCAGGTAGGGCGGGGAGACCACGCCCGGCTCATTTCGCCGGGGTGCCTATGGCGGCCCGGGCCGGGTTCGCCGAGGCTCTGTTTCATGCGCGCCCGCACGACGGCGCAGGGCGACGGATCGCCGGCTCCGGCCGCGGGCTGCGACGCCGCGCCACCGGGCCCCTACCCCTCGGGCGGCCTGGCGCCCTCGGCGGAGGCGTACCTCCCGGAGGGGCGCGTGAGCCTGCCGGTGCTGCGCCGCGCGGTGCTCCGGTGCAAGGGGTGCGGCATCTACCGGTGCGGCACGCGGGCGGTCTTCGGAGAGGGACCGCCCGAAGTCGAGAGCGGCCGGGCCGCGGCGATCATGCTCGTGGGGGAGCAGCCGGGCGACCACGAGGAACGCCAGGGGCGGCCCTTTGTCGGTCCGGCGGGCAAGCTGCTGGACCGGGCGCTGGTCGAGGCGGGGATCGACCGCAAGCGGGTCTACGTCACCAACGCGGTGAAGCACTTCAAGTTCGTGATGCGCGGCAAGCGCCGCATCCACCAGGCGCCGCGACTGCCCGAGATCGCCGCGTGCCGGCCCTGGGTGGAGGCCGAGCTCGCGCTGATCAAGCCCGAGACGCTCGTCTGTCTGGGGGCGACGGCCGCGCGCTCGCTGCTCGGTCCGGAATTCCGGCTCATGCGCGACCGCGGCCGCGTCTTC
>DASPKO010000094.1:0-5194 GCA_035628055.1 Phycisphaerales bacterium
ACCACCGCGACCTTCGCGGTGCGTCCCGAGGTCGGCATCGCGGTCGACGTCGCCCATGCCTCGGACGACCCCGGCAACACCCGCAAGACCACGATCCCGTGCAAGTTCGGGGGCGGGCCGGCGATCTCTCACGGCCCCAACACCAACCCCGTGGTGGAACGCCTGCTCTGGCACGTCGCGCGCGAGCACGACATCGCCGCCCAGAGCCTCCCCTCCGCTGACCTCGAGGCGAACGACTCCAAGGCGATCCAGGTCGCCGCCCATGGCGTGGCGGCCGCGAGCGTGAGCATCCCCCTCCGCAACATGCACACCCAGGCCGAGGTCTGCCAGCTCTCCGACATCGACGACACGGCCCGGCTGCTCGCCGAGTTCGTCGCCGGCATCGACGACCGGACCGACTTCCGCCCGCTCGGGTCGGCCCTCGCCGAGGGTGACGCGTCCTCCACCGGCCCGGACGGTCCGGGAAGCGCCCGCCGCAACGGCCGGCGCCGGGGCCGCGCCGCCCCGGCGTGAGCCCGCGGGCGCTCGGCACCGCCCGCTATCATCGCGGCGTGACCACCGGACCCGGCTCCGAGCGCCGCCTGGCTCTGCGCGTTGTCACCCTTCCCCGCGACACCAACCAGTACGGCACGATCTTCGGCGGGGTCATCCTTTCCTACATCGACCAGGCCGGATTCGTCGAGGCTCGGCGCCACGGCGTGCATCGCTGGGTGACGGTCGCCATGGACAAGGTGGAGTTCAAGCAGCCGGTCCTGCTCGGCGACGTCGTGAGCTTCTACGCGCGCACGCTCCGCCTGGGGCGCACCAGCGTCACCGTCGAGGTCGACGTGAGCGCCGAGCGCTACCTCTCGGGGCGCGAGGTCGCCGTGACCGGGGCCCGCATGACGCTCGTCTCGGTGGACGCGCAGGGCCAGCCGATCCCCTTCGCCTCGCCCCCCACGGTCTGCGAGCCGCCCCCGGGGACCGGCGCGTGACCGCCCCCACCGGGCCGGCCCGGCTCGCGGTCCTGCTCTCCGGCTCGGGGCGCACGCTCCTGAACCTGCACGAGCGCTGCGTGCGCGGCCTGCTGCCCGCGCACGTCGCCCTGGTCGTCGCCTCGCGCCCGTGCCTGGGCGCCGACCGTGCCCGCGAGCGGGGCCTCGAGACCCTGGTCCTGCCGGGCACCATCCCCGCCGCACACCTGCAACGGGAGCTGGCCTCCCGGCGTATCGGCTGGGTCGTGCTCGCCGGCTACTTGCGCAGGCTCGAGATCCCCCCCGACTATCGCGGCCGCGTGGTCAACATCCACCCCGCGCTGCTGCCCGCCTTCGGCGGGCCGGGAATGCACGGCGACGCGGTGCACGCCGCGGTGCTGGCGCGGGGATGCAAGGTGAGCGGGTGCACCGTCCACCTGTGCGACGAGCACTACGACGCCGGCCCGATCGTGCTGCAGCGCTGCTGCGCGGTGGCGGAGGACGACACGCCCCAGTCGCTGGCCGCCCGCGTCTTCGAGCTCGAGCTGGGGGCCTACCCGGAGGCGCTGGGACTGCTGCTCGCGGGGCGCGTGGTCGTCGAGGACGGACGGGCGCGCGTCCTCCCGGAGCCGGCACAGCCGGGGGATCGGCCGTGACCCCGCGCGCGGCCCTCCGGCTCCTGCTGGCCCTGCTGCTCGTGGCGGCGGCCCCGCCCCCGGCGCGTGCGCAGGGCGGCCTGGGCGCGCTGGCGCGCCATCCGGAGGATCGGGCAGAAGTCCGCCGCCTCGTCAAGGACTCCGAGGCCGCGCGCGACGCCGGGGCCTACGCCGAGGCCGAGACGCTCACGCGCCGGCTCGTCGAGCTCAACGACGCCAACTTCGTCCACTGGTACAACCTCGCCTGCTACCAGGCCCTGCAGGGCAAGACCGAGGAGGCCGGGCAGAGCCTCACCCGGGCCATCGAGCGCGGCTTCTCCGACCTCCGCCAGCTCACGACCGACCCGGACCTCGAATCCCTGCGGGGCACGCGGACGTACCGCGACCTCGTCGCCGGCTGGGACGCCATCGACGACACCCGTGTCGAGGCCCGCCTCAGGAGCGCCCGGGAGCGCTTCGGCGGGCGCTACCACTACGAGCGCGACGCCGACCTCCGCATCGCCTACGTCTCGGCCTACTCCAAGCGCGACTTCGAGGCCGCCAAAGGCGACCTCCGCCAGTGCGCCGCGTGGTGGCGCGCGCACGTCGCGGCCGAGGCGCCCCTGCCACCCTCCGCCCCGCGCACGCCCCCGTGGGTGCTCGTCATGCTTCCCACGACCGACGACTACGCCCAGTGGGCCACGGAGAAGTTCGGGGCCGCCTGGCAGCAGATCGGCGGGTCGTACGACGACGACCAGAAAACGCTCTGGGCGATGGACGTCGGCCCCACGCTCCGCCACGAGTTCTGGCACGTGCTCCACTGGCGCGACATGCGCGCCCGCGGGCAGATGCACCCGCCGTGGGTGATGGAGGGCCTGTGCAGCCTCGTGGAGGACGCGCGGGTCGGGCCCGCCGGCGAGATGGTGGTGCTGCCGAGCTGGCGCACCAACATCGCCAAGCGCCTGTCGCGCGCGGGGCGCCTGCCCCCGTGGGAGCAGCTCTTCGGCGTCCCGCACGACCGCTTCGTCAAGACCCGCCCGCTGGCGCAGTACGCCCAGGCCCGCGCCGTCTTCGAGTTCCTCGCGGAGCGCGGCAAGCTGGCGGCGTGGTACGCCGCGTACGTGCAGGGCTTCACCGATGATCCCACGGGGCGGGCGGCGCTGGAAGAGGTTTTCGGGCTCCCGCTGAAGGACATCGAGAAGCAGTACGTGGCCTGGCTCCGCGCCCGCCCGGACGGGGACGAGGACGGGGGACGGAGCAACAAACCGCTGACGCCGGTGTCGGGCCCGACCGTGAGCCGGCCCAAGTGACGGGCGCCGCGCGCGCCGGCGGACGGATGTGACGCTCGCTGGCCCGCTCGCGCGAGGCGCTTGCCGTCTCCGTCTGTGGTGTGCCGTGTGCCTGCCGCTCGGGTGTAACCACTCCCTGGCGCTCGCGGCTCGGACGGCTGAACCCTCGCGTGAGCACGGCGATCCCGGGGACCAACACAGGCGGGCCGACGGCATCCGTGACCCGGCCCGCCACGTGCCGCCGCGTATCAAGTGGAGCGGAGGAGAGTCGAACTCCCGACCTCATCATTGCGAACGATGCGCTCTACCAACTGAGCTACCGCCCCATTCGTCGGCCCGTGTCGGCCCCGGGACCGGACGCCCGAAGTATACGGCGAATACGCCCCGTTTTCCCGGCCGCAGAACGCCCCGTGCACGGGTGACGGGGCCGCGCGATCGAGGGAGGAGGTGCCCCGCACGAGCCGCGAGCGCCAGCAGCGGCCGGCATCGTTCCAGTCACCATGTGCACCGGCGCGGCCGACCCTGTTTACGGTCGCTCTCCTGTTCCGCGTGGCGGCCGTCGCCTCCTCCGGGACTACCATTCCAGTGACTTTGCTCGTTCCGCTCCGACCACTTCCCTCGTCACCGCGAGGCCCGCCATGAAGCACATCGCGCACCGCCACGCCCGCGGCCTGGCGAGCTGGGTTGTCCTCCTGGGCGTCGGGGCCGTCGCCATCGCGGGGGCCCTGCTGGCGACGCGGGCGGTTCACCCGGACACGTGCCCGCACTGCATCGCCACGGAAGGACCGCCCGCCGGCACGCTCCCGCTCGACACGTTTCCCGGCGACGCGGTGCCCGGCGACACCGCCCCCGCGCGCGCCGTCGGGGCCGAGCGGCCGCTGGCGCCGCCGACCGCCCCCAACGGCCCGACGACCCGCGCTCACCCGCGGGGAGCGTCCCGTCCGCTCACGACCCCGCTCCGCGTCGTGGTCACCATCCCGCCCCTGCGCGGGCTCGTCGAGCCGCTCCTGGAGGCCTGGCCCGGCCCGCGCCCGCGCATTGACGTGCTCATCCCCCCCGGCGCCTCGGAGCACGGGCACGAGCTGGCCCCCTCGGCCGTCGCCGCGGTCACCAGGGCCGACCTGGTGGTCCGCGTCGGCCTGGGCCTGGAGCCGCAGGTTGACAGGCTGCTCGCCCACGGGAGCAGCACCACGCGGCGCGTCGTGACCTTCGCCGAGGCCGTGGGACTTGCTCCCGCGCCGGCGCCCGACGGTGCCCAAGCCACGAAAGACCCGCCCCCCGGAGACCACGCCGATCACGCCCATGACGAGGAGGGCAACTGCGTGCACGAGCACGCGGCCGACCCGCACCTGTGGCTCGACCCCATCATGGCCGAGAAGCTCGTTGCAAGCGTGCGCGACGAGCTGGCCCGGGTGCTCCAGGAGCGCGGTGCCGGCCCGGCGGACCTGGCCCGGCTCGACAGCGCCGCCGAGACCGTCCGCGCCCGCCTGCGCGAGGTCCACGAGCGCTACGAGCGGGCCCTGTCGTCGGCCCCGGGACGCACCATCGTCGTGGCCCATGATGCCTACGGGTGGCTGGGCAAGCGCTACGGCCTCACCTCGGTCGCGATCACCGGGCTGGCCGCGGGCGAGCCGACCCCCGGTTCCATCTCGGCCGCCGTGGCCGCGCTCAAGTCCAGCGGGGTCCGCGCCGTGTTCGTCGAGCCCCAGCTCTCGCCGGAGGCGGCCCGGCGCGTGGCGGCGCTCGCGAACGCGAAGGTGCTCACGCTCGACCCGCTCGGCAACGGCGACTGGTTCGCGCTCATGGACCAGAACCTGCGGGCGCTCAGGGAGGGTCTCGGCGTCCCGGGCACGCCCGAAATGGACATCCCGCCGTCCCCGGCCCCCGCCCCCGTCACCCCCGCGCCGTCTTCACCGGAGCGCCGGTGAGTCGCGCCGGCGCGTCCCCCGCGCTCGAACCGGACGTGACGGCGCCGGGCGAGGCGGCGGTCCAGGTTCGGGGCGTGTGGTTCCGCTACCCGGGCGCCGAGGTGCCGGCCCTCGAGAACGTCACCCTGCAAGTCCGGCCCGGCGAGCGGCTGGGCGTCCTCGGGCCCAACGGTGGCGGCAAGAGCACGCTGCTCAAGCTCATCCTGGGACTGCTCCGCCCGGACGCCGGCTCGGTGCGCGTGCTGGGCCTGGAGCCGCAGCAGGCGCGCCGGCGGGGGCTCATCGGCTACGTTCCCCAGCGCCCCGAGACCGAGCTGGCCTTCCCTGTCAGCGTGCGCCAGGCCGTCGAGCTCGGGGCCGCGTGGCGGGCCTCGCCCCTGCGCCGCGTC
>DASPKO010000095.1:0-14584 GCA_035628055.1 Phycisphaerales bacterium
CGACCAGGCGCCCGAAGGTCGATGCCCGCACGCAGCCGGCACACACACGCACAGCATCCCGGGCGCCGCCCACGGCGCCCCGCCTAAGAACGAGGTTGGCACATGGCTCAGAGCTCTTCGCGTTGGGGTGGCGGTTCGCTCCTCGGCTCGCTCCTGAAGGCGTTGCGCCCCGGTGAGGGCGCCGGGAGAGCCGGCCGTCTGGCGGCGGCCGCCGGCCGGGCCGCCGGACCGGGCGGTCCCTTCCTCGAAGCGCTCGAGGAGCGCAAGCTGCTGGCCACCATCGGCCCGGGGGACCTGCTGCCCGGGAGCGACATCGGTGTTCGCGTGGTGCACTTCGGCTACGCCGTCCCCTTCCTGTTCCAGGAGCTGCCCGACGAGGTCGCGGCGCCGGTGGTGATCGAGGGCTTCGGCGACGAGCAGGCGTTCTGGACGCAGTTCGTTCCCCCGATCCCGCCCAGCGGCACGTTCTTCGATCAGTCGGAGATCCAGATCTCCTACCCCGGCGTGGGCGCGACCCCGATCCTGATCCTTGGGCCCAACCCCGCGGGGCCAGGCGTGCCCGCCGCCCCGCAGGACCAGGACCTGGCGATCCAGCTCGATCAGAACGGGTTCGTCACCTTCACGTTCTTCGAGGGCGTGCAGGCGGGCAACCCCGCCCCGCGGCTGGCGCAGTCGGTGGCCCTGGACGTGCGCGGGCTCGACACGTCGGCGACCGGGACCAAGGTGGAGCTGCTGCGGAACAACCAGCCGGTGGCCACGTTCTCGGGGGCGGCCCTGGCGGCGCTGGGGGCTCCGGTCTTCACCGGCAACACCCGCTACACCCTCAACTTCGTGCAGGGCTTCGACGCGGTCCGCTTCTCGAGCGCCGAGCCGGCGCCCGACAACGCGGACTATTCCGACAACTTCACCCTCGAGCAGATCGCGGTGACCTTCCCCTCGGAGCGGTTCGTCCAGAGCATCGAGAGCCGGCTCTTCGGCGTCCGCTACGTGCTGGTCGGTCCGGTGGGCACCAGCGCCGACTTCTTCGACCTGTACGGGCGCCCCATGGTCGAGACCGTCTCGGTGGGCGTGCCCGAGGGGCGCTCGCTCCCGATCATCGATCCCAACGGGGATGGCGTCCCGGACTTCAACGACGGGATCGGCCGCGTGGTCCTCTCCAACACCGAGGACCGTGCGCACCTCTTCATGTGGGGCGGGACGATCACCGCCACCGACGATCCCGACGAGGACGACGACTTCTTCGACGGGCAGTTCGCCTTCCGGTTTCCCGACGGCGTGGCCGGCATCTTCGATGAGTTCGAGGGCGCCGGGTTCGGGTACGCGCTGACCAACACCGCGCCCCCCGACGTCATCGGCCTGCCCCCGGGCTCGGGCTCGATCGTCTTCGGGAGCCCCATCGTTCGCGACAACACCTCGACCCAGAGCTATTACGCGGCCTTCCCGCCCGCGCGCCTCCTCCAGCAGCCCCAGCTCTTCCGCAACGCGGACCAGGGCGTGTTCGTCACCGGCGGACGCAACATGGGCGTCGTGCACGTGGACGGCGTGCTGCACGGCTCGAGCCACCTGACCGGGTCGGTCCACCGCTTCAGCACCGGCGTGCTGCTGGGCTCGCTGCGCATCGACGGCGACGCGGGCGGCGTGATCGTGGCCTCCGACGCGGGGCACTGGGTGCGCGACGACGTGGGCACCAGCCCGCCGATCGCACGCGACCCGGACACCCTCAACGATGTCGGCAACGAGCTGGTTGTCGGGCGCTCCGCGCGCGAGATCGCGATCGGGGGCCGCTCCACCATGGAGATCACCGTGCTGGGCGACATCTCCAGCCCGGTGCGCTCGCCCATGGCGTTCCTCGACTACACCGAGCGGGAGTTCGTCACTCCCGTCAATCCTGCGAACGAGGAGACCGACACCATCGCGGCGGTGCTGGGCGGCCTGGCCGGCACCGGGGACGCGCGCTTCACGGCGATCCCCTTCGGGCTCGAGTGGTACCGCAACAACACGATTTCCGCACCCGAGTTCATCGGCGGGCCGACCACCGCCGTGCGCGTGCTGGGCATCGCCGGCCAGGAAGACCCGGTGGCCTCGGACGAGGACCCCGTCGACGTGTACGCCTTCGCGGCCGGGCGGGGACAGACGGTCGTCGTCGATGTGATCTTCCACGTCGAGACGCTCGGGTTCAATCCGGAGCGCGGCTTCAACACGCTGGGGCTCGCGCGCATCGTGGACGTCGACGGGCGCGTGGTGGCCTCGCACGAGGTTCCCACCGAGAGCCAGGACCAGCTCCCCCTGTTGGCCCCCTCCGTGCGCTTCACGTTCACCCCCGAGCGCACCGACGTCTTCTACCTGGTGATCAACACCCCGGTCGATCCGCCAGATGCCGACCAGCCGCTGAGCTACCAGGCGACCGTCTCCGGCATGCTCGCGACCGCGCTCGGCCAGTACCGCAGCGGGGGTTCGACCGGGCTGGTCGGCAATCCCACGGCGATCACGGTCTCCTCGGGCTCCGTGGGCTCGTTCATGGTCGGCACCGGCTGGGTGGGGGGCGACGGCGGCGAGAACCCGCCCAACCCCCTGGTCAACTCCTCCGACGACGCGAACGACCTCATGAGCTTCCGCGAGAGCACGCTCTCGGTCGCCGGCAACGCCTACAGCCTCTGGTTCGGCTCGGACGTCTTCGGGCTGCGCGCCGCCGGCGGAGGGGTGAACACGCCCGGCCCACAAGTCTTCATCGGCGGGTTCCTGGGAGCGATGCGGACCGGGATGTCACCCCTGGTGGGCGGGAGCACGGCGCAGGGCGACGTGCGCGACCTGCAGCTCCAGATCGGCGGCGGCGCCGGGATCATCGACGTGCGCGGCGCCCTGCGCTTCGACCAGGACTACGACCGCGCGATCGACGCCAGCCGGGCCGTGAACATCACCACCGGGACCACGGGCGCCCCGGGGCACATCGGGCTGTTCAACGTCGGCGCCTTCATGGACGGGCGGAACTTCACGCTCCGCACCAGCAACAACTCGACGATCGACCGCTTCCTGGTCGGCGAGGACCCGGGTGGCACCGGGGAGATCGACGAGCGCAATCCCCGGATCATCATGGGGACCGGGTCGGACATCCGCTTCGCCTCGTTCACGACCATCGAGACGGGTCTCGAGGCCGACGCCTTCATCTTCTTCGCGCCGGGCGCGCCGCTCCTGCTCACCGACGACTCGGGCGGCGTGGTGCGGATCGCGATCGAGGGGGGAGGCTCGGGGGCCACCACCTCCACCGGGCAGGTGCGCGTGCTCCCCGTTGACGGGTCGCAGGGCGTGACCATCGCGCGCATTGACGTGAACCTCGTGGGCGCGGGCAACCTGGTGATCGAGCGCCTCAGCGGGCCCGGCGTCGTCAGCATCGGCAGCCTGCTCGTGACCACCAGCGCGCAGCCCACGGGGACCCCCGGCCCCGCGCGGCCCGGGGTCGTGCTCCGCGGCGGCGGGGAGATCGACATCTGGAAGATCGAGCATCGCATCGACGACGGGCTCGAGCTCGGGATCATCGAGAACTCCACGCCGGGCGGCGACATCGTCGCCATCGACGCCGAGACCGCAACCTTCATCCGCCTGGGCACGGGCGACCTGGGCCGCACGCAGGTCAACCCCGTCGGTCCCACGCGGATCGGTCCCTTCCTGGGGATCAGTGCCGGCCAGGACGGCGACGTGGACGGGACCCTTGGCCTCGACGAGGAGGCGCTCAACGAGGGCTGGAACGGGGACATCTTCATCCCGCTGCCGCAGCGCACCGTCGCCCATCCGGGCGACGTGTTCCTCGAGGACATCGGATCGCCCCTGGATCCCTACCTCAACGGTGTCGTGATCCGCACCGGCGACGTTACCGAGGTCGTCGGAGCGGGCGCCATCGGGGACGTGATCCTGCAGGGCGGGAGCGTCACGCGCGTCATCGCCAACTCCGACGGCCTCACCCCGTTCGGACGCTTCGAGGGCATCATCGGCACCGTCTACGCCGACGACATCGGCAGCGTCGACGTGGGCGACGGGCTGGCCGCCCCGGGCGACGGCCCCTTCGCCCTGGCCGGCGTCTTCGCCAACGACGACATCGGCCTGGTCTTCGGCGGCCGGGGCCTGAACCCGGTGATCCGCGGCGTCGTCGCCGCCGCGAACCTCAACGTCTTCGAGCCCGGGCAGGGCGTGGGGGACGTGGGCGTGGAGAGGGGGCGGATCGACGGGGCCTTCATCGGCTCGGCGACGCTCGACTCGTGGTGGCTCTCGGCGCGCTTCCGCCCGTCGGTGACGGAGCTGGATGCCGACGACGAGATCGCCACCGGCAACATCGCCAACGTGACGACCCTGGTCGGCGACATCTTCCGGTCGCACATTTTCGGGATCAACATCGCGCGCGTCGAGGCGGCCGGCGGGGCCTACGACGCCACGCGCACCGAGGCCACGGGGTCGATCGCCAGCGTGCTCGCCGACGAGTTCCGCAACACCACCCGGCTGGGCGAGCCCCTGGAGGTGCGCCGCAACGAGATCCTGGCCAACAACGACGTGAGCCTGGTCTCGACGCGCGACATCGCGGTGGGCGACATGTCGGACCTGCTGATCGACGTGGGCGGCTCGCTGCTCACCGGGGCCCGGGCGCGGAACCTCTCGCGCGTGCGCCTCGAGGTGGACGGGCGCACCAACCAGGTCTTCGCCACCAGCGACATCCGGGCGACCAGCATCAACACCGGCACGCTGGTCAGCGCCGAGGCGCTGGGCGACATCCGCTCCTCGACCATCACGGTCGCGGGCCAGATCGTCCAGGTCGTCGCCGGCGACAACATCACCTCCACGGTCATCTCCAGCACCGGGCCCAACGGCCAGATCGACCTGGTCCGCTCCCGGCTCTTCCTCACCGGGACCATCAGCTCGTCGGGCCCCATCGGCACGATCCATTCCACCAGCGGCGACGTCATCGCCACGGTCCGCACCACCGACGCCGACGGGTCGCTCGACCTGCTCCAGGCCGGCGGCAGCCTGATCGTCTCGACCGACATCGCCGGCAACGTCAACCGCGTGATCGCGGGGCGGAACGTCGGCGAGCCCTTCGAGAGCCGCGGCGCCCGGGCCATCAACGTCGAGGGCTCGCTCGGCCTGATCGAGGCCCAGGGCGGGCAGATCTACACCGACGTGCGCGTGGGCCAGACGCTCGGCACCGTGCGCGTGGCCCGCGTCGTCGCCCTGCCGGGCAACGACCTGGTGGCCCACGCCAACTACACCGCCTTCGGGCGCATCGAGCTGGTCGACATCCGCGGCGACTTCGCCGGCTCCATCGTCAGCGAGTCCGGGGGGATCGGGACCGTGCAGATCCTCGACGGCTCCTTCCGTCCCGGCAACGCGATCATCGCCCGTGACGGCGGCATCGACCAGGTCGTCATCACCGGTGGGCACCTGCTCGGCGACGTCCTCTCCGACGAGCACATCGGGGCCCTGCGCATCCTTCCCAACGACATCGGGTTCTGGGGCGACATCGGCGTCAATCCCAACCTCTCGCAGTTCGCCCCGTTCGACGGTCTGCGCAACCAGCTCCCCCCCGGCGTCGAGCCGATCGCGATCTTCCAGGGCCCGCGCATCCAGGCGGGGACCAACATCGGCCTGGTCGAGGTCGCCCGGGCCTCCATCTGGAAGGGGAGCATCTACGCCGGGTGGTCGGTGGGCCGGCTCTTTGTCTTCGGCGTGATGATGAACGACAACATCACGCCGGGGCTGGGCGGGTCGTGGGTCGCGGCGGGCGACAGCATCGGCTCGGTCGAGGTGCTCCAGTTCGCCGGGGGCGCCTGGTTCCTGGCGGGCCTCACCGCGCTGGGCGCGGACAACCGGCCCGGCGGCGTCGGCGCCGACGCGGACACCGTGCACTTCGGGCGCGTGGGCGACCTGGTCTTCCGGGGCGGGACCGGGGCCGTCACGGTCAGCGCCGGCATGAACGCCGGCCCGGACGGGGTCTACAACACGATCGACGACGAGGTGGCCGACGGGCTGAGCTCGATCGGCTCCGTGCGCGTCGAGGGGCTCGCCCTGGAGACGACCGCCTTCGCCGACAACGGCATCGGGCCGACCTCGCCGGGCATCGTGCGCGGCGGGCCGGGGCGCAACCAGCGGAACCCGGGGCGGATCATCGAGTTCGTTCCCAGCGTCGGCGCCCTGCCCAACGGCGTCCCCACGCCCTTCACCACGCCGGCCGGAGAGACCGGACGGATCACGTTCACGGGCCGCGGCCAGGCCTTCTACGAGAACCTCTTCGATCCCGAGCACGGGCGGACGATCGGGCGGCTGGCGATCATCAACTCCACGTTCGGCGACCGGCTCGTGGTCGACACCGACCAGAACTCGCTGACCGACTTCGTGGTCAAGTCCAACGATGGCTCCTCGCTCTCGTTCGCGAGCATCCGCGGCAACCTGATCGGGATCTCCAGCTTCTACTTCGACGCCTACGTGGAGTTCGCCGAGTTCGGCGCGCTCAACACCGCCGGCGTGGTCGGGGCCGGCAACGACATCGGCGTGCTCGTCGTCGGGCCCACCACCCGCGGGCTCATCGACGCCAACTACATCAACCGGACCGTCGTGGGCGGCGACTTCGGGACCCGCGGCGGTACGACCGCGGCCACCATGGACCTTCTCGCCGCGGGCTCGATCCTGATCGGCGGCAATCACCTGGGCGTGGTCACGCTCGAGCGCGACGTGGCGGGTCTCCGCGTCGAGGGGGGCATGGACCGCGGGGCGGTCCGCTCCGGGCGCTCGCTCACCAGTGTCGACGTGGGCTTCATGGACCAGTCCCGGATCACCGCCCGCAACGACATTCTCGACGTGCTCGTTCGCGGTGACATGCGCGACTCGCTCATCTACGCCGGCGCCGACCTTGGGCGCGACGGACTCTTCGGGGGTGTCGGCGAGGACACCGACGTCGTCACGGACGGGCGGATCGACTCGGTGCGCGTGCTGGGCAGCTTCGTCCGCTCGGACATCGCGGCCGGCGTCGCCCGCGGGCCGGACGCCTTCGTGGGCACGCCCGACGACCGCGTCGACGCGGGACGGTCGGCCATCGGGGCGGTCACCATCCAGGGGCAGGTCGCCGGGTCGAACCTGGCCAGCCAGTCCTACCGCATCGTCTCGACCGGCACGGTCGGCTCGGTCACGGTCGCCGGGCAGCCCTTCACCGCGACGGGCAACCTCGCGGTGGTCAATCTCGATCCCACGGCCCTCCCCCTGCAGGTCACCGGCCTGCGCGTGGAGGAGGAGGCCCGGCAGTACATCGCGGTGATCGGCTTCAACCAGCCCATCGACGCGTCGACGCTCGGCCCCGCCCTGACCATCTCCGAGCTCCGTGCCGGCTCCGCGGTGCAGATCCGCCTTGCCGAGGGCTCGGACTACACGCTCGGCTACAACCCCGGCACGAGCGAGGTTCGCGTCACCTTCGCCCGGGCCATCACCGACCGCAGCCTCCCGGAACTGCCGGGCCTGCCCGGCCCGGGCGTCTACCGGTTCGAGCTCGACGCCGCCATCCTGCGCGGCGAGACGCAGCGCACGCTGCTCGACGGCGACAAGGACGGGTTCGCCGAGGGCGCCGGCGACGACTTCTCCCAGGACGAGGTCGTGGGCGACGCGGGCGACAAGCTCACGCCCAACACCGTCACGATCGGCACGGTCGCGGTCGACTTCCGCGGGCCGATCGATCTCGACCTGGTCCTCGACGACAACCACGCGCCGGACGACCTGCCCGACCCCAACCGCGTCTACACCGTGCGGGGCGTGGCGGGCGATCACCCGGATCACGACCTGAATGTCTTCCCCTTCGCCGGCGACGCGGACCTCTACAAGATCACGCTCCGCGCCGGGCAGATCCTCCGCCTGGGCAAGATGGGCGGCAACGCCGTCGAGGTCGGGCGGGCCCTGCTGGATGCCGCCGGCAACATCATGCTCTCGCGCACCGGGGTCGCGCCCGCGGGCAACGAGACCGTGCAGGCGCTGCGGCTGCCCAACGCCCCGCGCCAGGCCGAGGAGATCACCGTCGCCGACGAGTATCTGATCAAGGTCACAGGGACCTATTACCTGCTCGTGACGCCCCTGGTGACCGCGGTCACCGTCTCCGACCCGACCCAGGTCCCGGTCCTGACGCCCATCGCCGGGGCCCAGGGCTCGTACGTCTTCACCCTCGAGGTCTTCGACGACGGGGACACGGGGTTCACCGCCGACAACGGCTCGGGCGACGGCATGACCGTCGTGAACGCGCCCGTCCCGATCGAGTTCGCCGGGGCCGACCAGGTCTTCGGCACACCCGACGACCGCCCCGTGGTGCAGGTCGGCGTCTACAACTTCACGCTCTTCGCCGGCGGCGACGGCGTGCCCAACACCTTCGACGACGTGGTCAGCGGCTCCAGCGGGACCGGCATCACCTCGCAGCGCACCAGCGGGCCCAACGGTGTCTTCGGCGACGCCGACGACCGCGCCGTCTCCTTCGTCGGCGCCTCGATCGGCAAGGCCGCCTCCGCCGGCGTGCCCGAGGAGGTCGCCCCGGACATCGACGTCTACCACCTCAACAACCGCGAGGCGATCGCCCCGGGGACGCGCATCCGCGTCACCCTCCGCCTGACCGAGTTCGGCTCGAACATCGGACTCTCGCCCAACGCCCGTCAGCAGGACCTCCGCGGCGACGTGCAGTTCGCCATCTTCGAGACCTCGGGCTCGACGGACATCGCCGACGGGCTCCTGGTCGCCGCGCCCAGCGACGTGCTCCCCATCGGCGGGCAGCCGACGCGGATCACCAGCAACGGGAACATGGCCTACGGCTACGACGCGAACGGCGACTTCACCTTCGAGTTCGTGACCCCGGGCCGCCTGGGCGTGGCCGGGCAGCCCCCGGCGACCTACGCCCTCTACATCCAGGGCGCCATCCGCTCGGACTACGAGCTGGAGATCCTCACCCAGGGCACCGGGCTCACGGCGCCGGTGACGCAGAACGTGTTCATCGAGACCCGCGGTGGATCGATCGACTGGCTCGAGGCCGGCCGCGGCGTCGTCACCACTCTCAACCCCTTCTCCACCGGCGTCGTCGGCTTCGGCGGCTTCGTCGGGGCCCAGACCGTCGACGACTACGTCGTCAGCCGGGTCATCAGCAACCTCAACGCGATCTTCGCGGGGTCGAACGCCAACATCGTCGTGGCCAACACCACCGCGGCCTTCGAGCAGGGGGGCGGCATCGCGCCCTTCTCCACCGTCTTCCTCACCAGCAGCAACGAGCCCACGGCCTTTTTCGCCAACCGCACCTACGGCGCCAGCCAGCACTCCGACCCCTTCAACATCGACCTCCAGGACCAGGCGGTCGTCTTCGCCCCGCAGCTCGCCCTCTTCGGCCAGCCTCCCAGCGTCGCGGGCATCAACGCCTTCGCCGACCAGCTCTCCGACGCCGTGGCCCGGCGCATCGGCGAGCTGGTGGGGCTGCGGCTCACGGGCGTCGCGCCGCCGGTGCAGTTCGTGCCGGTCATGGCGGCCAACTCGCCGGAGATCCAGGCCCCGGGCGTCACGTACACGTTCATCAACGGGGCGCGCGTGCTCTCCACGCACTACGACATCATCGCCGACACCGACTTCTACCTGGGCCTCCAGAACAGCGTGGCCCTGCTCAACCGGATCATCGCCCCGCGCTGAGCCGCGTTCGGCCGTCCAACCCCGGTACCTTCCCCGCCCCCGGCCCCGCGCCGGGGGCTTTTTTTTCCCCGCGGGACGGCGGCGCGCGGCGTACGGACCGCGCCGGGCGCCCTCCCGGCCGGTCTCGTACCATGAGGGCGTGGCACCTCGCGCCGAGCCAGGCCCCGCCGCGGGCGTCGCGGGCCGCCCCGCACGGGGGCTGGTGCGCCTCCAGCGCGTGATGGCCGAGGCCGGCATCGCCTCGCGCCGCGACTGCGAAACAATGATCGAGCGCGGGCTGGTCGAGGTGAACGGGCAGACCGTCACGGCGCTGCCCGTGCTCGTGAACCCCGCCACGGATCGGATCGTGGTGGACGGGCGGCCGCTGCGCCGGTGGTCGCGCGGCGGGCGGGCCGCCGCGGCCTCGGGCGGGCGCTTCATCTACGTCATGCTCAACAAGCCCGAGCGGGTCGTCACGACCGTCAAGGACGAGCAGATGCTCGAGGGCCGCAAGACCGTGCTGGACCTGGTCGACCATCCCGCGGGCCCGCGGCTCTTCCCGGTCGGGCGGCTGGACTACATGACCACGGGGCTGCTCCTGCTGACCAACGACGGGGGCATCGCGGACGTCCTCACGCACCCGCGCTACGGGGCGGCCAAGCGCTACTGGGCGCTGGTCCGGGGCGCCGTCACCGAGGCCGACCTTCCCCTGATCGACAAGGCCGTGCGGGCCGCGGAGAAGCACGCCGTGCACGCTCGATCCCGCCCGGCGCCGCGGAGCGGCCCGGCCCCGCGCCGGCGCCGCGCCGGGCGGGCGGTCGTCCGGATCGTCAAGCGCGAGCCGGGCCGGACCATCCTCGAGATCGCCATGACCTCGGGGCGCATCGAGAGCGTCCGGGACGGGCTGGACGCGGCCGGGTTCGGAGTGCGCAAGCTCACGCGGGTCGGCCTGGGCCCCTTGGAGCTCAAGGCCGTGCGCGTCGGCGAGTGGCGCGAGCTCGAGCGCGACGAAGTCCGAGCCCTGAAGCGTTTTGCCCGCGAGGCCCGGGGGCGGGCCGCGCCGGGCTCCGGCATGCCGGGCGGCGCTCGCCCCGTCCAGGCGGCGCCCGGCTCGCTGGGGCCGCCCGGGCGCGGCGCCGATCGCGGGCCGGCCGGTCAGCCGAGCCCGCGCCCACCCCGCCCCGAGCGCCGGGGGCCCGGGGCGTGAGCGACCCGGTCGGAGAGCACGGCGACACGCCCAACGGAGCGCCCCCGCGGCGGGGCCGCTTCCGTGGGGCGCTCGACGCGGCCCGTCGGGCCCACGGGTGGGCGTGGCGGGTCACGGGTGGCGCGGGCGACCAGGACGAGGACGCGCCGCGCGTCGCGCCCGCGTGGCGCAGCCGTCTCGGGCTCGCCGGCGGCGTCGTGGACTTCCTGCACTGGTGGTGGCAGGCGATCATGAGCGATTCGCTCACGCGCATGGCCGCGGCCCTCACCTACCGGACGATCTTCAGCCTGATCCCCATCCTGGTGCTGGGCCTGGTGGTGCTGCGCATGTTCCGCGACACCGACGAGCTGGTGCGCGAGCTGATGGGCCGGATCGTCGCCTACCTCGGGCTGGAGAACATCGTCACCCCGGCCGACCCCGCGGCGGGACCCGTCGCCGGCCCGCAGCGCTCCAGCGCCGCCGACTGGGTGCAGGACCTGGCGGCCCGCGTCCAGCAGGTGAACTTCCAGGCGATCAGCGTGGTGGGCGTCATGGTGCTCGCCTACGCGGCCATCGGGCTGCTGGTCGAGCTCGAACGGGACTTCAACCAGGTGTACGGCGTGGCTCGGGGGCGGAGCTGGGTCCGCCGCGCCCAGCAGTATTGGTTCACCATCACGCTGGGACCGATCTTCCTCTGGGCCAGCTTCTGGGTCGAGGACCAGTTCCGCAGCAACGTGACGCGCGTGGCCGAGCGCAGCGGGCTGGGAACGCAGTCCATGTTCGTCCAGGCGCTGGGCTTCCTGGCCACCGTGGTGATCAGTTGGATGATGCTGCTGCTGATCTACATCTCGGTTCCCAATACCAAGGTTCGCCTCAAGCCCGCGCTGCTCGGGGCGCTCTCCGCGGCGGTCCTCTGGGAGATCAGCAAGCGCCTCTTCACCGCGTACCTCGGCTTCGCCACCACCACGGTGACGCTCTACGGCTCGCTGGCGCTCATCCCCTTGAGCCTGATGTGGATCTACGCCACCTGGCTGGTGGTGCTCGCCGGGCTCTCGGTCACGTACGCGCTCCAGCACGGCGTCATGCCCCGCGGCGCCGCCTCGGGCGCCGAGGCCATGCGCCCCCTGGTGATCTCACCCACCGTGGCCCTGGACATCCAGACCGCGGTGGCCGAGCAGTTTGCCCGGGGAAAGGTCCCCAGCGCGGCCTGGCTCGCCCACCACACCGGGATCGAGGAACGAATTGTGCGGCGTGTCCTCGGGCGCCTGGTGGCCCGGGGGCTGCTCCGCCGCGTGGGCGAGCCCGGGCGGACCGAGGGGTACGTGCTGGGTCGCCCCGCCGACGCTATCGACGCCGCGGAGGTGCTCGAGGTCGGGTTCGGGCTCTCGGCCCCGAGCGGGGGCGGGTCGAGCTCCGAGCGGGCCCTGCTCGATGAGCTCCGGGCGGCGCAGCTCAGCCGTGCCCAGGGGGTCACGCTGGCCCGGCTGGCGGGCCGATCCGACCCGCTACCGCCCGCTACGATCCCCGCGCACCATGAGCCGGTGCGCCGGAGCCCACCAGCGTGAGCAGAGCCAGCACAAGGTGGACGAAGCTCGTCGCGGTCGGGCTGGCCGTGGCGGTGCTGGGCGCGGGGGGCTGCTACCGGCGCGTGGTCGATGCGCGCGGGCCGGGGCGTGACCAGTACGAGGTCTCCGAGCCCTACCAGCAGGACTCGAAGCTCGACCGGTGGTATTACGGCGAGCGCTCGGACCGCCGGGGCGGCTCGCGTCTGGACGATCGCCCGCCGCCCCGCTGACCGCGGCGGCCCAGGAGTTCCCATGGGGCTCGAGCTCGCTCTCCCGGCCGAAGGGTTCATGACGACGCAGCTCCGTCGCGTGATCAACTGGGCCCGGCGGAGCAGCCTGTGGCCGATGCCGTTCGCGACCGCCTGCTGCGGCATCGAGCTGATGGCCACAGCCTGCTCGCGCTACGACGTGGCCCGCTTCGGGGCCGAGGCCATGCGCTTCAGCCCGCGGCAGAGCGACCTGCTCATCGTCGCCGGTCGCGTCGCGGTGAAGATGCTCCCGGTGCTGCAGCGCATCTATCTTCAGATGGCCGAGCCCAAGTGGGTCATCTCGATGGGCGCCTGCGCCAGCACGGGCGGCGTCTTCGACACCTACGCGGTGGTGCAGGGGGTGGACCAGTTCATCCCGGTCGACGTCTACGTCCCCGGGTGCCCGCCGCGCCCCGAGCAGCTCATCGAGGGCATCATGGCGATCCAGCGCCACATCGACCGGGAGGGGATGCCGCCCGAGGGGGGCCGGCGCGTTCCCCTGGGCGTGATGGTCGAGCCCACGCACGTCGTGCGCCCGCAGCCGGTCGGACTCACCGTGGGCCTGAGCTAGGCCGGGGCCCGACCTCGGGCGGCACCGGGCGCCCGGGCGTCAGCAGGTCCCGCGCACGACCTTCACGCGCCCCTCCTCCTCGACCGCCACCCCCAGCTCGTGCAGGGCGCTGAGCGCCGCCCGCTGCTCGGCTTGCTTCTTGCTCTGCCCCCAGCAGGGCGCGAAGCTGCGCGCCCCGATCTGCACGCACACCTCGAAGCACTTGGCATGGTCCGGGCCCTTCTCGTCGAGCACCACGTACTGCGGCGTCTCCCCCAGCCGCACCTGGGCGTGCTGCTGGAGCACGCTCTTGAAGTTCTCCTGGTGCCCGCACGATTCGGCCCGCTCGATGAGCGGCCCGAGCAGCGGCGCCAGGAACCGCGTCGCCGCCTCCATCCCGCCGTCGAGGTACACGGCCGCGATCACCGCCTCGAAGGCCGCGGCGGCCAGCGATTGCGGGAGCTCGCGGTGCACCTGCATTCCCTTGCCGAGCTGCAGGTCCTGCTCGAGCCCGAGCTCGCGCGCGATGACCGCGCAGGTCTGCCGCGAGACCACCGTCGACTTGATCTTGGTCATCTCCCCTTCGAGCAGGGAGGGGTACTTGCGGAAGATGAGCTCGCAGGCCACCAGCCCCAGCACCGCGTCGCCCAGGAACTCCAGCCGCTCATTGGATTCCAGCCGGGCATCCGCCATCGAGGCGTGGCGCAGCGCGTGCGCCAGGATCGACGGGTCGTTGAACCGGTAGCCGAGCCGCGCGGCGATCTCGGTCCAGGCGCTCTCCGGAACCCCGGGGGGGGCGCCCTCCGGCCCGCCCGCGCCGGCCGTTCCCGCCGCGGGCTCTCCCCGGACGGGACCGATACGTCTCTGCTGGGCAGTTTCCGGCATACCGCGCGCAACCCCGGCCCGGGCCCATGCACCGGGAGACAGTTGACCGTCCGGGTTGGGACGGCCTCGGGAGACGCGGCTGCTCGCTGGCCGAAGGAGATCACTCTGCAACCCCGGGCGCAGAAGCGCGCTCGGAGCGACTCGGCGGCCAGCGAGCAATCGCGGCCCACCCGCCGGGAAATACACATCCCGGCAGGGAAATATACCTCGGCGTGGCTGGGAGGCCACCGCCAGCCAGGTCCACGGGCTGGCCTTCGCCGGCCGCGGGTTCTATAGTCTCCGCCCGGCCGCCGGGCCTCGCGGCACAGCTTGAGCGAGGGTTCTGCCGACCCGCGCCCCGGACCAGGATCAGGCTATGCATTACCCCCACCGCGTCAGCAGGCTCAAGCGCAAGCGGGCCATCGGCTTCCGGACCCGCATGAAGACCAAGGGCGGTCGCAAGCTCATCAACCGTCAGCGGCGCGTGGGCCGCTCGGTCAACACGGCTGATAAGTAG
>DASPKO010000096.1:0-3433 GCA_035628055.1 Phycisphaerales bacterium
AAATCGTGCCGCAGAGCTCGAGTCCAAGCGAACCACGCTGAAGGCAGATGCTGTGACGGCGTTCGCCGAGAACCCGCAGCGGCGTGAGGTCGCGCACCGAGCAGGTCGCGGCGACGATTCTCTTCCTCGCCTCACCCGGGAACTCGTGCACGCGCGGCGGGATCGTGCCCGTCTACGGCCGCGCCTGAGTGCCCCCCGCGGTCCGGCCCGGGCCGGGCCCGGCACCCAGAACCGGAATCCGGCCCCGTGCCGGAACGGGCCCGAGGCGGGGTACCGTGCGGGGCGCACCGACCGGAGCCCCGCCATGCTCATCCCCAGCACCGTGGACCGCGTCCCGCACCACACGCCTCCCGAGCTGAACCGCGCCATTTTCCGCCGGACCGAGGACCACGCCGCGTACTTCGCGCAGCGGCCCGAGGAGATCGCGGACCGCCTGCGCCGCCTCGACCGCGAGTGGGACACCGAGCGCGTGCTCGAGTCGCTGGCGGGCACGCTCGGCGCCACCGGCGCCCTGCTCGCGCTGACCACGGGCCGACGCCGCTGGCTCGCCCTGCCCGCGGTGGTCGGGGCCTTCCTGGCTCATCATGCGGTGCGCGGGTGGTGCCCGCCGCTGGCGGCGCTGCGGCGGCTGGGCGTGCGCACGCAGCACGAGATCGAGCGCGAGCGCTACGCCCTCAAGGCGCTCCGCGGCGACTTCGAGGGCGCCTGCGTCATGGGGGGACCCCGGGGACGGCAAGCCTCGGCCCGGGCCATGGCCGCGGTGGTGGCGCGCTGACGACCCGCGCGCCGGTTAGACCCAGCCCAGGGCGCCCAGCTCCTGCGCCGGCTCGTCGAAGGAGCAGGACCCGAAGGAGAGCGCGAAGGACTCGCGGGCCCCCGCCACGTGCGCGACCTCGAGCTGACGGTTGCGCCAGCAGACCGCCTGGTCGGTGAAGCGGAAGCGCTCCGCGTCGCGCTCCTCGAGCATCGCGACCACGTCCGGGGCCACGATGTTCCCCTCGCGCACGAAGGCCGCCGCCAGGAACAGGTTCACGAACCCGTGCATCACCCCGCGCGGGCAGTCCGGCTCGTAGGTCAGCGGGTGCTCGCCCCGCACGACGTGATGCAGCCCCGCGGTCGCCTTGAAGGGCACGTCCGCGGCGTCGCAGGCCAAGAGAAACTCGGCGAGCTGGGCCGCGGACGGGAAGGCCTCGGGGACGACGCCCCCGGTTCGGACCTTCGCCGCCGCGTCGCACCCGGCCAGGGCGGCCGCCAGGCCGCGGGGGTCGGAGAGGAGCCCCGGCGCGCTCCCGATCTCAAAGAAGGGGAAGAGCTCGTCGGGGACGCGGTCAAGGGCGGCATCGATCTCCGCGGGAGAGGCCACCTTGATCTCGACCGCGTCCACTACGGCCAGGCCGCGCTCGGGCCCGGTGTGCTCGCGGTTGAAGGCGAAGACCGCGTCCAGGTCCTCCTCGAGATCGCCGTCGATGAGCGCGGAGATTGGCCAGGGGTCAGGCGCCTCGGGGTCGGCCGGGTCGGCGGCGGCGGAAGGCGCCCCCCGTCCGGGCACCGGCCGGGGGAGCCACTCCCGCGCCGCCTGGCAGAACTCCTCGAGGCGCGACACCGGACAGATGAACCGGCCGAGCATCCAGGCGCCCGGGCCGCGCAGGTAGGCCGCGTAGTTCCGAACGGCGCTCGCCATGTCCAGCTTGGCGGGCGGGAAGAGGCCCGCGTAGTCGATGAGCCCCGAGAAGAGCGCCTGCGCCGTGTCCGTCGGGGCGGGTCGGCCGGGCGGCTGCTCGCCCGGCAGCGGGGGGTGGGCTGGGAGCGTCATGCCGGGAGTGACTCCGGAGGGCGGCCCGCACCGTCGCGGTCTGGCGCCTCGACCGCGCAAGGCTAGCTGGGATCGTGGTGCGGGACCGATTGGGTGCGATGCCGGGTCATGAACCACCGATGGTCCGCCCACGACCACCCGCCTACTTGGCCAACTTGGCGATCAGCCGCCAGAGGTCGTGCCGGGAGAGCGCCCGCCCCGACCGGGCCTCGAACTGCTCGGCCACGACGTCGAAACCCGGTGTGTAGGGAAGCTGATCCCGCTGGCCCAGGGACCCCGCGACCTCGGCGACCAGCTCCCGCAGGGTGCGCTCCTCGGCCTCGGGAAGCCTGATCGGCGAGGCCGACGCCTTGCCGACCCGCGGCAGCCGCCCGGCCTTGCGCAGGTTGTGCAGGCGGTGCAGCAGACGGTGGCGCGAGAGCCCGCGTGCCTCCGCCCCCGCCCGCTCATACAGCCGCTCGAACTCGTCGGTGTAGGGCAGGTCGTCGAGGGTGCGCCCGATGCTCGCGTATGCCTCGATGAGTCCGGCGTCCGGCCCGCCGGGCGCGACCGCAATTGGCCCTCCCGCCGCGAACAGCACGGGATCGTGATCGGACTCCGGCGCGCCCGGCCCGGCGCTCGGGTCCTCCGCGCCGGGGACATCCGGTGGCCCGGCCCGCGGCGCGGTGACTGGGGACGTGACGCCCGCGACGCCATCGCCGCGCGGACCCGCCGGCGGGTCCGGCTCCAGCAGTGGCCCGGCGCTCCGGGCCGCGCGGGGTCCGAAGCCGAAGTACGCCCGGTACCCGCTCAGCCCGGCGTTGCCCTCGGTCTGGTACCGCGCCACCACCGCGGCCGGCCCGAGCCAGCCCGCGACCTCGGGCCCGACCTGCACGTCCCTGATCCCGGCGCCGCGCACGGCCTCGGTGATCTGCTCCGGCTCGAGTTGCGAGAGCGAGGTCACGCCGCGCCGCTCGCACTCGCGCACCAGCCCGCCCACGACCTGGTGCGCCGTGCGGAAGGGCACGCCCCGCGTGACGAGGTACTCCGCCAGGCTGGTGGCGTCGAGGAACCCGCCGTGCCGGTGCAGCGACTCGGCCAGGCGCTCGGGCACGAAGCGCGCCGTGGCAATCACGCGGGCCGCCATGGCCAGGCAGTCGCTCACCGTGTCGAACGCGGAGAAGACGTGCCGCTTGTCCTCCTGCAGGTCACGGCTGTACCCGACCGGCAGGCCCTTGCAGATGGTCAGCAGGGCGACCAGGTCGCCATAGACCCCGCCGCAGCGCCCCCGGATCAGCTCGAGCATGTCCGGGTTGCGCTTCTGGGGCATCATGCTCGAGCCGGTGGTGAAGCGCTCGTCGAGGGCCAGGAGCGCAAACTCGCTCGTGCAATAGATGACCCATTGCTCGGCCCAGCGCGAGAGGTGCATGGCCGTGCGCGCCAGCGCGTACACGAAGTCCAGCGCCTCGTCCCGCGAGGCGGTCGCGTCGATGCTGCTGGGGGCGGGGCGCACGAAGCCCAGGGCCCCGGCGGTGTGGCGCCGATCCAGCGGCAGGCACGAGCCGGCCACGGCGCCCGCGCCCAGGGGGCACAGGCCCAGCCCCAGCGGATCGCCCGCGAGCTGCGCCAGCAGGCTCCGGT
>DASPKO010000097.1:0-10166 GCA_035628055.1 Phycisphaerales bacterium
CAAGGTGGCCACCGCGATCCGGCTGATCCACAAGCCCACCGGGATCATGGTGGTCTCGAACACCTACAAGGACCAGTCCCAGAATCGCAAGCAGGCCCTCTCGATCCTCTACGCCAAGCTCATGCAGATCGAGGAGGAGAAGCGGGAGCAGGAAATCGCCGCCGCCACGGGCGGGGCGGTGGAGCGGGGCTGGGGGACCCAGATCCGGTCCTACGTCTTCTACGACAACCGCGTGAAGGACCACCGGACCGGGCACGAGCGCACGGACTACGAGGCGGTGCTGCGCGGCGACATCCAGGACTTTGTGGACGCCGAGCTGAAGCGACGCCGAAAACTCCAGTCGGCGGCGGCGGCCCGGAGATAGGCCGGAGATAGGCCGGAGATAGGCCGGAGATAGGAGAGATCATCGATGCTCGACCCGAATGTGGACCTTGACCTGTTCTCGCGCCTTCTGCTGCGGTTCTGCATGCCCTTCGGCGCGGGGTTCATCATCCTGATCGCGGGGATCTGCGGCGTGACGGACCCGCTCGAGCACACGATCCTGCCCCTGGCCGCGATGGCCTGCGGGGCCGGGTGGATGGGCGCCAGCGTCTGGTGGGTGCGCCGCGAGTACGCCCAGGCCCCGGGCGAGAGTGCCTGAGCGACGCGCCCGCGGGCGGCACCAGACCCAACCGGGCCCCGCCTGAGCGGGGCCCACGGAGAGTGAGTCGACGTGGCACACGCCCCCGCCCTTGCCCCGGCGCGAGCCGGCGCGGCCGACGCCGCGGCACCCCGACGCCCGCTGGCCTCCGACCGCCTGGCGGCGCTCCCTCCCTTCCTGTTCGACGAGATCGACCGGATGAAGCGCCGGCGCATCGCCGCCGGGGCCGACGTGATCAACCTGGGGGTGGGCGACCCCGACAAGCCCACGCCCGGTTTCATCGTCGAGGCGATGAACGCGGCGATGCGCGAGCTGGGCAACCAGCAGTACCCGGCGGTCGGGGGCGGGCTCAGGGTTTTCCGTGAGGCGGCGGCGCGGTTCATGCAGGCGCGTTTCGGCGTGCGGGTGGACCCGCAGCGACACGTGCTGGCCCTGATGGGGTCCAAGGACGGGATCGCCCACCTCCCCTGGGCCGTGACCAATCCGGGGGACGTGGTCTGCGTCCCCGACCCGGCCTATCCGGTCTACGAGATCGGGGCGGTGCTGGCCGGAGCGCGCGTGCACAAGATGCCCGCGAGCCCGGAGTCCGGCTGGGCGCCGGAGCCGGCGGAGATTCCCGGAACGATCGCCCGGGCCGCCCGGCTGCTCTGGGTGAACTTCCCCAGCAACCCGACGGCGGCGAGCGCGCCGCCGGGGCTCTACGAGCGCGTGCTGGGCTGGGCGCGCCCGCGCGGCGTGATCGTCGCCTCTGACCTGGCGTACTCCGAGGTCTACCTGGAGGGACCCGAGGCACGCCCGCCGAGCCTCTGGGAGGCTCCCGGGGCCGACCCGGACACCACCCTGGCGATCGAGTTCCACTCGCTGAGCAAGACGTTCAACATGACGGGGTGGCGCATCGGCTTCGCGGTGGGGCATCCGGAAGTGATCGCGGCCCTCCAGGCCGTCAAGAGCAATGTCGACTCCGGGACCTTCAACGCGATCCAGGCCGCGGGGGCCGTGGCGCTTGATTCGTTCGACCACGCCGACGTGCGCGCGATGCGTGCGCTCTACCGGGCCCGGCGCGACGCGGTGGTGCCGGGCCTCCGCGCCGCGGGGTGCGAGGTGCGCCAGCCCGACGCGGGTTTCTTCGTCTGGGCGCGCACTCCGCGCGGCGCGGACGGAACGCCGGTCCCCTCCCTGGAGTTTGCCGCCCGGCTCCTGGAGGAAGGGGACACGGTGGTCGTGCCCGGGGGTGGGTTCGGGCCGCGGGGCGAGCCGTACTTCCGTGTGGCGCTCACGGTCGAGGCGGACCGGCTCGCCGAGGCCGCCCGGCGGATCGCCGCCATCGACTGGACCAGCCCGCGCCCCCGAGCTCGGGACTAGCGGCGCCCGCCAGAACCGATCCCGCGCCCGGCGCTCCCGGCCACCGGGCCATATTCTGCCCGGACTCACCCGCGGCCCCGAACGCGACACGGGAAGGACGCGGACAGGAATCGGCATGGCCATCTCTTTCTTGCTCACCGCGGTACTTTCGACGGCGGCGGCCTGTGCCCTGCTGGTCCGCGCCGCGATCGGGCGGCGCCGGACGACCGAGGACCGCCGGCGCCGATTCGCGCAGCAGAGACTGTCCCGCCCGGCGACGGCGCCCCGTCTCGAGCTGGTTGACTCCGGCGCGCGGGTGGCGCTTGTGGAAGACGGCCCCGAGCCGGTCGCGCGCGCCGGCGCGGGATCGGCAGACCCTGTGACCTGGGCCCAACCCGCACCCGCCAGGGAAGCCGCTGCGACGGACGAGCTGCCGGGCCGATGCCCGGTTCCCGCCCGGACCGTGACAACGCCCGATGGCCAGATGCGGCTGACCGAGCCGCCTTTCCTGGGCCGGGGGAGGCTCCTCTCACCTTCGCGGGCCGCCTTCGCGGAGCGCCTGCGGCGGCGTCTGCCCGCCGGGCTCGTCCTCTGCCCGATGGTGCGGCTCGAAGCCCTGGTCGAGCCGACCGCCCCCCAGGGCTACGACCCCGCGGACTGGCGGCGCTGGCGGCGGCGCGTCCGCCTGCGGGCGGTCCATCTGCTTCTGTGCGAGGCACCGACGTGGCGGCCGGTGCTCGCCATCCTGCTCGAGGCACCCGGCTGCGCCGCACGCGCCGAACGCCGCCCCGACGCCATCACCGACGAAGTGCTCCGGCACATCGGGCTGCCGGTGGTGCGCTGCGACCCGGCGGATCGCGCGGCCTTCGACGAGCACGCCCGGCGGATCGTGGGGCTGGCGGTGAGCGCGGCGGCCTGAGCGGTGCCGGCGGGCGTCAGGCGGCCCGGCGCTGCACGACTGACCTGGCGTGCCGTTGCACGAGCCCCGCGAGGAGGATCTCGTCGCGCCGGTGCAGATCGGTGAAGGCCACGCCCACGGTGTGCCGGAACGGACCGGTCCGGCGTGCCCACACGCAGGTTGCGCGGAGGCGGACGGGGAGACCGGCCCGGCTGGTGAGCAGGACCTCGCGGCTCTCGCCGGGGCGCCAGGAGCGGGACCGCGTCAGGCGCATGCCCGTGACCGAGAGGTCCATGATCCGGCCCTCGGAGCAGTCGAGGTTATCGGTGGTGAAGCGCAGGGGGCCGCGGGTGTTCACGTTGGAGCGCGAGAAGAGCGAGGCCAGACCGCGCGCCGGGTTTGCGAGTTGCCGGGTCATGCTCCCAGAATGTGATATGGCGCGAGGGAAGCCGGCCCGGACGGGGCGCGGGAGCGCGCGACGGCGCGGAGGATGCCGCGCGGGAGGACTGTTCGGGCGGGGCGGGCGCCATAACCATCTCGCCCGCCTTTGGCCGTCGGTTCGGCGCACGGATTGAAACCGCCGACCCCGGGTCCCAACAATCACGGGCTATGCCGGGCTCTGGAACATTGGCGTGGGCGACCGCCCTGATACTGGGGGCCGGCCTCGGGTTTATCGGTGCCTGGTTCCTGGCGCGCGCGCTCGGACGCTTCCGGCAGGACCGGATCGTGGTCCAGAGCATCGCCGAGCGCGTGCGGGCGGTGGGCAAGCTCGTTGGCCTGGAGGTGTGCGCCAAGGAGATCGCGACCGCGACGAGCGGGTTTGCCTGGCTCCCCCCCATCCTGCTCAGCCAGGCGCGCCTGGCGATGATCTTCAACTTCGAGAAGCAGTACTCGGTCGACCTCGGGCGCGTCAAGCCGGACGACGTCCAGGACCTGGGCGAGGGCCGGTACCGCCTCCGTCTGCCCCCGCTGGAAGGGACGATGCGGCTGACGGACGTGACCCCGTACGACATCCAGAGCGGCCGCGTGCTGGGGCTGGTGGACCTGATCCCGATGACGGCCGATCGCCAGCGGGACCTGATGCGGCGGGCCCAACAGCAGGCCGCGGAGCTGTATCGCTCGCACGACGAGCGCTACCACCTGGAGGCCCGGCTGAGCATCGAACGCCACCTCCGCGCCCTGCTGGAGCTGTTCGGGGTGCGGGTGGAGATAAGCTGGGCCGACGCCGCGAGCTCGGGGGACCCCGCGGCGGGGGAGGGACGCCGGGCGCGGATCGACGCCGCGTAGCGCCTTCTTTGTTTCTTAGATAGTTGTGTATGCTGGAGCCCCATCTGGCCGACTGGCGGTGGAGGGCCGCTTGGACGCCCGATGGGAGATCAACCATGACTGTGGCTTTGTTGGCTCGTTCCGCCGCGGCGGTCGCGGTGGCGACGTGGGGTGCCGCGTCGGCACTTGGACAGACGGTGTGGCACGTGGACGCCGGCGGGGCCTCGCCCGGCAACGGCAGCTCATGGTCCGCGGCCTTCGCGGACCTGCACTCGGCCCTGGCGGTCTGCGCCCCGGGCGACGAGGTGCGCGTGGCGGCCGGCCGGTACGCGCCCGCCCCGGCCGGGGGCGACCGGTCCATCACCTTCACGCTGCCGGGCGGCGTCCGGCTGCTCGGTGGCTTCGCCGGCTCGTCGGGCCCCGACCCCGAGCAGAATGACCCCGGCACCTACGTCACGCTCCTGACGGGCGACCTGAACTCCGACGACGGGGCCGGGTTCACCAACATTGGCGACAACTCGTTCAATGTCGTGACCGTCACGGGGCCGGACACGGTGATCGACGGCGTCACCATCGCCGGCGGCAACGCCGACCTGCTCTCGCCCTTCCGCGCCGGCGCCGGGGCCTACTACTTCGGGGGCGACCACGCCCTTTCCCGGTGCACGCTGAGGGGCAATGTCGCCGACGCCCAGTTCGGGACCGGCGGGGCGATCTTCGCGTACGGGGGCACGATCAGCCTCACCGACTGCCTCTTCACCTCCAACTCGTCGCGATATCCGAACACGCCCTTCGGCAACGGCGGCTGGGGCGGGGCGATCTTCGCCCAGAACCTTGTCGCCACCGCGTGCGACTTCATTGGCAACCGCGCCAACGAGGGCGGCGGCGTCTACTTCGACGGGGCCGCGACCCTCACGGCCTGCACCTTCTCGAGCAATACGGCCCGGCGCGGGGGCGGCCTCTTCCGCTCCGGGTTCATCCCGGCGCCCACGCCGATCACCTCCTGCGAGTTCCGCGGCAACTCGGCCTTCGAGGGGGGCGGGATCATGTTCGACAGCGGGGCGGACGGACCCGCGATCTCCTCCTGCCTCTTCGTCGGGAACACCGCCTCGGGGTTCGGGGGCGGGATCGCGGGCCTGGCCGGCACGATGACCCTCACGCGGAGCGTCTTCACAGGCAACTCCGCGTCGGCCGGGGGCGGAGCGCTCACCTGCTTCGGCGATTCACCCGCGATCACCAACTGCACGATCGCGGGGAACACCGCGGGCCAGGGCGGCGGGATCAACATCACCGCTTCCAACGGCACGCCCGAGGTGCGCAACTGCATCCTCTGGGACAACACGGACGCCGGGGGGATGGGCGAGCTGGCCCAGATCGACCGGTTCTTCTCCTTCGGCACCTTCGCGACGGTGAACTATTCGTGCGTCCAGGGATGGACCGGGGCGCTCGCCTGCGCCGGGTGCGCCGGCAACATCGCCGCGGACCCGATGTTCGCCAGCGCCCCGCAGCAGGACTTCGCCCTGCTGGCGGGCTCGCCGTGCATCAACGCCGGCGACCCGAGTCCGGCCTTCAACGACCCCGACGGCTCGCGGAACGACATGGGCGCCCTGCCCGCGAGCTTCAACACCCAGCCCGAGGCGGTCCTCTCCTGCCAGCAGCTCACCGGGATCGGCTCGGCCGCCCTGGTCCGGCTCGACGGAAGCGGCTCGGCGGACGCCGAGTCGGCCCGCGCCGCGCTCACCTTCACGTGGTGGGTCGACGGCGCGCCCGTCTGCGACGGCTCGGCCGGCTCGTGCGAGGTCATCGACGTGCACATGAGCTACGGCGAGCACACGGTCGCGCTCCGCGTCACCGACGAGGGCGGCCTGCTCGACGAGGAGAGCATGCTGATCACCGTCACCCCGGCCGCGCTCTCGGTGCTGCGCGCCCGGAGCGCCACCGTGAACTTCGACACCGGGGCTCTGCGGGTCCAGGGGGAGGTCGCGCTCCCGTCGGGCGTGAACTACACCGAGATCGCCCGGACCGCGCGCGTCGGTGTGCGGCTCGCCGGGATCGAGGCGGTGCCCTCGGCCGGGCTGGCGCTCCCGGGCGGGTCGGCCTCGCAGTGGAGCTTCGCGACGGGCGCGGCCCTGGGCGTGACCCGGCTGGACATCGATTGGACCGGCACGAGCTTCAAGTACAACGACCGGCACTTCCCCGTCTCCATGCGCGCCGACACCGTGACCAGCACGCAGACCGTGCTGACACTGAAGTTCAACTCGCGGCGCATGGGCGGGGCGTTCACGGTGGCGATCGGCGGGCAGGCGACGGCCACGGTCGATGCCGCGGGGAACGTCCAGAGCACCGTCCCCTTCACCGTCTCCGACGCGGGCCGGGACGTCACCCTCGTTCTCCCGTTCGCCATCCAGGCGAGCACGGCATTCGTCTTCACGGGCTCGGCCTCGGGCACCATCGTGGCCGGGCCGTACCTGGCCAACTCGGTCGGGCGGTTCAATCTCGAAGCGGCCTTCGACACCGCCGCGTTCCCGGACTCCGGGTCGACCACACCGCGCACCCTGGAGGTAGACGCGTCGCTCGGCACCGAGGGATACGCCGGCACGGCGCAGCTCGGGCCGCTCGAACTGCTGGTGAGGCGGGACCGCTGGCGGTCCGAGTAGGTTTGTCGATCGGCTCACCATGAGAACCACGGCCCCGCCGCGCTGGCGGGGCCTTTTGTTGCGCCGCCGACGCGGCCCGAGGGTTTCACGGCTCGGCCGGGGCCGGCGCCGCGGCCGCCAGCGAGGCCAGCTCGGCGCGCCAGTCACGGTGGAGCGCGGCGGCGACCTTTCCGGGAACGCCGTCGCCGAGCGCCGAGGACTCGACCTTGATGACCGGGAGAACTCCCCACGACGAGTTGGTGAGGAAGGCCTCGTCGGAGTCCAGCAGGTCGTCGATGGTGACCATGCGGCGCTCGGTGGCCAGCCCCAGCCCGGCGGCGCGCTCGAGGGCCCACGCGCGCACGGTTCCAGGCACCACGGGGCTGGGGAGATACGCCCCGTCGCGCGTGCGGGGGTGGTCGCTTCCTCCGGCCTCCTCGCCGCGCGCGATCGGCGTGACCAGGCTCCCGCCCCGCACCAGCAGCAGGTTGCTCACGCACCCCCCGCAGACGTGGTTGGTCACCTGCAGGACCACGGCCTCGGCGGCGCGGCGCGCCGCGGCGGCCTGGAGCTCGCGCAGGCGCCACCAGTAGCTGAGCGTCTTGTGCCCCTCCAGCGGGTTGAGGGGGCTGGCCCGGGCGTCGGCGATCACCACCGCCACGCCACGCTCGAACATCTCCTCGGGATATGCGGTCGCGGGCTGGGCGGCCACGAGCACGGTGGGATCGCGCGAGGGCGGCGTCGGCGCCGGCGCCTCGCCGGGACGCTCGGGCTCGCCGGGGAGCGGGCGGTGGAGCAGGCTCAGGTCTCCCGCCGTCAGGGTGAGGCGCACCCGCGCGCGCGCGAGCCCCGAGCGGTCGATCGTGCGGAGGATGGCCTCGGCGAGCGGCCCGGCGCGGAGGTCGGGGCTCAGCCCCAGGTCGCGGGCGCTCGCGACCAGGCGCCGCACGTGCCGGTCGAGGCGCCAGGCCCACGGACCGTGCGGGCCCACGCCTCCCAGGAGCGTCTCGAAGAGCCCGACCGCGTGCTGGAAGCCCGCGTCGAAGGCCGAGACCATCGCGCCCTGCGGCTCGACGAAGCGCCCGCCGAGGAAGACCGCGGTCGGCATCCGCGACGGTAGCCAGCGCGGGGCGCGCGTGGGCGGCCAAGAATGCCCGCCGGGCCGGGGGCCCGCGCCAGCGCGTGCGGGCCGGGGCCGGCCCGCGCGGGAAACGGACTCCAATGCCGATCATGCCGCTCCCACAGTTCGAGCTGGACCTCGAGGCGGACCGGAAGGTCTACGAGAGTCTCAAGCCGCCCAGCTCGATCGTGGTGCGCTTCGGTGTCATGAAGATGGTCGGCGAGTTCCCCTACGACGGGCAGGCCAAGCCCGGGTGCGGGAGCAAGCTGGTCGTGCGCACCCACCGCGGCGTCGAGATCGGCGAGATGCTCACGAGCACGTGCCCGAACGCGGGCTGCTCGAAGAGCGTGACGCGGCGCGAGATGCTCGAGTACATCGAGAACTCCGGGGGGCGTGATTACCCGTTCTTCACCCAGGGGAAGGTGCTGCGGATCGCGACGCTCGAGGACCTGAACGAGCAGGCCCGGCTCGAGGCCCTGGCCAAGGGCATGGCGGCGCGGGCGCGGGCCGTCGCGACCGACCTCCGGCTCCCCATGAAGATCGTCGACGCCGAGCCGATCCTGGGGCGCGAGCGGCTGACCTTTCACTACACCAGCGAGGACCGCGTGGACTTCCGCGAGCTGGTGTACCGGCTGGCGCAGGAGTTCCAGGCGCGGATCGAGCTGCGCCAGATCGGGGCCCGCGACGAGGCCCGGCTCACCGCGGACTACGAGCGCTGCGGGCAGCACTGCTGCTGCAAGCAGTTCCTCAAGGTGCTCAAGCCCGTGAGCATGAAGAGCGCCAAGGTGCAGAAGGCGACGCTCGATCCGCTGAAGATCAGCGGGCGGTGCGGGCGGCTCATGTGCTGCCTCCGCTACGAGGACCAGACGTACGCCGAGCTGGCCGCCCGGCTCCCACGCAAGAAGTCCCGGGTGATGACCCCCGAGGGGCCCGGCACGGTCATTGATGGACAGATCCTGACGCAGCTCGTGCTGGTGCACCTCGACGGACAGGACAAGCAGGTCGCGGTGCCGGTGGAGGACCTGATGGCAAGCGCCGCTGGCGCTCCCAAGGCGCCGGCCGGCGCGGCCGGTGCGGGCCCCGACCTCGCGGGCGGATCGAGCACATCCCAGGCGGGCCCCGGCGCCGGGACGGAGGCCCGGCCGATGCCCGCGAACCCGCGGCGAGGGTCCCCGGACATCGACACCGGAGAGTCGTACGGAGAGGGCCCCGAGCAGCCCCAGCACGAGCCCGCCCCCGAGGGCGCCCCCGGAGCGCCGTCGCCGGAGCGCGGAGCCGCCTCACCCCGCGGTCCCGCGCCACAGCAGCCGGGCCACTCGGGCGATGCCGCGGGGCCGGGATCGGGCCAGGGGCGGCGTCGGCGCCGGCGGCGCGGGCCGCGGCCAGGCGGCGATCCCGGCACGCCCGGTTGACCGTCAGCAGCCGCCGGCCAGAGCGACGAACCAGGCGGCGAGGAAGGCGGAAATGTCCGGCGTGGCGACGGCGCCGGAGCCGTCAAAGTCCGCGGCGAGGCCGCCGACGGCGACGTCGGCGAACCACTGCGCCAGGAAGGCGGAGACGTCCCCGGTCCCGATCACCCCGTCGGCGTCAAAGTCGCTCGCGCAGAAGGCCGGCCGCACGGCCAGCGCGGCGGGAGCGCTCGTCGCCTCGCCGCACGGGCTGGTCACGACCACGTCGTACTCACCGGCATCGTCGCCCGCCAGGTTCGCGACCACGAGCGTGGGACTCGTAGCCCCGGAGAGAATCGAACCGTGCGGGGTGGGGCCGTCGGTGAGAGCCAGGCCGTCGCGGCGCCACTGGTACGCCGGCACGACCGAGCCGGTCGCCGTCACGGCCACGCTGAACTCCGCGGCGGCGCTCTCGAAGGCGTCGAGCGGGACCGGGTGCCGGGCAATGAAGGGCGCTCCGCTGGTCCAGCGGACCCAGGCGTACGCGGGCGCGCCGGCGATCATCACGACGTTCCCGCCCAGGACGAGCTCGCCCTGGTGTTCGGCGAGCGAAAAGAACGCCGGCGCCGAGACCTGCGCCGGCGGCTCCACCAGCGCGTGCCACGCCGCGCCGTCCCAGCGGGCGATGCCCGCGGCGGGCTCGACACCGGGCTGGTGGTTGATGGCGCGAAAGCTGCCGGCGCAGAAGAGCTGGCCGCGGTAGACCCGCAGGTCCTGGAGCGGGGGAAAGAAGCCGAAGTTGGTGAAGCCGCCGCCGAAGGGATGCCACTGCGCCCCATCCCACCGCGCGATCCGGTCGACCGCGAGCCCGCCCGCCGAG
>DASPKO010000098.1:0-13051 GCA_035628055.1 Phycisphaerales bacterium
CCGGACTCGCGCCACAGTCGAGCGTGTGATGACGCGAGCCGATGGCGCGCGCGGCCTCGCCGGCCGCCTCGGACTCGTCGAGCTCCGGGTCCGGCATGCGCACGGTGAACGTGCTGGGCCCGCCCGCCGCCTCCCCGGCCAAGAACGCCACCAGCGCGGAGTCCACGCCCCCGGAGAGAAAGCACCCCACCGGGACGTCCGCCTCGAGCCGCAGCCGCACCGCGCCGCGGAGCGCCACCTCCACGGCGCCGGCGTCGAGCGGCGCCGTACGCCGGTGCGCGAGCGGTCCATCGGGCGAGAGGACCCCGAAGAGAGCCGAGCCCGGCGGCTCGGGAGCGCCCAGATCGTCACACGGCGCCGGGTCGTGCCCCGGCGTGCCGGGCAGGTAGGTGATCGCTTGCCCCGGCGCCACCGCGGTGCCGACCATGGTGGGGGCCGCGGGCGCGAATCCGAAGCGAACCCATTCGAGCAGCGACGCCGCCCCGGGGCGCGGCGCTTCGGCCGCGCCCCCGCCAAGCGCGGGGCGCAGGGCGGTCAGCTCGGGGGGCACGCTGGCCCACACGTGCCAGCGGACCCCGTCACGATCGACGGTCCACAGGTACAGCGGCTTCTCGCCGAACTGGTCGCGGGCCAGCACCGCCCCACCGGCCGCGGCGTCCCACATCCCCACCGCGAACATCCCCTCGAGACGCCGCCACAGCCCGCGCCGCCAGTGCGCCCAGCCGTGCAGCAGCACCTCCGTGTCGCTGTGATCGGTGGCGAACCGGTGGCCCGCGGCCTGGAGCTCGGCCCGCAGCTCGCGGTGGTTGTAAATGCACCCGTTGAAAACGACGGCGCGCCGGCCCGGGCCGCAGACCGGGCAGGGAGGGGCCCCGCCCGGGCCCTGCCGACCGGCGTCGGGCCCAGTGAACGAGGAGTGTCCCTCCGGAGACGGGCCGCCGACCATCGGCTGGTGCCCGCCGGCCCGGTCGAGGATGGCGAGGCGCCGGTGCACGAGGGCGACATCGACCAGGGTGCCATCGGGCCGGACCGAGCGGTCCCGGAAGCGCCCGGCGCCGTCGGGGCCCCGGTGCATCACGGCGCGGTCGAGGATGTCCAGCCACGGCTCCGGGATGACGTGCCCGGAGGAGCGGGCCGCGTCGGCGCGGGCCCGAGCGCCCGCGGGAACGATCCGCATCATGCCCGCGATCCCGCACACGCCCGCACGATACCGGGCCCGGGTCCGCGCGGCCGGCCGGCCCGGGCCCGCGACCTAGCGTTTGCCATGGCCGACCGCGAGGTCCCCGATCCGATGAGCCCCGCGGCCCGGACGCCGCTCCTCCAGGCCCCCTGGCGCCAGGAATACCTCGAGACCTTCGCGCAGGCGCCCGAGCCGGAGGCCGGCAGCGGGTCCTTCCTGCGCGACGCGTGGCTGGCGCCGGAGCGCGACGGGCCGAACCACGTGGTCCTCCGCACTCCCGACGAGCCGGCGGGCTGCGGCGGGCTGATCCTGCTCAACGCCTACCCCTACGCCGGCGGGCACCTGCTGGTGGCTCTGGGCGAGGCCTGTCCACGGCTGCTGGACTACCGCTCCGATCAGCGGGCGGCGCTCTGGCGGCTCGTGGACGAGGCCAGCGACCTGATGGACCGGACGCTCCGCCCCCAGGGGATCAACCTGGGCGTCAACCAGGGCAAGGCCGCGGGAGCTGGGATTCCCCAGCACCTGCACGTTCACCTGGTCCCGCGCTGGAACGGGGACACGAACTTCATGACGGTGGTGGGGCGCGTGCGGGTGATTCCCTCTTCCCTGGCGGCCATGGCGGAGCGCTACCGGGCGGCCGCGGGGACGCGGGCCGCCGGCACCGGGCCGGCGCCGCCCGGCGTGCCCGGCGCGCCCGCGGGCGAGCGCACCGGGCACGGCGGAAAAAGATACGATTGACTCGGTGGACGCTCCCAGCGGACAACCCGGGCCCGAGCCGATCGTCTCCGTGCGCAACCTGGTCAAGCGGTTCGACGACCGGACGGTGCTCAGCGGCGTCAGCCTCGACGTCCGCGAGGGGGAGACCCTCGTGATCATGGGCGGGTCGGGGTGCGGCAAGAGCACGCTGCTGCGCTGCATGATCGGGTCGATCCGGCCCGAGGAGGGGGACGTCGCGCTCTTCGGGCAGCGCATCAACGGCCTGCCCGAGAAGGAGCTGGACGAGGTGCGCAAGAAGTTCGGCATCCTCTTCCAGTCCGGGGCCCTCTTCAACTCGATGACGATCGCGCAGAACGTCGCGCTGCCCCTGGAGGAGCACACCGAGCTGGACCGCGAGATCATCGACATCCAGGTGAAGATCAAGCTCGAGCTGGTCGGGCTGCGCGAGCACGCCGACAAGTACCCGGCGCAGGTCTCGGGGGGGATGAAGAAGCGGGCCGGGCTGGCGCGGGCGCTGGCGCTCGACCCCCGCGTGCTCTTCTACGACGAGCCCTCGGCCGGGCTGGACCCCGTCACCAGCGCCGAGATCGACCGGCTGATCGTGGACCTCACGCGAAAGCTCGGGGTGACCAGCGTGGTGGTCACGCACGAGATGGACTCGGCCTTCACCATCGCCGACCGGATGGCGATGCTGGACAAGGGCCGCGTCCTGGCGGTGAACACGCGCGAGTGGTTCGACCGCCTGCGCCGCACCGACGCCGCCGACGCCGAGCGCCTGCCCGAGGACCTGCGGCTGATCCGCCAGTTCCTGCGCGGGGACGCCGACGGCCCGATCACCGAGCGCCGGGCGGCGACCAACTACGCGGAGGACCTGCTGGGCCTGCTGGAGGACGTGCCGAGCCGGAGCGTGGAGCCGACGCGGGCGCGCTAGCCCCGCGCGGGGCGGCGGGCGCCCGGGAGCGCCGCAGAGGCCGGGCGCCCGGCCACCAGGAGAGTGTGAGCAACCATGGCCGTGCCCTCGCGACGCAACAACCTGCTGGCCGGCTCCTTCGTGATCGTCTCGATCATCCTGGGCGTGGCCGTGATCATCGTCCTCTCGGACATCCCCGAGAAGCTGACGCCCATGAACCGCTACACGGTGCGCTTCAGCCTGAGCGACGGGGCCGAGGGGCTCGACGCGGGCTCGCCCGTGAAGGTCGGGGGCCGGCCCGCGGGGCGCGTGACGGGGTGGGAGTTCCAGACCGATCCCCGCACGGGGGCGCCCATCGGGATCGACGTGCACGTGAAGATTCGGGCCGACGTCAAGCTCTACGGGGACACGCTGGCCATGCTGGTGGTCCCGCTGCTGGGCACCGCCAGCTCGATCAACATCCCCATGGTCGGCAGCGGTCCCGTGCTCGTGCAGGGCGAGATCATCCCCGGGGCCGTGGCCCCCCCCTCGTTCCTCGCCCAGGCCGGCTACGGCCCGGAGCAGGCCGGGCAGCTCCGCACGATCTTCTCGAATGCCCAGGCCGTCTCCGAGCGGCTGCGGCGCCTCTCGGACCGGGTCGAGGAGGAGTTCGACCCGGCCATGGACGACGCCCGGGCCGCGGTCCGCGACGTGCGCGAGATGACGGCGGGCGCGCGCGCGAGCTTCGACGTGTGGCGCCGGCGCGTGGACTCGACGCTGGCGAACGTCGACGAGGCCTCCGCGCGGTTCGGTCCCGTGGTCGACGACACCCACGCCGGGGTGAACGAGGCCCGCGCGGTGATCCGCGACGTGCACGCCACCGTCACCGACAATCGCCCCAGGGTCGACGCGGCGCTGGGCAACGTCGAGCAGCTCACCCACAAGGCCAACACCGAGGGATGGGAGTCGGTGCGGGGCCTGCTCGAGCGAGCCCGGCAGGGGCTCGACGAGTTCGCCGAGGCCGGGCAGCGCGTGAACCTGGTCATCAAGGAGCAGTCCCCGGAGCTCCGCGCCATGATCGCCAACGCCCGCCTCGCCTCCGACCAGCTCAAGCTCACCGCCTCGGAGGTGCGGGCCGCCCCGTGGAAGCTCCTCTCCCCCGCGACGGGGCGCAAGGAGCTCGAGAACGAGGCCCTCTACGACGCGGCACGCACGTACTCGATGGCGGTCTCGGACCTGCGGGCCGCGGCGGCCTCGCTCGAGGCGGTGGCGACCGACGACGCGCCCGGGTCGCCCCGCGCCCAGGCCCTGGGCCAGGAGCAGGTGCGCGAGCTGGTCGCCGAGGTCGAGAAGTCGTTCGAGCAGTACCGCCGGGCGGAGCAGTCTTTCCTCGAGCGGCTCACCCGCCAACGATGAGGCGTGCGCCGGACGTGGGGTGCCATCGCGGTCGGGGGCATGGCGGCCTGGGGGCAGGCCGGCCAGGGCCCGCCGGCCGGCGCGGCGCTCGCCGAGCGGCTGGCGCTGTGCGCCGCGGAGATCGTCGAGGCGACCGCGGGCCTCGTCGAGCATCTTGCCGCCCTGGTGAGCGAGGGGGAGCCGGGGGGCGCCGAACGCGGGACCGGGCACATGGACCACCAGACCCAGGGTGACGGCGCCTCGTGCCGCCTGCTCGTGCTTCGCGAGGGGGCCTCCGCTCCCGAGCCGGTCGAGCGCTGCGCCGGCCCGCTCGCGGAGCGCGCGGTGATCCTGGTGCACGGGCTCAACGAGCCCGGCGGGATCTGGGACGGGCTCGTGCCCGCGCTCGCCGAGCGCGGGTACACCGCGGCGGTGTTTGAGTACGCCGGCCGGTCCGGCGTCGCGGCGCTCGCCGACGGCCTGGCCGCAAGCCTCCGCCAGCTCAGGGGCCTGGGCGTCCTCGAGGTGGACCTGGTCTGCCATTCGATGGGCGGGCTGGTCGCCCGCGACGTGCTCACGCGGCCCGGTCTCTACGCGGGGGCGCCGCGCGGGCATGGGGCCCTTCCTGACGTCCGCCGGCTCATCCTGGTCGGCACGCCCAACCTCGGCGCGCCGCTGGCGCCGCTCCAGCCGCTCGCGGCCATGCGCCAGAAGTTCTTCGCGTGGGCACAAGCGCCGGATCTCCACCCTCGGGCCCTGGCCGAGGTCCTGCGGTGGAGCCCCGAGCCGTCGGGCCGGGACCTGGCTCCCAGCTCGGAGTTCCTGACCGAGCTCAATGCCCGCCCCCTCGACACCGGGCCCGAGGGCGTGCGGGTCACCACGATCGTCGGCCGCCTCATCGAGCCCGAGACGCCCGTGGCGGCCGTGACCGACAACCAGATCGCCCGCTCCGTCCTCCCCGAATCGGCCCGCGCCGCGATCAAAGACGCCGCCCGGAGCGTGGCAAACGTCATCGGCGACGGCGTCGTGCCCGGGCACTCGGCCGGGGCGGGCGGCGTCGAGGACGTCGTCACAGTCAACGCCAACCACCGCGGTCTGCTCGTGCACTGGGGCCTGGCCCGCGCCTGGCGACGCTGGCGCGACGACGGCGCGGCCCGGGCGGAACCCCCTCCGGCCATCCCCGTGATTCTCGACCGTCTGGGCCGCTGAAGGCACCCCGTCGCGCCCGCTCAGGATGCCGGGTCGGCGCCCTCCACGTCCCCCACGCCCGGGGCGCTCTGGCCGACCGTCAGGACGCGGTCTGGGGCTTCGGCCAGGGGCTGGCTGATGCGCTCGAACTGCGCCGTGGGCACGTGCACGGTCTTCCAGCGCACGCTGCGCGTGCGCATGTTCGCGATGTAGTCCGTGAGCCGCACCGCCCGCAGAACGTACCAGCGCCCCCGGAACTCGAAGACCTCGTCGAAGAGCGCGTCGGGCGGCTGCTCGTCGCACCAGTAGACGAAGACGAACGCGGCCTGAAACTGGCTCCCAAAGAGCCCCTGCCAGAGCTGGAGCGATCCGACGTCCTCGCTGGTGACCCAGGTCTCCAGGCGTCCCGCCGACGTCGGCGAGGCCGTTCGGCGCCGGATCACCTTGCGCCCCTTGATGTCCACGAGCAGGTTGAGCCCGTCCCCGTAGACGACGAAGTCGAAGCTCTTGAGCGACTCCCCGGCGTGCCGGAACGCGGCCCCCTCGGGAAGGAGCGCCTTGCGGGCTTCGTCCACCGCGACATAGGGAATCCGCCTGGCCCGGAGATACTCCTCGAAGGCCCGCTCGTAGTGGTGGCGACGCTGGGCCATGCTTCCCGGCCATGATACCGGCCGGGTGCCGGGGGCCCGGGCGACGGCCCGAGGCGCCGCCCCGGTCCTACCATCGCGGCGATGAAGACCTGCGCAACCGGACTGTGCGGGCTGGCGGCGAGCCTCTCGCTCCTGCTCGGCTCGACCGCCCTGGCCCAGAACACCCCCGGCAACAACCCGGGCCAGGATGAGAAGCGCCTCACGCCGCCCATCCCCAACCCGCCCGCGGCGCGCAAGCCCGCTTACATCATGGTGGGGCTTGCCATCGTGATCACCGGGATCGTGGTGGGCGTCAACTTCATCCCCAGCAAGCGCGGGCACCAGGACTGAGGCCGCCGCCCGGCGCGGGCGCGGCAGCGACTCTCGGAAGGATCGGCCATGAGCGGCAGAGCCATGTCGTCATCCCGCGGCGTCATCGGTGTCAACGTGGTGCTGCTGGGCGTGCTGGGCGTCGTCACGCTCGCGGGCGCCCAGCCGTCGCGCCAGAACGACGGCACCCAGCGCGGCCGGGGCGAGTACACCGCGGTCTCGGGACGGATCCAGGGCTCGACGGCCAACGGCGTGTACGTCTTGGACACGACGAACCAGGAGCTCCTGGCGCTGCGCTGGAACCGGAACGACAAGCGCGTCGAGGTCTTCGGGTTCCGCGACCTCAAGCAGGACTCGGCCCGTCAGCAATCGGGCCGCTAACCGGAGACCGCTATGAGCCATTCCCCCGCGATCCCGGCCGCCCAGCAGCCTCCCGCCCGCGGCGTGCCCTGGGCCCTCTGGGCCAGCGCCTTCTTCATCGCCGCGGCGATCCTCGTCCAGCTCGGACGCGTCGGCCCCCTGGGCGCCGAGGCCCGGGCCGACGTGGCCAACCAGCTCGCCGGCTTCACCCTGCTCACCTTCGAGGGCGGGCACGGCGACGTGGTGCTGGTCATGGACAGCCGGGCCGAGGACGTGCTGGTCTACACCGTCGAGAACCAGGACCGCCTCACGTTCATGGGACGGGAGAGTCTCAAGGACCTCTTCGCCCAGGCCCGCGGCGGGGGCGGGGCGGCCGGCGGCGGGACGCGCCGCTAGCGCCGCGCCGGCTCCCAGAGCGCCCCGCGCGGTTCCACATAACCCCGGGCGTCTGTCGGTCGGAGCCCTCCCTCCGATGCCCCGGCGGAATCTACTGAAATTGCAAAGGGCGCGAGGCGTGCCACCCGATCCGTTGTAGCCGCTCCCAGCCCGCCATGCCCCGCCCACCCCGCAACCCCGAACGCTCCCCGCGACGCGCCGGCGCCCTCTCCAGACGCGCCCGGGTCTGGCTCTCGCTCACGACCGCGATGACCACCGTCGGCGGGACCCTGCTGCTCCTGGAAGGCCGGCCGGCCCCGCGGCTCGATGGCCTGGCCCTGGCGCCCCTGGCCGCCACCGGCAGTCCCGCCACGCTCGAGTCCATCTTCGCCACGCGCGCCCCACGCCAGGACGGGCGCTGGCACGGGATCGTCATCCATCACTCGGGCTCGGCGGTGGGATCGCCCGCGAGCATCGGGGCCCAGCACGAGGCGCGGGGCTTCCGGGGCCTCGGCCACCACTTCGTGATCGGCAACGGCTCGGGCATGGGCGATGGCGACCTGCACGTCGGGTATCGCTGGCTCGATCAGCTCCCAGGCGCCCACGCGGGCGGGCCCGACGGCGCCTGGCACAACCTCAACTCGCTGAGCATCTGCCTGGTGGGCGACGGCAACCGCCGCCCCTTCACCGCGGCCCAGTTGCGCCGCCTGGTGGAGCTGACCAGCGTCCTCTGCCGTGAGCTCGGTCTGCCGCGCGACCGGGTGTACCTCCACAGCGACCTCGCCCCGACCCGCGACCCGGGGATGCTCTTTCCCGCGGTGGAGTTCGCCGAGCAGGTCCGGGGCGGGAACTAGCGGGGTGCCGCGGCGGCGCGCGATCGGGTACCCGCGGGTGCCGGGTTGCGGGGATTCCACGTTGAACTTGGCCCGGGTGTGGGTGATACTTCCGTCCCCGGCTCGGGCCGGGGGCATCTCCAGCCGACTCGGAGTCCGAGCACCGGCGCCGTCGAGTCCGGCATGACCGTGGTCGATGAGCAGTTCGGCCCGGCCAGGCCTGATTCTCCGCGACGGCGGATGTGACCATCGCGGCCCGGACTGTCCGCGACGGAGCCCCGTAGAGTTCAAGCCCCCCTGCCTGATGCCGGCGTGTGCCCGAGGAACCGAGCGGACGTGGAACCCAAGAAGAACGGTGAGATGGTCGAGGGGTACCGCGTGCTGTCCGAGCTCGGGCGGGGCGCGGCGTCGATCATCTACCTGGTCCAGGAGCCCAAGTCCCGCCAGGTCTGGGCCCTCAAGCACGTCGTGAAGGAGAGCCCCAAGGACCAGCGCTTCCTCGACCAGACCGAGAGCGAGTATCAGATCGCCAGCCAGCTGAACCACCCGCGGATCCGCCGGGTCGAGAAGATCATCCGCATCAAGCCGCGGATGCTCACCATGGAGGTCTCCGAGCTCTACCTGGTGATGGAGCTGGTGGACGGGGCCAGCCTGGAGGTCGAGCCGCCGCGCACGTTCGAGGAAGCGGTCTGGATCTTCGAGCAGCTCGCCGACGCCCTTTCGTACATGAACGCCAAGGGCTACGCGCACGCCGACATGAAGCCCAACAACGTCGTCGTGGATCACAACCTGGACTGCAAGATCATCGACCTGGGCCAGAGCTGCAAGATCGGGACGGTCAAGGAGCGGATCCAGGGCACGCCCGACTACATCGCCCCCGAGCAGGTCCATCGGCGCCCGATCACCGAGAAGACCGACATCTACAACCTCGGGGCCACGATGTACTGGGTGCTCACGCACCACCACGTGCCCACCGCGCTGGCCAAGGGCGACTCGCTCCTGGGCTCCCTGGACGACAATCTCATCGAGCGCGCCAGGCCGACCATGGAGTTCAACCAGCGCGTCCCGGAGCTGCTGGACAAGCTGGTGATGGAGTGCGTGGAGGTCGACCCGGCCAAGCGGCCCGGGAACATGCGCGAGGTCGCCGACCGCCTGAACCTCATCCGCAGCAAGCTCGCCGCCGAGGCCGAGCTGCGCAAGAGCGGGATGCTCCCGCAGATCGATCCCGAGGCGCTGCGCCTGGACCCGACCGGCCCGGAAAAAAAAAAGCCCCGCGCGCGGGCGACGAGCTGAGCCGCCGCGGGCCGTAGCCGCCGACCCCCTCGCGGCCCTGCTCGCCGACCTCGACCTCAAGAGCGCCGGCTCGGTCATCGCCGCCCTGCACGCCGGGGCCGCCGCGGCCCGCGGCTCGGCCTGCCGTCGGGGGTGCGTCGATCATCTCCGCGGCCCGGGGCTGCTCATCGCCACGGGCGACCTCCACGACAACCCCCTCCACCTGGCGCGCCTGGTCCGGGCGGCGCGCCTCGGCGAGCCGGTCGAGAACGGCGCGCCCCGCGCCCATCTGCTGCTGCACGAGATCATCCACGGCGAGAACCTCGTCAACGGGCTCGACTTCTCCTACCGCCAGCTCACGCGCATCGCCGCCCTCAAGGCCGCCCTTCCGGAGTTCGTCCATCCCATCCTCGCCAATCACGAGCTGGCCCAGATCACCGGCTCGGGGATCGTCAAGGACGGCGTGCGTGTCGTCGAAGCCTTCAACGAGGCGGTGGCCTACAGCTTCGGCGACGAGGCCGGCCGGGTCCACGAGGCGATCGGCGCCTTCATCCGCGCCCTCCCCCTGGCCGTTCGCGGCACGCCCTGCGCCCCCACCCGCCCGGGCGCGGGCGACCTGCTCTGCGCGCACAGCCTCCCCGGCCCCGAGATGATGGAGCGCTTCGACCCCAAGGTGCTGGAGCGCGAACTGACCGAAGACGACTACGTTCCCCGCCAGGGGGCCGCCCAGCTCATGACCTGGGGCCGCGGGCACACGCCGGAACTGCTCGAGCGGCTGGCCTCGGCCTGGGGCGTCGCGGTGTTCGTGCTCGGGCACGAGAGGGCCGAGACCGGCGCGAGGCTCGTCCCCCCCAACGCCGTCGTGCTTAACAGCGACCACGAGAACGGCGTCTATGTGCCCATCCCGCTGGACACGCTGCCCGAACCCCAGGCCATTTTGGCCGCCGCACGCCCGCTCGCCGGCGCGTGAGGGGCGCCCACCCTCCAGAACCCGCGCCCCCGCGCTCCCTGGCGCGGCGTCGGGGGTGGTACGCTCCGGCGCATGCCCACACGGTCCCGGATGGCGGCGCTCGGCCTCGCGGCCCTGCTGGGTGGTTGCGGGGCGCGCGGCCCGCGCGAGTTCGAGGTCGCGGCCGGCCACTACGAAGCCACCTTCGACGCGGCCCGCGCGACGCTCCGCGACTGGGGCTTCGAGCTCGACCGCGTCGACGGGCGGGCCGGCGTCATCAGCACCCATCCCAAGACCACCGCGGGGGCCGCCACGCCTTGGGACGCCGAGCAGTCATCCCTCCGCGCCGAGCTGGAGGACATGGCCAACCGGCAGCAGCGCCGCGTGCGCGTCACCTTCGAGCCCGCCGCGCCGGCCGCGGACTGGCAGCCGGGCATCGACCTGCCCGACCCGGAAGGGCCGACCGTGGCGCGGGTCCTGGTGGTGGTCGAACGGCTCTACCGCCCAGGAATGCGGCTCGAGCCAAGCGCCATCAGCCTCAGCTCTCGCTGGTCGGACCCCGTGCTCATCGACCGGGGCGTTCAGCCCGGCGCGGAGGTGGTGGTTCGTCAGGACCTGGCCCTGGCCGACCGGTTGGGGGCGGCCATCCGGCGCCGCGCCGGCGCGCCGGTGCCGAGGGGCCCCGAGCACGCATCATCGTCCGAGCGCTAGCCGGGTCAGGGCGGGGGCGGATTCGCGGTGAAGCGCCGCGTCGAGGCGTGCTCGCCGTTCACCTCGACCTCCTCGGCGCCGCGGAGCGATCCGCCGGGCTCGGCGCGGCGTCCCGGTCCCACCGGTCCCAGGTCGATGTGGCCCAGGGCCCGCGCCACCAGGGCCCCGCGCGTCGAGGCGTTGAGCTTGCGGTGCAGAGCCTTGACATGGTCGTGCACCGTGTGCGGGCTACGCCCCAGCTCCTCGGCGATCTGCCGCACCGATTTGCCCTGGAGCAGGTGTTCGAGCACGAGCTCCTCACGCGGCGTCAGACGCTGCGCCTCCGAGCTCGGGCTCGAACCAAAGGCCAGCAGTGCGCGACGCGCCAGCGCCGGCAGGATGGCGTCGATGACCGCGGCGTCCTCGGTCGTCGCGGAGGCCTCCGGAGACGTCAGACCGAACTCGACAAACAGAATGCGATGGTCGTCCGGATCGCCCAGGGGCGTTGCGCCCAGCACCACGTCCACCGCGCCCACCTCGCCCCAGCGCTGGCCGATCGGCCCCTCGCGCCAGGGGGCGCCAAGGTCCAGCGTCTCGACCGGCGCCGCCTGGGGAGTGCTCCGTGACAGCCGTTCCGGCGACCAGCCAAGATTGGCCAGATTCTCGGCCGAGGCCCGCAGCCGCGCCAGCGCGGGGTGCCCCGGCTCGAGACGCAGGCATGTTGACGAGGCGGTATGCCGCCCCAGCGTCGTGCCGACCTCGGCGAACGAGCACCCGGCGACCCCGGCGGCCTCGATGAACGAGGGCGTACCCGCCTCCGTCCAGCGCGTGATCATGCACAGCGCGATCGAGGGCTGCTTGACGGTCAGCAGCCCCGCGGCGGCGCGGTCACACCAGTCCTGCGTGGGCACGGCAGGGAGCGCCGCAACGGCCTCGGTGGCTCGCACCGCCGCCCGGAACCCCGAGACGCCCGTCCACCCGTGCACGTTCATCCGGCCTCCACAGCCGTCTTCGGGACGAGGATCGGTTCGCCGGCTCGACCGGCCGCATCCCCCCGCCGTCCCGCTCCATGCCTTGGCTTGGCCTGAACATACAACCACCACGGGGCGGACCCATCGGTCGCATCACCGATTCTGGAGAGGTAAGTGCTTAGGCACTTCTCTCCGCCGGGCGCGGGCACACCTCCCACCACCCGCCCCGACACGCCCGGGCGGATACCCTCTCTGCCCGTCCACCCGACCCCGGCTCCGGAGCGTCACCCCGTGCCAGAACTCAGCAGCCCGACCGAGCCTCGCATCCTGATCCTGGGCGCGGGGCCCACCGGCCTGGGCGCCGGCTACCGCCTGCACGAGCTCGGTTATCGCAACTTTCATATTTTCGACCGGCATCCTTACGTCGGCGGGCTTGCCCATTCCTTCACCGACGCCCACGGCTTCACCTGGGACATCGGCGGGCACGTCATGTTCAGCCATTACACCTACTACGACCAGGTCTTCCAGCGGCTCATGCAGGATCACTTCACGCTCAACAACCGGGAGAGCTGGGTCCGGATGTTCCAGACCTGGGTCCCCTACCCGTTCCAGAACAACATCCGCTACCTGCCCAAGCAGGCGGCCTACGAGTGCCTCTCGGGCCTGGTGAAGGCCCAGACCGGCCGCGGCCCGATCGCTTCCCCGGCCCAGGCACGCAACTTCGGCGAGTTCATCGACGCCGTCTTTGGCGAGGGCATCGCCCGCCACTTCATGCGCCCGTACAACTTCAAGGTCTGGGCGCACCCCCCGGAACTGATGAACAAGCACTGGATCGGCGAGCGGGTCGCCGTGCTCGACGTCGACCGGGCGATCAAGAACGTCGTCCTGGGCCTCGACGACTTCGGATGGGGCCCCAACAACCAGTTCAAGTTCCCTCTGACGGGCGGAACCGGCGAGTTTTACGCCCGCTTCGCCCCCGTCCTGGACGGGCACATCTCCCTGCGCCAGGCCGCCGTCGAGATCGACGTCGACGCCAAGGTCGTCCGCTTCGAATCCGGGCGCGAGGAGCCGTATGACGTGCTGGTTTCCGCGGCCCCCCTCGACCTGCTCTGCCGCGACATGCTCACCGGCGAGGTCCCCGAGCGGATCCGCTCCGCCGCGGGGAGGCTGCGGCATTCGGGCGGCTACATGGTCGGGATCGGGATCCGCCGCCCGGGCGGAACGCCCAGCACCAAGAGCTGGATGTATTTCCCCGAGGACAACTGCCCGTTCT
>DASPKO010000099.1:0-10622 GCA_035628055.1 Phycisphaerales bacterium
AGCTACAAGCCCGAGAAAGGCCCGGCGTGGGGGTGCCGAGCGGCCGGATGATAGATCGGTTCGCCGCGGGCGTCATCCGTGCTCGGCCTTCGGGGGCGCGGCTACTCGTCCGGGGACCGCCGGCGGGCCTTGCGCTCGCCGCGCACCCGCTTGCTCTCGAGGCGGCGCTCCACCGACGAGCGCGTGGGCCGGGTCTTCTTGCGGGGGACCGGCTCGGGGAGTGCGGCCTGGACGAGCTGGCGGAGCTTCTCGAGGCATTCCTCGCGGTTGCGACGCTGCGAGCGTTCGGACTCGCACACGAGGACGAGCTCGCCGGTCTCGCTGAGCCGCCGCCCGGCCAGGCGGGCCAGGCGGGCCCGGGCGCGGGGACGGACGGGGATGTCCGCGAGCGCGACACGGAGCTCGGCCTTGGTGGCGAGCTTGTTGACGTTCTGTCCCCCCGGTCCGCCGCTGCGCGTGAAGGAGAATCCCAGCGCCGCCTCGGGGATGAAGACCCCGGGCGCGAGGCGACAGCCACTGGGTTCTGGCGCCGGCGCGGGATGGGGTTCGGGGCTGGCCATCCGGATATCCTCCCGGCCGCCGGCACGGCCGGCGCGAGGGGCACGCGCATGCATGTTCGCATTTTCGTGGCGGTGGTGCTGGGATTCTGCGCTCGCGGCCTGGCGCAGGGCGCGACCGAGCCGCCTCCGGCGGCCCCGGTCGCCGAGAGCCCCAAGCTCACGTTCGATCCGGACAGGGCGCGGCGTCCTTGGGTGATCCAGGTCGAGCCGATGCTCTGGTGGGCCTCGCCCAGCGGGACGCTCAAGCTCCCGGCCCCGGCGACGGGGAACACGCGCGGCGTGCGCGTCGAGCGGCTCAACCTCGACACGCCGCAGCTCTCCCCCGCGGGCGAGGTGCACATCCAGGCGGACCGGTGGCGGTTCACGGTCAGCGGCGGGGCGAACTTCGTGGACCAGACCACGGTGGCCGACCGGGCCTTCCAGATCGGCGACGTGGCGGTCGCCCGGGGGGAGTCGTTCAGCGCCTCGCTCGACGTGTCGGTCTTCGAGGCCGACGTGGCCTACCGCGTCTGGTCCAAGCTCTTCGCGGAGCACGAGGCGCGGGCCCCGCTGCCGGCCCTCCTGAACCTCTCGGTCGTGGGCGGGGTGCGGCTATACGACATCGACGCCAGCGTGGAGCGGAGCGCCGGCGGGGTCGCGCGGAGCGAGGAGTTTTTCGGCGAGCCCGTGATCGGGCTCCGCGCCGACCTGGAGCTCTACGAGGACTTCACGATCGACGTGCAGACCACGGTGGGGGCGTTCGGCGGGGACGACCGCTCCTCGGGGAGTCTGGACATCTCGGTGGGGTTCATGTACTGGCCGCACCCGAACTTCGCCGCGCAGATCGGGTGGCGGCAGGTGCTCTACTGGCTCGAGGACGGGAAGGGCGCGGCGGGCTTCGAGTACGAGGGTGGGGTGGCCGGGCTCTTCGGGGGCGTGGTGCTCCGCTTCTAAGGCGCGGAGGGTCGGGGCCGCGTGAGAGGTCTTCGGGACCCGGCGATCGCTAGGCGCGGGGCGCGGGGGGCGCGACGCGCCGGCCTCCGAAGAGCAGGGCGTCGAGTGAGAGCCGTCCGGGGCCGATGAGCACGAGCGCGGTGAGCATGATGGCGAGCGTGAGCGCGTACTCCATCCCCTTGTGCGGCAGGCCGAAGTTCGGCCAGTGGACCATAAACGCGCCGACGTACATGGTGAAGGCGAAGAAGAACGCCGCGACGCGGGTGAGGAGGCCGACGCCGATGAGGATGCCCCCGACGAACTCGGCGAGGCCGGCGGCCCAGGCGGCGGCGGTGGACATCGGGGCGCCCTTGCTCTCGAGCATCCCGATGATCCCGCCCAGCCCGGCCCCCAGGGCGACGCCGGGCGTCTCGTCGAACAGGCCCAGGACCTTCTGGCCGCCGTGGTAGACGCCGACCGCCATGAGCATGAGCCGCTGCAGGAGCAGGCCGAGATCCAGAAGACGGGCCTGGAGGCGGGGGGAGGCGGGCATGATGGTCTCCTTGGGCGGCGCCGGGGCGTTCCCGGCGGCCGCGCGACTCTAGGGTGAAGCGCGCCGGTGCGCGGGGCCTCGGCGTCGCGTGGTACACTGGACGGCTTGGGCCCGGGGGGCGCCGGGGAGCAAGAGAGCGCGGCGATGCAGGGAAGCGGCGGCGCGGCGGTGGGGATGATCGGCGCCAGGGAGCGGGCGTGGGCCCGCAAGCTGGCCGGGCGCTTCGTCGTCTTCGAGGGTCCCGACGGGTCGGGGAAGAGCACGCAGCTCTCCCGGCTGGCGGCGCTGTGCGCGCAGGCGGGCCTGACGGTGCTGGCGGCCCGCGACCCGGGCGGCACGCCGGTGGGGGAGCGGGTGCGCGAGATCCTGCTCGACCGCGCGCTGGCGGGCATGGGCGTGACGTGCGAGTGCCTGCTGTACATGGCCAGCCGCGCCGAGCTGGTGGAACAGCGGATCCTGCCCGCGCTGGCGCGGGGCGAGCTGGTGCTCGCCGACCGGTTCGTTCCCTCGACGCTCGCGTACCAGGGCGCCGCGGGCGGGGTTCCCGCGGCGCACATCTCCGCGGTGGCGCGCCTGGCGACGCACGGGCTCATGCCGGACCTGGTGGTGCTCTTCGACGTCGATGAGCAGACCGCGGGACGCCGGCTCAGCCCGCTGCTGGACCGCATGGAGGCCAAGGGGGCGGCGTTCCATCGGGCGGTGCGCCAGGGCTACCTCGAGCAGGCCGAGGACGATCCGGGCCGGTACCTGGTCATCGACGCGAGCGCGAGCGAGGAGGCCGTGTGGGGGGCGCTCCAGGCGGCCCTCGAGGAGCGCGTGGACACCCTGCCGGCCGCGCGGCACGCGGGGCGGGCCGGGGCCCGCGCGTGAGCGCGTGGTGGTGGACGGGCACGACCGCCCTGGCCTTCTGGATCGGGGCGATCCCCTTCGGCTACCTGATCGGGCGGGCGCGCGGGATCGACATCCGCCGGCACGGGTCGGGGAACATCGGGACGACCAACGTCGGGCGCGTGCTGGGGAAGCGCACGGCGGCACTCTGTTTGGCGCTCGACGTGGGCAAGGGGCTCGGACCCACGCTGGGCGCCGGGGCCGCGGCCGGGCTCGTGGGCGGAGCGCCGGGCGATTGGTCCGGCGTGCTGGCGTGGCAGGGTGTCGGCCTGGCGGCGGTGCTCGGGCACGTCTTCTCGCCCTGGCTCGGGTTCAAAGGGGGCAAGGGGGTGGCCACGGGGCTGGGCGCGGTGCTCGGCGTCTATCCCGTGCTCACGCTGGCGGCGGCGGGCGCCGCGGGCGCGTTCGTGGGGGCGGTGCTGCTCTGGCGCTACATGAGTGTGGCCTCGATGGTCGCGGCCGGCTGCCTCCCCGCGTGCGCGCTGGCAGGCGCGCTTGTGCTGCGCGGAGCCGCCAGCGCCGCGGGGGCTCCGCCGACGTGGGCGTTCCTCGCGCTCCCGCTTGCGCTCGCCGCGCTGGTGCCTTGGACGCACCGGGGCAACCTGGCACGCCTGCGCGCCGGGACTGAGCCGCGACTGTGGGGAGGGGCCGGCGCGGACGCACCGCCCCCGGACCGGGCGGCGTAGGGCAGAGCGGCGCCGGCCCGGTTATCGGTCGCGGGGGCCTTGGCGGCGCGGACCGAGAAGATCCGCGGCGGCGGTCCGCGGGAGTGGCCCGCGCCGAACCGACGGGATTGTCGGTGGGGCGGGTCGTGCGGTTCGGCCGGGCGGACTTGAGCAATGCGGGTGGTGTGCCGATGTCCGGGGTAGTGGGGGGGGCCCGCCGACCCTCATGGCCCCGGAGATGCCCGTGCTCAAGCTGGTCTGTCCCAGTCCGAGTCCCGAGACCGAGGAGCCGGCGACGCTGCGCTTCCCGGCGCGGGCGCTCGGCGAGATGCGGGCCCGGGCTGCGGAGAAGCCCATGCGAAGCTGGGACGATTCCGAGCGGTGCGTGATCGGCTCGATCGAGCTGGCCCGCGGACTGGAGAGCGCACTTGGCCGTATGCAGGCGGGCCTGGATGACCTCCGGGCGCTGACCGAGCATGACGCCGGCCTCGTGCTGCCGCGCGGCGACGACCATCCGCCCCGGGCGGCGTAAGGCGGGCACCGACCGAGCTGGGGCGTGATGGGGGCGGGCGGGGCGAGCCGATAGCGACAGGGTGAGGACGCGGGCCGGAGCACAGGTCCGGGATGTGTGCGTGCGCGCCGCCCTGGCGCTGGCGGCGGGGCTCGGGTTCGCGAGCGCGAGCGCCGCGCAGATGCTCCCGCGGGTCGGGCTGCCGTGCGCCGGGGCGGACCACGGCGGGCGCGTAGTGGCGAGCTTCGACTTCGAGGAGCCGGAGAATCCCGAGGCGGTGCCGCGCGACTGGGTGAGGGTGCACGGCCGAGCCGGTGCGGAGGCTGATGGGTCGGTGCGGTTCCCCGGCTACAACGGGGCGGAGCTGGACCGGTCGGTGGGGGCCGGGGGCTCGGCGATGTCGGCGCGGCTGCCCACCCGCGGGGGTGGGACGGCGCTGCGGCTCCTGCCGGGCGTGGTGCCCGTGGTGCCGGGCGCGCAGTACGTGATCACGGCGCGCGTGCGCACGGAAGGGCTCGAGACGGCGCGGGCCCTGGTGGCGGCGCGGTTCGTCGATGCGCGGCTGGGGCCGATCGAGACGACGGAGACGACGAGCGAGCCGCGGGTGAGCGGCGGGGCCTGGGGAGAGCTCCGGGTGACGCTGCCCGTGGCGCCGCGCGAGGCCGCCTTTCTGGAGATCGACCTCCAGGTGCTGCAGGCGCGCCAACTGGGCGGGGGTGGTGGGCGCGCCGGGGCGGACGATCTGGCGGGGGCGGCCTGGTTCGACGACCTGGCGGTGGTGCTCGTGCCCCGCGTGGAGCTGGTGCCCGAGGGGAGCTGGGGGATGACAGGGGCCACGCAGCGGCCCGGCGCGCGGTTCCTGGTGCGCGACGCGGGGGGCGGCGAGCTGCGGGCGCGGCTGGTGGCGCGCGACCTGGACGGCGCCGAGGTGGCACGCGTCGACCATCAGGTGGGCCGCGGCGGGACCGGGGCCGTGTGGCGCCCCGACCTGCCGGGGTACGGCTGGTACCGCGTCACGATGGAGGTCTTCTCCGGCCCGACCCTCGTGGCCGAGGCGCAGACCGAGCTGGCCTGGGTCGCATCATCGCGCCGGCCGTCGCCCTCAGGGGGCATCGGTCTGGGCTGGGTGTTGCCGCGGGGCGGGCAACGGTCGGAGCGCGTGCCCGCGGGCGCGGTGGTGGAATGCCTGGGCGGGTCCTGGGCGAGACTGGCGCCGGAGGCGCTCCGGGAGGAGGAGGCGGGGACGGGAGCGCGAGCTCGCGGGCGTGCGCCGGGCGCGGCGGGGTGGGGCGGGGCCCGGGTGGTGCTGGATGTCGACGCGATCCCCGCGGAGCTGGCGGCGCGGCTGGGTCTTGCGGGCGGGGATGTGCTGGGGGCGGCGATGCGTGACCCGAGCGGGCTGGCCGATGCGCTGCGCCCGATCGTAGAGCGGCACGCGGAGCGGGCGCGGGACTGGCGGCTGGGGCGCGGCGTCGGCGGGGACGTGCGCGCGGGGGCCGCGGCGGCGGCGGAGGTTCTGGGCGCGGTCAGGCCGGGGGGCCGGGTCGTCGTTCCCGTAACCCTGGGCGAGGCCGCGAGCGCCGACCTGAGGTTCGACGGCGACGTGGAGCTGGGGGTGCCGGCCGCGTCCGACGCCGGAGAGGTGGCCGGGGCGATCGGGCGCGTGCTGGCGCAGGGGGGCCGGGCGCGCACCGTGACGGTGGTGATCCCGGCGCCGGAGCGCGGGCGCGCCGGGGCGGCGGCGGTGGCGCGGCTGGCGGGAGGTCTGTGGGGACTGCTCGAGGAGGGGGGCACGGCCGGGCGGGTCAACCTCGGGATCGAGCTCTCGGGAGAGCCCGGCGCGGGATGCCCGGTCAGCGCGGCCGCGCTGGCCCTGCGGGGAGTGCACGGGATGCTGGCGCCCCGCGCGGTGCTGGGCCGCATCGGGGCCAACTCGGCCCTTGGGCCGGTGCGGGGGCTCGTGCTCGGCGCGGCGGACCCGGCGTCGGCCGGGCCCGGGACGGGCGGCGCGCCGGCGGGAGCGCTGCTGCTCTGGAGCGAGGACGGGATGGACGGGGAGGAGGCCTGGGCGTGGTGCCCGAGCGCCGGCGAGCTGCGCTGTGTGGACGTGTTCGGCAACGTGCGGCGGGTTGAGGAGAGCGCGGAGGGGCCGGAGGGAGGCGGGCGGGGCGGTTCGCAGCGGGTGCGCGTGGGCCCGACGCCGGTTCTGATCGAGGGAGTCGACACCGGCGCGGCGCTGCTGGCGGTGGGGGCGCGGCTGGACCCGGGCGTGGTGCCGGCGGAGAGCACGGTGCACGAACTCGAGCTGGTGCTTGCGAACCGCTGGCCCCGGCGCGTCGCGGGGACCGTGCGCCTGACGGGTCCGGGTGAGGAGCGGGGGTGGCGGATCACGCCGCGGGCCGCGACCCCGTTCGCGATCGAAGCGGGGGGGACGACGCGGGTCCCGGTCTCGGTGTGGTTCGGGGCGGCCGAGCCGAGCGGCCCGAAGGAGATCGGGGCGGTGGTGCGGCTGGAAGAGGACGCGGACGTCGGGCCGATTCTGCTGCGGCTGCCGCTGGCGCTCGGCGGGACGGGGCTGGACCTTGAGGCGCGCGCCGCGGTGATCGAGCGGGACGGCCGGCGCGACGTGGAGGTGACGGTGCGCGTCGGGTGTGCCGGGACGCGTGAGCGGAGCGTGCGCGTGGACGTGTCGGCCCCGGGCGTGGCGACGCGGCAGGCCGGGGTGGTGGTCGCGGCCGGTGACCGAGCGGTGCGGCGGCTGGTCTTCCCGGGGGCGGGTGAGCGCCTGGCGGGGAAGCAGGTGCGGGTGTGTGCGGCGGACCGCGAGAGCGCCGAGCGGGTCAGCGTGTTGGTAGACGTGGCGGAGTGAGCCGGCGGGCGCGCGCTGGTGGGAGTTCGGCTCGGGGGGACCGGGTCAGCGGCGCCGGGGCGCGGCGTCGTGCCCGCCGGGCCTGCCGTTGGTGGGCGCGGCGTGCGGCGTGGCGCCGTTGGTCCGGGCCCGGCGGGTGGGGGCGTGTTCGGGCGCGTCGGCGCTCCCCGGGCGCGTCACCAGGTCGCGGTCGGTGATGCGCAGGGCCTCGCAGCAGAGCGCCCCGGGGCGGGCGAGGCTCGAGGCGACCTCGGCGCACGCGGCGACCTGGCCCGGCCACATGAAGCGCCGCCAGGTCTCGCTGGCGTCGATCCACCGCGCGTCGGTGTGGGCCGGGCTGAGCGTCGGCGACCAGTCCGGGCTCACCTCGACGGCGAAGCGCGGGCTGAACATGATGGCATCGATGGCGGCGACGTAGTACGGGTGGACCTGTTCCAAGGCCCACATGCCGAGCATCGCGGCGTCGCCCCAGGCCAGGCCGGTCTCCTCCTCGAGCTCGCGGATGGCGCACACGGGGGCGGTCTCGCCGGCGCGGACGTGGCCCATGACGGGCTGCCAGGTTCCGGCCAACGGGGCGTCGGAGCGCAGCAACTGCAGGAAGGCGACGCTGTCGAGCCCGGCGGGGCTGGGCGCCTTCTTGAAGAGGTAGACGTCCACGACGTCGGAGCGGAGCACGGGCCCGCCGTCCGGCGTGCCGCGGTATCCGCCCACCAGCTCGTCGGGGAGCGCCAGGTGGTTCTCGGTCATGGGCGGTGCTCGCACGTGGTGGTGAGGTCGTCGGGGGCCAGCTCGCGCACGATCGCGGCTTTGTGCAGGGTCTCCCGCCACTCGGCGGCGGGATCGCTCTGGGCGACGATACCCGCGCCGACGCTGTAATCCATCGTGCCGCCGGTGATTCGGTCCGGGGACCGAGGGTCACCGGGCGGCCCGGAGAGGGCGGCGGTGCGGATGGCGACGCTGAGCGTGGCGTGGCCGGAGTCGCTGAGCAAGCCGATGCAGCCGCAATAGGGGCCGCGGACCACCGGCTCGAGCTCGCGGATGATCTGCATCGCGCGGGTCTTGGGCGCGCCGGTGACCGAGCCGGGGGGGAACGCGGCGCGGAGGACCTCCGGCACGATGAGGCCGGGCGCCACGGTGCCGGAGATCGTGGCGAGGGCATGCAGGACGGCGTGGCGCTCGAGCTGGCGGGGATGGTCGACGCGGACGGTGCCGGGGAGGCAGACGCGCGCGAGGTCGTGGCGCATGAGGTCGACGATCATGCTCAGCTCGGCGCGCTCCTTGGGAGCGTCGAGCTCGGCGGGATCGGCGTGCGCCGGCCGGGTTCCTTTGATCGGCCTGGTGACGAGGCGGCGCGTGCCGGGATCGAAGGAGAGGAACAGTTCCGGGCTCGCGGAGGCGATGATGCGCCGCCGGGCCGCGTGAGTCTCGGCGCCGCGGGCCGCCTCGAGATAGGCGCCATAGCGCGGGCGGGCGCGGCGCGCCAGGGCCAGGAACAGACCGCGTGCCGAGCCGGTGAACGGGGCGCTGAGGCGGTGGGAGAGGTTGGCCTGGAAGAGGTCGCCGGCGTGGACGTACTCAACGCACCGGGCGACGGCCGCGGTGTAGCCCTCGCGCCCGGTCCCGGTGAGCGCGCCGAGCGCGAAGCCCCGATCGTCCGGGGGACCCGAGCCGGGAACGGGGAGGTCCGCCGCGGCGGCGGCCTCGCCGGCCCGATGCCAGCGCTCGGTCGTGTGATCGAAGAGGTACGCGGCGGGGCACCTGTGCCACTGCGCCAGGAACCAGCCGCGGTCGTCGAGCGGGTCGGGGCTGCGGCGGCGGGACGCGGGCTCGAGGTGCTCGCCCAGCTCGTACGCGAGAGCACCGATCCAGCCCCCAAGGAACGGGACGGGGGGAAGAGAGGCGGTGGGCGCCCGGATCGCGGTCGCGGCGGTGGCGCTGGCGAGGAGAGCGAGCGGGTCGCGACCGCAGGTCGCCGTGGCGTCCGCGGTGACGGTGGCGCGGGGCTCGGCGAGGATGGTCCAGCGGGACCAGGGGCCGAGGGGGGCGGCGGTCCCGGCCTCGGCCGACCAGAGCGCGACCAGCGGGCGGTCCGAGGGCCAGGCGGCGATGACCTGGGCGGGCCCGGCGCGCCAGGGGAGGGGCTCGAGGACGCGCGGCCCGATCACGGGCGATGGTAGTTGGGTCTAGGGGTGGGTCTTGGAGGGCGCGGAACCGCGTGATGGGATGGGAAAACTCGTCCCGGGCCGGGAGGAGAACTAAAGTTGCGGGCACGACGGACCAGGCCCGGCCCGAGGCGACTCGTGGGGGCCGGGCCTCCTCATTGACACCCCCGCCGCTTCCAGGTGAGGGCAGGACCCACCCTATGGCGACCAAGCCCGTCAAGAAATCTGCGGCCCCGGCACCCTCGGCTGCGAAGGAGGGGGGCCTCAAGGGGGCGGCGGTCAAGTCGCGGGGGGCGCCCGGGTTCAATGGCGAGGGGAACGGCGCCCATCACGGGGGCGGCGGCGGGCTGGCGCATCCCGGCGCCCCGGCGCCGGCGGGGCCGGCGATGCGGCGCAAGCCCGAGAAGATGGTCTATTTCTTCGGGGCCACGATGTGCGAGGGCACGTCGGAGATGAAGCTGCTGCTGGGTGGCAAGGGGGCCAACCTGGCGGAGATGACGACGATCAGGCTGCCGGTGCCCCCGGGGTTCACGATCACCACGGACACGTGCGCCGCGTACTACAAGAACGGCAACCGGCTGCCGCACGGGCTCATGAACGAGGTGCACCGGAACATCAATCTCCTGGAGAAGGAGACGGGCAAGACCTTCGGCTCGACGCAGAACCCGCTGCTGGTCTCGGTGCGCTCGGGGGCGGCGGTCTCGATGCCCGGGATGATGGACACGATCCTGAACCTGGGCCTGACGGACACGTCGGTGGAGGGGCTGGCGGAGGCGACCGGCAACCGGCGCTTCGCCTACGACGCGTACCGGCGGCTGATCAACATGTTCGGCGACGTGGTGATGGGCGTGGACCACCACCGCTTCGAGGAGCAGTTCGACAAGATCAAGCACAGGTACAAGGCGGGCGGCGACACCGACGTGCCGGAGGCCGGGATCGTCGACCTGGCCAACGCGTACAAGGAGACCTACCGGCGCTTCGTCGGGGACGAGTTCCCGCAGAACCCGTTCAAGCAGCTCGAGCTGGCCATCGAGGCGGTCTTCAAGAGCTGGAACGGGGAGCGCGCGGTCTCGTACCGGCGGATCAGCAACATCCAGGGGCTGGTGGGCACGGCGGTGAACATCCAGACCATGGTCTTCGGGAACATGGGCGAGGACTCGGGCACGGGGGTGGGGTTCACCCGCAACCCGGCGACGGGGGAGAACAAGTTCTACGGCGACTTTCTCATCAACGCCCAGGGCGAGGACGTGGTCGCGGGCATCCGCACGCCGCTGCTGATCGACGCGATGCCCAAGTGGAACAAGAAGGCGTACGACCAGCTCCTGAAGATCAAGGGGACGCTCGAGAAGCACTACAAGGACATGCAGGACATCGAGTTCACCATCGAGGGCGGCACGCTCTACATGCTCCAGTGCCGCAACGGGAAGCGGACGGGCTTTGCCGCCGTCCGCATCGCGCTCGAGATGGTGGACGAGAAGCTGATCACGAAGGAGGAGGCCTTG
>DASPKO010000100.1:0-7816 GCA_035628055.1 Phycisphaerales bacterium
GCGGCGGCAGCACGGTCTGAAGCACCAGCGACGTGCTCCCCGCCGTCCCGATCGCGAAGTGCCACTCGCCGGAACGCACCGGTCCCGGGACGAACGTGACCTCTTGCGAGCCCACCACCGCCCCGTCCACCTTGGCACTCCCGAGCGCGGCCGCCGAGGTCAGCGCCGTCAGGTGCTGGCGGGCCAGCCCCGGCTTGGCCCGGCGGGCGCGCACGTTCACCATGCGGAAGGCGGTGCGCGTGATGAGCGAGAGCGCCAGGGCCGTCCGCAGCACCTGCCCGCCCCCCTCTCCCTCGCCGCCGTCGATGGTGAGCATGCTCTGGTCTACACGCCAGGCTTGGTATGGACCACACGCCGGACGCACGCCGGCCCGCGTCCTTTCTGCGGAGCCCACATCGCCGCGCCGCCCGCGGCCGGGCGCGTTCCCTATTCCACCCGCGACCGCCGGCCGGTACGCTCGGCCAGCGGCCTCGTGGCGGCCGAGCAGGAGACGTGGCGATGCGCAGGGTCATTGCGGCGGCGGGCTTGTCCCTTGGTTTGGCGGCGGACATGGCGACGGGCGACGGCTTCCTCTGGCTCGGGAGTGAGTTCCAGGCCGAGGGAACCATCTTCCGCTACAACCTGCAGACCGGCACGATCGACCGGGTGGTTTCCCCCCCTCGGCCCTCCGGGGTGACCCACTGGAACAACATGGCCATCGACGGGTCGTTCCTCTACATCGGCAGCCCCAGCTCGCAGTACGTCGGGGTCTGCGACCTGGACACCGGGGCCGTGCTCGCGTCGCATACATACACCCCCGCCCTGTCGGGGCACAAGGAGGACGGCGCGTACCACCCCGGCACCGGCAACCTCTGGCGGGCCACATTTAGCAACCTTCTCCACGAGGTCACCCCCACCGGGCAGCTCGTCCGGACGTACACCGGCGGCGGGGCCCTGGTCGGGCTCGAGTGGGTCGGCGGCACGCTCTACGCCACCAACTACAGCAACGGCGACATCGGCGTGCTCAGCCTCAACCCGGCCAACAACACCGCGACGTTCACCCCGGTCCCCTGGGCGCCCGGCGGCCCCACGATCAGCGAGACCGCGGCCCTCGCCTACGACGCCGACTCGGGCGTTCTCTACATGACCGCCAACCGCCACCGCCTCTGGTCGGTCTCCTTCAGCAACGGGATGGCCGCGGCCACCCTCGTGGCGGACCTCTCCACGCTGGGCTACCCCGCGGGCGGCCTGATCGACGGCATGGGGTGGTTCCCGCTCCCCTGCCCGGCCGACTTCAATGACGACGGGAGCGTCACCACCGCGGACGTCTCCGCCTTCCTCGTCGCCTGGTTCGCCGACCTGGCCAACGGCACCCTCCACGCCGATTTCAACGCCTCGGGCGCCACCACCACCGCCGACATCTCGGCCTACCTGACGGCGTGGTTCCAGGCGCTGGCGGGGGGCTGCTGAGCGCCGAGGGCGGTTGGGCCGGACCCCGGGCCAGCCGCGGCGCCGGGGACGCTGCTTATAAGCCCGCCTCCCCGCGCGCCAGCTCGCGCCGCAGCATGACGATGAAGACCGGCCCGCCGACCAGGGCCATCACGATGCCCAGCGGGAGCGTCCCCGAGGGCACCCGCACGGCGCGCACGATCGTGTCGGCCCCCACCGTCACGCCCGCTCCCGCCAGACCCGCCGCCACCACCAGGGCCCCGTGCCCGCCGTGCATCCCTGTCGCCAGCCGGGCCATGTGCGGGCAGATGAGGCCCACGAAACCCACCGGCCCGGCGAGCGTCACCGCCACCGCCGCCAGCACGCCCGAGAGGGCCACCAGCAGGAGGCGCAGCCCGGGCACGTTGGCCCCGACCGAGCCCGCCTCGTCGTCTCCGAGCGAGGCCGCGTCCATCCCCGGCCCCGCCAGGCCGGCCAGCAGGCTCGCGACGAGCGTGATGACCCCCGCGGGCACCAGCAGCGACCAGGAGAGGTCGTCGCTGAGCGAGCCGACGAGCAGGCGGGCCCCGCCGACGTCACGTCCGGGGAACAGATGCTGCACCAGCCCGATCGCCGCGCCCGCGATGATGCTCAGCATGACGCCGATGAGCACCAGCGACGCCGGATGCACCGCGCCGCCACGCTGACTCAGCGCATAGACCAGGGCCAGGGCCGCCAGGCTTCCCAGCGCCGCCGGCCCGGCCTGCCAGGGCCAGGCCAGGGCGTGGGCCTGTCCGGAACCGACGACCAGCCCCAGGACCACAAAGAGCGAGGCGCTCGCCGAGAGTCCGAGCAGGTCGGGCGAGGCCAGCGGGTTGCGCAGCAGCGACTGGAGCATCACCCCGGAGACGGCGAGGCTCACCCCGACGACCAGTCCCCCGGCCGCGCGCAGCAGGCGCAGCTCGGCAACGAGCGCCGCGTTCTCGCCCCGTGGCCAGCCCCAGTCGTGCCCCCCCACGCCCACGAGCAGTCGCATCGCCAGCGCCACGGCGGCCAGCCCCGCAAACACGACGATCGCCAGCAGCGCACGCCGGGGCACGCGCACAGCCTAGCGGACCCGGGCCGGCCCGGGTCCGCCGCGGCGCTTCTGTGATGCTTCCGAGCCAGCGCGCGCCGGCGTCCGTCATTCCTCGGAGCCGAGCTCGCGCTCGAGGTCTGCGGCGATCTTGGCCGTCAACGAGACGAAGCGCAGCACCGCCGGGCCGATGTGCACCACCAGCCCGGATTCGATCTCGGCCTCGGTCACTTTGCGGCCGTCAACGACCACGCCGGCCGTCGAGTTGGTGTCGCGGATCACCCACTCGTCCTCGTCCAGCGGTTCGATCTCGCAGTGGTGCCGGGAGACCGAGTCGTTCTTAATGCGGATGTCGCAGTCCTCCGCGCGACCGACGCGGATCCGCTTCCCGGCCTTGGCCAGGCGGGACAGGTCGAAGCGCCGCAGCACGTCCCCGTTGTTGGTGCAGACGGAAAGCTCATACATGACGGCGATCCCTTCTGGCGCACCATGCCGCGGCAACCCCGGCAAGTATGCCCCGCGCCCGGGGGGAAAACAACCCGGCCTCCCCGGACGTCGGCCAAACCCGACGCCCGCGCCTAGTAAATCAGCCCGGGGCTCCGACTCTCCCCCCGCTCATGGGGTCGCGGCGGCCCGGCACGCCGGCACGGGCGGCGCGGCCCGCACAACCCCACCCCGTCCCCTGTCGAGTTCTTGCGGCCGGTGGTTTCACCGGGGCGCGAATTGGAGTCTTGAGCCGTCAACCGCGCGGGTCGGAGCACCCGCCCGCGGACGCGGCCGGGAGCCCCGTGGCCCCGCAACGCCCGGCCGACTCGGAGGCACCCCTCACATGGCTCTTCCAATCGGGCACTTGCTCGTGCAGATGGGCGCGCTGACCGAGCAGCAGCGCGTCTTCATCCTCCAGGAACAGGAGGTCACCGGGCGTCCGTTCGGCGAGCTCGCCGAGCAGATGTTCGGGCTCCCGCAGAAGTCCATCGAGGACGCCTGGGCCCAGCAGTACGCCGCCACCACGCGGTGGGTCGATCCCGCCCTCGAGCTGGTCGACCCGGCCGCCCTGGCCCTGGTCTCGCGCCGCCAGGCCTGGCAGTTCCGCGTCCTGCCCATGCGGTACGACGGCGGAGAGCTCATGGTGTGCACCACCCGGAACCACCTCGTGCGCGCCCTGAACTTCTGCACGCGGCACGTTCCCGCCACGTGCTACTTCGTCCTGGCCGAGCCCGAAGCGCTCGGCGAATCGCTGATGCGCCATTTCCCCATCGACGGCATGAACCGTGAGATGGTCCGCGAGCTGGGCTTCGGACCGGTCGGCGGGGAGGTGGCGGCCTAGCTGCCCGTGCACCCGGGCCCGTGGACCGGCGCGGCGGGCGCAAGCCCGGCGCCAACGAGGCCCGGCGACAGCGCGTCGAGACGGCGCCAGCTCTCGGCGGTCTTGACGTGCGATTCCCCAGCGGGTCCGCGGCCTTGAACAGGGCGGACCCGCCTTCATTTTTGCCCCGGCGTGCCGGGCCGGCTCTCGACGCCCGCCCCCGATGCCCGCGCGCCCAGCGCCGCGCGCACCGACCGCCCCGCGAACAGCAGCTTGAGGGCCAGCAGCGCGCCCACCCACGGCAGCACGTAGAAGGCCAGGCGGAACAGCAGCACCGCCGCGCCCGCCGCCTCGGCCTTTACGCCCCCCCGCTCCATGAAGTGGAGCCAGGTCGCGTCCGCGGCCCCCACCCCGCCGGGCACGAAAGACAGGATGCCGGCGAAGTGTCCGAGCATCAGGGCGCGGAGCTGCTCGCTCGCGGGCAGGCTGATCCCCGCGGCGCCCGCGGTGCAGAGAAAGCAGACCAGCGTGAACCCCCAGTCGACGGCCCCGACGAGCCCCAGGAGCGCCATGGTCCGCGCCCCGGCGCGGTGGGCCGCCACCCGCCGGTGCCGGAACGCCAGGCGGGCCGCGATCAGGGCGCCCAGGGGCGCCAGCGCCAACGCCCCCGCTACGCGGGCCGCCAGGGCGGGCGCGCCGTCGCCCAGGGGGAGCAGGGCCATGGCCAACCACGCCCCGACCCCGGCCCCGAACCCGATGTACTGACGGGCCACGCCCCCGGCCACCTGGGCCGCGGTCAATCCCGCCTTGCGGTAGAAGTGCAGCCGCAGCGCCGGTCCCCCGAGCGGACCGAGCGTGAGAAAGTTGGTCCAGGCGAAGATCATGGCCCCGAGCCGCCACCGCCTCGGCCCGGTGAGCGCCGGAGCGAAGCACAGCACGTCGTAGAACCCCATGGTGAGGACCGCGGCGCCCGCGGCGCCCACGCCCAGGGCCAGCAGGCGCGTGTCCGCCCCCCGGGCCAGCGCGACGACCTGGCGCAGGTCCATGTCGCGCACCTGCCAGTAGACCAGCACCGCCACCGCCAGCGGGACCAGCACGTGCAGGGCCACGCGGATCATCGGGCCCGCCCGCCGCGCGGTCGGCGCTCGCCCGGGTGCGGCTGGGACGGCCGGCCCGGCGATGGTGGCGGGGGCGTCCACGGCTCGGCCGACCATAGGGACGCGGCCTCTGGTCCGACGAGGCCGGGCGTCCCGATTAACCCGAGCGCCCCAGCACGGTGAAGCGAGCCGGCACGTGCGGGATCAGGATGACAATCGCGCGGAGTGTCCGCTCTTCCGGCGCGCCCGCGGTGTCTCCACGGCGCTCGGTCCGCGCCAGCAGCATCGCCTCGCCCAGCGACGGGATCGCAGGCGATGGCGGGCCCGGCGGACGGGCCGGCCCGGGCGCGGGGGCCGGCGCGGCCGGAAGGGCGGGAGGGGGGTTCGGGGCGCCCGTGCCGGACCCCGTGCGTGCCACCTCACCGGGCGCTGGTGGCGGCACCGCCTCACCGACGGGGGGCGTGGCCTCGGCGCTCACGCCGGATGGCGCCTCCCAGCGGACATCGGGGTCCTCCGGAACCAGCACCACGGCGTAGGGCCCATTCTCCCCCCGTGCGAACCTCAGGGCTGCGCGCAGCCGCGCAAAGACCAGCCCCTGCGCCTCAGTCGGGCGCTTCTCCGGGGTGAGCAGCAGCGGATCGGCCCGGGCCGCCACGTGGGCCGCCTCCTGATGCTGCGGCACGAGCTCGACCCGGAGTGCCGCCTCCCCCGAGTCGTTCTCCGGTGGGACCGGCACCACCCACGACCGCACCAGCAGCCTCAGCCGGCCCGCGGGAAGCTCCAGGTGCCCGTCGTGCATGGTGATCGTGCGCGGCCCCGTTCCCGGCCCGGTGACCGCGTCGACCCAGCGCGGGGCGAGCCCCACCCATTGCCGGTTCGTGGCCCCGACGACCCGGAGCCTGGCCCGCAAGCCCGCGATCTCGTCGAGCGGCACCGCGACCATTCGCAGGCCGTTGGCCCGCCACAGTTCCATGGTTTCGGCATCGCCGGGGACGGGGTTCGTCTCGTAGCGCGCCAGCACCGCGCCGAGCCGCGACGTCGGCATGTCGGTCACCAGCCACCGCAGCTCCACCCCCGCGTCGCCCCCGTAGGTGACCGGGGACTCTTCGGAGGCGGCCCGGGCCGACTCGGCCAGCGCGTCGCGTTGGGCCAGACCCTTGGGCCGATTACCCCCGCAACCGGCTGCGCCGGCACCCACGCCGGCCAGCACCAGTCCGAGCATGGCCGGGGTGAGCCGCATTCCGACGGATAATACGGAGCGGCCCGGCCGGCTGATTCCAGTGCCCGATGACGGGCTGGCAAAGCCGCGCACGATCAGACCCCGCATCCGCGACGTACAAGCACTCGGGGGGTATCAGAACACGGGACGGGGCCGCCCACGCGCGCGACCCCACCTCGGGAGAACGCCATGAAGACCATGCTGACTCTGTTCCGGGCGCGGTCCCGCTCCATCGCGGCGCTTGGCGTGGGCGCGATGGCGCTCTCCCTGGCCCCGGCGGCGGGCGCCGAGCCCCAGCCCCCGCGCCGCTCGCTGCTCGAGGCGCGGGCCCGCGCTGACGCCCACCAGCGCGCGGCCGAACGGGCCGCCCGCCACGGCCAGTGGCTCAGCGACCGGCACGTCGCCCCGCCCGCCCCGGCGCTCCAGACCGGTCCGGCCAGCACGATCCGCACCGGGCCGTCGAGCACGTTCCCCACGGGCCCCTCGTACACCGTCCCGGTCACGCCCACCTACGGACGGACGACCGTCCTGGATTCCGGCATGGTCACGCGGCGCTCGCTCGTGAGCGGCACCAGCGTGACGAGCTTCGGGGGCGTGACGAGCTTCGGGGGCGGCGTGACCGGCGACTGCGGTCCCTCGCTCGGCGCCAGCACCATCATCGTCCCGCAGAACGCGCGGCTCGGACGCTACACCCCCGAGCGGTACCCGCTCACGCTCGTCGAGCGGCAAACCGTGCTGGTCGATCGGGGCCCCCTGCTGCTCGCGCCGGGCGTCGTGGTGGGCGGCTCCCGTTCCGATCCCTTCTGTGACGACGACGTGCTCTTCTACTCCAGCCGCATCTCCCCTCGCACCGTGTATCCCGGCGCCACCGTCTTCTACCACGACCGCTTCGGCTCCCGCACCCCGATCCGGACGTACCGCGTCTACCGCGACGACCCCTTCCGCGCCGACCTGCACCGTGGCGCGGTCCTCCGCTATCACGACGCGACCACCACCACCCGCGGGCACTCCGACCGCGCCCGCGCCCCGAGCACCCGCCTCGGCGACGGGCTCAGCCCGCGCCGGTCCTTCGATCGCGGCGTGGCCTCGGAGCCGCGCGTGGTCCGCGACGGCCGCCGGCGCTAGACCGGGGCCGACGGCTCGCAGGCGTTGATCGCGTCGATGAGACGCCGGACCATCCCGAACCGGCTGCGCGTGTGCGTGAACGCCAGCCGGGGCAGCGAGAGGTGGTCCGACTCGGCGTCGTAGGGCCCGCGCTGCACGATCCGGGGCGTCGGCCCGTCGGGGCGGATCAGCAGGGCGAACTCCTCACTCAGCCGGTCCACGTCGCGCTGCGCCAGGGGGCTCTTGATGCGGATCACCAGGTCGTCCGCCACGTAGCGCGAGGAGTGATAGTTGCGGTAGAAGCGGATGATGTGCGCCGCCGCGTCCGCCGGGTCGCGCGCGATGAAATACAGGTTCACGTCCTCGGGGCTGATGAATCCCCGCGCGAGCAGGGCCTCGCGCACCCAGCGGTCCCACTGCTCCCAGTAGGTCTGCCCCTCACCCTCGACCAGCACCACCGGAACCATGGACGACTTGCCGGTCTGGATCAGCGTGAGCGCCTCGTACGCCTCGTCCATGGTCCCGAAGCCGCCCGGGAAGAGCGCGACCGCCTCGGCCTGCGAGAGGAACATGAGCTTGCGCGTGAAGAAGTAGCGGAAGTGGATCAG
>DASPKO010000101.1:0-5111 GCA_035628055.1 Phycisphaerales bacterium
CGGCCCGGCTCCGTGAGCTCGAGCGCGGCCTGCCGAGCTGGGCCAGGCGCTCAGCACCGATCGCCGGGCTGGCGCAGCGCGTCACCTCCGCGCTCGCCGCCACGGGCATCGATCCCGCCACGCTCGGGAGCCTGGCGCCCGAGGCCCGCGCCGCCGGCAGGGCCGGTTCGGCGGAGTTCGTCCGCCACCAGGCCACGCTGAATCTGACCGGAGTTACGCTCCCCCAGGTCGGCCTCTTCCTCGCGGCGTGGCGCGAGCGGGAGCCGGACTGGACGGTGGTCTCGATCGACCTCAGGCCGCTCCCGACGGCCGCTGCCCCCCCGGGCGGAGACCTGCCCCTGCAGGCCGTGCTCCGCCTCGAGTCCATCTCGCTCGAAGCCAGGAGCCCGCCATGAACCGCCCCGTCCCGGCCCTGTGCCTCCTCCTGCTCGGCGCCGTGCTGGCCCCAGCGGCATGCACGCATCGGGCACGCGAGACCTACGTCCCCGCCTCCGACTCCGGGCGCAGCGCGGCGCGCGCCGAGCGGCTCACCCGGCAGGCCGCGGCGCTCGCCGACCCCCAGAGCCCTGCGGCCGAGCGGCTCCTGCTCGCGGCCCTGGACGCCGACCGCTTCCACGGGCCGGCGCACAACAACCTGGGGGTCATCTACCTCGCGCAGGGCAAGCTCTACGAGGCGGCCGGCGAGTTCGAATGGGCCCGCAAGCTGATGCCCGGTCACCCCGACCCGCGCCTGAATCTTGGGCTCGTGCTCGAGCGCGCGGGGCGGGTGGATCAGGCGATCGACAGCTACCAGGCGGCGCTCGAGGTCTACCCCGGGCACCTCCCCAGCGTGCAGGCCCTGGCTCGGGCCCAGGTCCGTCACGGGCTCCTCGACGAGCAGACCCCCGCGCTCCTGGACGAGATCGCGCTCCGGTCCGACGCGAGCTGGCAGCGCTGGGCCCGCGCCCAGCGGGTGCGCACCTCGGAGCGCGTCGAGGAAGCTCGCTGAAGCGGCCCCGCCGCCGGGCCCCGCAGTGGTGCTCAGTAGGGCACGTCCAGGGAGAAGCTGAACAGGCGGGTGTCGTCCCCCTCCATGCGCACCAGCGGCACGGCGAAGTCGAAGGCCAGAGGGACCGGGCTCAGTTGCGGGATGTACAGCCTCACGCCCACCCCGACGCTCACGCGATAGTCGTCGAACCCGGGGTCATTGATGACCGTGCCCGTGTCGAGGAAGAGCACGCCCGAGATGTACTTGTCGAGCAGGGGCTGCTCGATCTCGGGGCCGAGGAAGAAGGCGAACGTCCCGCCGACCGGGTCGCCCCCCAGCTCGCGCGTGTCGTTGCGGATTCCCTTGGGGGAAACCTCGCGGAAACGGAAGCCCCGGAAGGAGCGTCCGCCCAGGTAGAAGCGCTCGAAGACCGGCACGTCGGACTCGGACTGCGGGATGTAGCCCACGTTCGTGTGCAGGCTGAGGACCGTGGTGCGTCCCAGGAAGTCCTCGTAGACGGGGACGAAGAGGGTGTGGTTGGCGCTGAGGCGTGTGAAGGTAAAGTCGCCCCCCAGGGCGCCCACCTGCTCGGCGGCGAGCTCCAGCCGCGTGCCCCGCGTGGGGCGGAAGCGCGAGTCGGTGGTCGTCCGCGTGAGCGAGAGCCCCAGGCCGGTGAGCAGGTTCTTGTCCTCGACCTCGAAGACGTCCACGGGGGCGAACTCGTCGATGTCGTAGAGGTCGACGGTATAGAAGCGCGTGCTCACGGCCCCGTTCCAGCGCTCCCCGAAGCGGCGCCCGAGCGAGAGCTGCGTGCCCACGCGCTCCTCGTCGTAGCGCCGGAACTCCTGCGACCGGTAGAAGAGCGCGCCCGAGCCCGAGTACGCCGAGTCGAAGAGGTGGGGCTCGGTGAGGGAGACCGAGTAGGTCTGGCTCTCCAGGCCGGGCGCCAGGCTCAGGTCGAAGATCTGCCCGGCCCCGCGGAACGCCCGCCCGCGGATGAGCTCCTCGAACGAGTCCGGGGTATCGAGGATGTCGAAGTTGGTCTGGTGCAGGCCGATCTGCCCGATGAGACCCGCGTCCGACGAGGCGGCGACGCCGAAGGTGAGCGACCCGGTGTTCGTCTCGGTCACGTTCACGAGGACGTCGCGCTCGCCGGGGCGCGCGGGGTCCGGCTCCTGGACCGTGGTCTTGACCGACTCGGCCAGGTCCTCGTCCCCCGCCCCCTTGAACAGCCGCAGGGCGTTGAGCCGCCGGCGCGTCTCCTCCAGGGCCGGACCGTCGAGGGGCCGCTGGGGCCGCACCTGCACCTGGCGGCGGATCACCTTCTGCCGCGTCAGGTCGTCCCCGGCGATCTTGACCAGCCCGGTGTAGGAGCGCCGGCCCTCGTGCACCTGGAGCACCAGGTCGACGCGGGGCTCGTCCTCGTCGCGCAGCTCCGCCTTGTCGACCCGGGCGTCGATGTACCCCATCGTCCCGTACGCCCGGTTGATCGCCTCCAGCGACCGGTTCAGGTCGCGGATCGAGTAGGCGTCCCCGGGCTTGAGGACCATCAGCCCCGCGAGCTGGCGCGGCGTGAAGACCCGCGTCGCCTCGCGCGCCCGGGTCAGCCCGAGCGCCCGCTCGCGCTCGGCCCGCATCTCCTCGAGCCGCCGGGTGATCTCTTCGTCCGACACCGGCTCGTCCGCGCGGCCCTGCGCGGCGCGCTCGCGGGCCAGCTCGCGGGCCACCGCGGCCGTGTCCGGCTCGGGCGGAACCCGCGGGGCGTCGCGGTCGACGTACTCGACGCGCACGTCGCGCAGCGTGTACTGCGGCCCCTCGGCCACGAGGAAGGTGACGATCGCCTCGCGGGAGTTGGGCGAGATCCGCACCTCCCGGTCGGCGCGCACGTCGAGGTAGCCCCGGTCGCGGTAGGCCGCGATGATCGCGGCCACGTCCGCGTCGAGCACGTCGTTGTCGAGCGGGCCCTTCTCGAAAAGCCACGCCTCCTTGGTCTTGAGCCCGGGGCGGAGCTGCGCCTCGGCCAGGGCCTCGTTCCCGGTGATGCGGATGTCCGCGACCTTGACCCGCTCGCGCTCCTTGATCCGGAAGAGCACAATCCCGCTCTCGGCCAGCTCGGCGCGGTCGATCTCGACCTCCGCGAGGTAATAGCCCTTGCGCCGGTACAGGTCTTGGATCTGACGGGCCGCGCGCCCCAGCGCGTACTCGTCCACGGGCGTCCCCGCCAGCACGGAGATCACCGCCGCGATCTCGGCGTCGGGGATCTGGCGGTTGCCGACCGCCTGCACGTCGGTGATCACGGGCGTCTCGACGAACTGGTAGATCACCGTCACCGTGCCGTCGTCGAACGGCTCGACCCGCGCGTTGATCTCGGCGAAGCGCCCCAGGCGGTTCAGCCGCTGCACGTCCTTGCGAACCATCTCCGCCGACATGGGCTGTCCCGCGCGCGTGCGCACCTGGTTGCGCACGAGCTGCTCGTTGACGCCCTTGAGCCCCTCGAGCCTGACCTCGCGCACCGGGCGGCTCTCGAACACCGCCAGGGGGGACTCCGGCTCGGCGCCCGGCACCCCCTCGGGCGGCGCGACCGGGCCCGGGCGCGGCGGGGGCGGCACCGGCGGGGCGACCGCCTCGAGCGGCCCCGTCGGGTCCGTTCCCGGCTTGGGCGGCGGGACCGGGTCGGGCTTCTGCGGGTGCGGCTGCGGATCGCCCGGCTGCGCCAGCGCCGGCGCCACCGCGCCCGCCGCCGACGTGAGGCAGCCGGCGACAAGTCCGAGCATGGTCTGGCGGGATCGCCCCGGGCGCGGCACGGTGGTCGTCACAGGGCGGGACGATACAGCACCCGCGCCCGGATCACAAACACGCCGGCGACCGCGGCCTCGTTGCCGGGCGGCGCGGGGCCCGCTACGCTCCCGCCCCGCCGCGCTCGGGTCGCCCCGGCGCGCGGGCGCCGCAACCAGGACGCGGCCCGAGCGTGCGGGCGTGGGCGAGGAGCAGGGACGCGTCGGGTCGCCGTGGCGGCCGGAGGGGATGGCTTGGGTCGTTCATGGTGTCGGCTCGGTTTCGTCGGCGCCGCGGCGTGCGCCGGGGTGTCCGTAATCGTCTGCCTCGGGCTGGCCTGGGTGCTCGTGACTCCCGAGTCACTGGCCCACGTGGCCACGGGCGAGCTGGTCGCCCTGCTCGGCCTGCTGGTGGTGCCGGCGGCGATGCTGCTCTGCTGGGCCACCTGCCGACGCGCGGCTCCCTCCTCGCGCCGGGCCGAGAGCCCCGGCGCCGCGCCGGCCTCCCGGGAACCACCGCCCGCGCCGCCCGACCCGGCCCCCGCCCCCACGGTCCCGAGGCACGCCGCGCGAGCTCGTGCCGCGGCGCACCGCCACCGCGTGCACGCGGCACGCCTCCGGGTCTGATACAGTCCTCGCGGGGGCTCGGCGGGAGCACTCATGCACGCGGGCGGCGCGCCTCTTGTCGGTGTCGTGATGGGATCGCGCTCGGACTGGGCCACCATGTCCCGCGCCGCCGAGACCCTGGACGAGCTCGGCATCCCCTGCGAGGCCCGGGTGGTCTCCGCCCACCGCACGCCCGATGTGCTCTTCGAATACGCCCAGTCGGCGCGCGCCCGGGGCCTGGAGGTCATCATCGCGGGGGCCGGCGGGGCCGCGCACTTGCCCGGCATGCTCGCCGCCAAGACCACGCTGCCGGTGCTGGGCGTGCCGGTCCAGTCGCGGGCGCTCCGCGGGCTGGACTCGCTCCTGTCGATCGTGCAGATGCCCGCGGGCGTGCCCGTCGCCACGCTGGCCATCGGGCCCGCGGGCGCCACCAATGCGGCCCTCCTGGCGGCGGCGATCGTTGCCGGCAAGCATCCCGAGCACCTGCCGGCGCTCGAGGGGTTCCGCCTGCGTCAGACCCGGCGCGTCCTCGAGGGGAGCGATCCCCGCGCCGCGCCATCGCCCGGCACCCGCGAGCGCGCCCCGTGAAGGTCGGCGTGCTGGGCGGGGGGCAGTTGGGCCGCATGCTCGCGCTCGCCGGCATCCCCCTGGGCCTGGACTTCCGCTTCCTGGACCCGGTCGCCGGGGCCCCCGCGGGTGCTCTGGGGGAACTCCAAAGCGCCGGGTACGACGATCCTGCCGCGCTCGCTCGCTTCGCCGATGGG
>DASPKO010000102.1:0-2029 GCA_035628055.1 Phycisphaerales bacterium
TCGAGGCCGCCCGCCTGCTCGCCGTCAGCGGGGCGCGCCCCAAGCGCACCATCCGGTTCATCCTCTGGACTGGCGAGGAGCAGGGGCTGCTCGGCTCGCGCTCCTGGGTCGAGCGCCACGCCGACGAGCTGCCGCGGATCAGCGCCGTCTTCGTGGACGACGGCGGCACCAACTACGAGGGCGGGCTGGGCTGCCCGGACAGCATGGTCGAGATGCTCGCCGCCGCCACCGCCCCGGTCAACAACCAGTTCTACAGCAAGGCCGACGGCAAGTACCTCAACGTGAACATCCACTCGACCGGCGACCGCATGCCGCGCTCGGGCGGCTCGGACCACGTCTCCTTCGTGCAGCGCGGCGTGCCGGGCTTCTTCTGGGACGAGGTCGGACGGGCCGAGTACGGCTACGGGTGGCACACCCAGCACGACCGGCTCGACCTGGCGATCCCGGAGTACCTCCGGCAGTCCGCGACGTGCGCGGCGATCACCGCGTACAACCTGGCCTGCGCCGAGAGCCTCCTCCCGCGCGTCCCCCTCCCGCCCCCCGGCGAGCCGGGCGAACGTCGGCGCGGAGAGCGCCGCCCCGACGGGGGCAACGCGGCCGACGGACGCCCGCGCGGCCCCGCCGCGCCCGGCGCGCCGCCCGCTCCCACTCCTCCCGGGCCCGCCGCCATCCCCGGGGAGCCTGCGCCCGGCCAAGGCGCTGCCCCGCCGGCCCCGGCACCGGCCGAACCGCCCGCACCGGCATCGCCCGCTCGCCCCGAGCCGGAGCCGAAGTAGCCCGTCCGCGCGCCCAACGCACTCCCTGGCGCATCACCGCAAACTGGTTCGGGGTCCGGTCGCCGGTCGATAAGCACCCCATGGCGATCGAGCGCTTCGTTTCCGCCCAGCAGCGCCCCGAGGAGGAGCAGCGCAACTGGTCCCTCCGCCCCACGCGGATGGACGAGTACGCGGGCCAGACCGACCTGCTCGAGCGCCTCCGCATCACCATCCAGGCCGTGCGCGCCCGCGCCGAGCCCATGGAGCACGTGCTGCTCCACGGCCCCCCCGGGCTGGGCAAGACCACCCTCGCGCACGTCATCGCCCAGGAGATGGAGAGCCGCGTGCACGTCACCAGCGGGCCGGCGCTCACGCGCGGGACCGACCTGGCCAGCGCCCTGACGCGCTTGGAAGCCCGCGACGTCCTCTTCATCGACGAGGTCCACCGCCTGCCGATCGCCGTCGAGGAGTTCATCTACCCCGCGATGGAGGACTTCCGCATCGACGTGCCCGTGGACTCCGGGCTCAGCGCCCGCACGGTCCAGGTGCGCCTCAAGCCCTTCACGCTCATCGGGGCGACCACCCGGGCGGGCCTCGTGAGCGCGCCGCTGCGCAGCCGGTTCGGGATCACCCATCACCTCCGCTTCTACAGCGCCGCCGAGCTCCTGACCATCCTGGCCCGCAGCGCCCGCCTGCTGGAGGTGACCGCCGAGGGCGCGGCCCTGCGGACCATCGCCGCCCGCTCGCGCGGGACCCCGCGGATCGCCAACCGCCTGCTCCGCCGCGTGCGCGACTACGCGCAGGTCCGCGGCGACGGGCGGGTGACGGCGGCGATGGTCGCCGAGGCGCTGGCGCTCGAAGGCGTGGACGAGCTCGGGCTCGACGAGCTGGACCGCTCGTACCTCCGCGCCATCGGGGTGACCTACGCCGGCGGCCCCGTCGGCCTCGAGGCGGTCGCGGCCACGCTGAGCCAGGACGCGGGCACGCTCGAGGACGTCGTCGAACCCTTCCTGCTGCAGGCCGGCTTCCTGGCGCGAACACGCCGCGGCCGGATGCTCACGCCCGCCGGGGCCTCCCACCTGGGCCTGCAACTCGCCCCCGCCGACCAGCCCGCGCCGCTCTTCACGGATTGAAGCGCCGGCCGCGGGCACGCGCCCCGCCCATGCCCGGCGCCGCTTCCCCAGCCCACCACCGGCTCCGGGCTCGCATCCCCGCCGATGATCGCTTTCCCGGATCGGCACCCCCAAGCGGGCGATCCACCGGCCCCCCGCCGG
>DASPKO010000103.1:0-20484 GCA_035628055.1 Phycisphaerales bacterium
ACGAGGAGCCCCTGGTGCTGGTGCCGCGCGAGGCCCGCCAGGACATCCTGATGCGCCACTACGCGGGCGACATCACGCAGGTGCTCGGGCTCGTTGGTGTGCCCGATGATCACCTCGTCGATCGAGGTCTGCGCGAACTTCTTGGGCTTGATCAGGTGCTCCTGGCTGGCGCCCAGCAGGTCGTACAGGAACGCCACGTCGAGCTTGAGCACCTCGATGAACTCGCAGATGCCCCGGTTGGCGATGTTCAGCTCGCCGTCGAAGTTGAAGGCCCGCGGGTCCGAGTCGGACCCGAACTGCGCGATCTTCCGGTAGTTGATGTCCCCCGTCAGCTCCGTCGAGTCCTGGTTCTTCTCGTCCTTGGGCTGGAAGGTCCCGATGCCCACGCGGTCCTTCTCGCTCAGGATGATCCGCCGCACCTTCATGTGCCCGAGCACCTGCGTGATGTCGCCCGCGTAGTGGCGCATCAGGTCGGCGTGCACCTTGCGGCAGAACGGGCACGGGTCCCCGCTCACGCGCAGCTTCCCCCCGCGGTGCTGCGGGGTGTAGCGGTCGTTGAGGCGCATCAGGATGTCCTGGCGGGCCTCGCGCGGCACCAGCACCAGGGGCTCCTCGTGCATCGGGCAGGCGAACTCGTGCTCCTTGCCCCCCGGCCCGCAGTGCTCGTCGAGCATCCAGGAGAACGAGTAGAGCGCCCCCTCGTCGGTCCGCGAGTAGTGCTCGAGACCCTTCTTCAGCAGCCGAGCGATCGTGCTCTTGCTCGACCCCACCGGCCCGTGGAGCAGCAGGATCCGCTTGTCGGTCCCGTATCCCTCGGCCGCCGAGCGGAACACGTCGACGAGCTGCATGAGCGCAAAGTCCAGGCCGAAGATCGCGTCGGCGCCGCTGTCGATCGGGTCCGAGAAGAAGTGGTAGCGGACCGCGTCGCGCTTGAAGAGCCGGTAGCGCTCGAATCCGAAGGAGAGGATCGCGTCGTACACCCGCTGGTAGGCGTTGCGCACCACCGCGGGCTGCTTGCCCGCGATGTCGAGGTACTCGGCGAACGAGCCCTCCCAGTGGTGCTGGCGGAAGGACTGGCGGTCCACGCGGGCCTCGATCAGCGAGAGCATCTCCTGGGCCGTCCCCGGGCTCTCGGCGCGGCCGCCGTGGTCCTTCCCGATGCTGGCGTGGTCCTCGCGCATGGCCTTGCTCTCCATAACCGCCGCCCGAGCACCCGCGCGCGTCCCCGACCGGGAAACGTACGAGCGCAATGCCGTGCCGACGATTCTCACGCCGACCGACTCTGGGTGGTCCGGCTCGCGGGCGCACCGGGTATCGCGCCGCGATCGCGTCACGCCCGCCACTCCGGACCGCCGCTCTTGTCAAGGAACTGCGGCCCGGCCGCGCCGGCCGCCGCAACGAGCCACCCGGCTCTATCGGCACGCCGGCACCCGTCCGACAAGCCGATCCGCCAACAGCGGCCCCGTCACCGATATACGGACCCGCGGCGGCGATGGATCGTCCGCGGTTCGGGCTCCGATCGAACCGACGGACCCGGCGAACTTCCTAGACTCCGCCCCAGGCCCTTCGGGTCCCCCTCATGCCCTCCGTCAAGGCCACCGCCAAGCAGTGCATGTTCCGCCTCCTGCGCCCGGGGCTGCGCGACGTCAGCGGATCGCTCGGCCGCCTGGAGGCGCTCCTCTCGAGCGGCACATGGCGCGGCGGCCTGGCGGGCTCGGCGGTCTCGCCCTGCGGGACCGAGGTCCCCGACCTCACCGAAAAGTACCGCGTCGAGCTCGGGTTCTGGTGCGACTTCGCGCGCCGCGCCAGCGCCGAGCAGTGCGGCGGGGAGTTCCAGGACGTCTTCGGCGGGTGGCAGCGCGCCCGGCTCGACGAGCTCCGCGAGACCCTCGGCCTGCCCGACCGGGCCGCCTTCGAGGCCTGGACCCGGGAGCGCACCGCCGTGGAAATCGGCGCCGGCCCCTTCCCCTCGATCGCCCTGGCCCCCTGGCGTCGCGCCATCGCGATCGATCCCCTGGCCGACGGCTACACCACCGAGGGACTGCTCCCTCCCGAGTGCGACTCGGTGACGTACATCGCCGCGGCGGGCGAGGTGATCCCGCTGCCGGCGCGCACCGCCGACCTGGTGGTCATCGAGAACTGCCTGGACCACGCCGACCGCCCCCGCGACGTGCTCCTGGAAGCCCGGCGCCTCCTCCGCCCCGGGGGGCTGCTCTGGCTCCTCGTCGACCTGATGGCCTATCGCGACAAGCTCCATCCCAACCCCTTCGACGAGCGGGGCCTCCGCGACCTCCTCGCGCAGACCGGGTTCCGGGTGGTGAAGGACCGCGTCAGCGCCCACAAGTCCCACCCCGAGGCGTACGGCGAATACCGCGGCCTGCTGCGGACCCCCGACGCCTAGCTCGCGTCCGCGGTGTGGACCTCCCGGTGGCGCGGCTCCACGGCGCACCACGACATCGCGCCCCGTGTCACCTCTAGGAACCGTTCCCGCGCGGGGCCTCGTACGATTGGCGGTGCCGCGCCCCGGACGCCCCTTCCAGATCGTCAGCCCCTTCGTGCCCACCGGCGACCAGCCGCAGGCGATCGAGCAGCTCACGGCCACGCTGCGCTCCGGGGCCCCCTGCGCCTGCCTGCTCGGGGCGACGGGAACCGGCAAGACGTTCACGATGGCCCACGTGATCCAGCGCCTCCAGAAGCCGACGCTGATCGTGAGCCACAACAAGACGCTCGCCGCCCAGCTCTACGAGGAGATGCGCGAGCTCTTCCCGCACAACAGCGTCAACTACTTCGTCAGCTACTACGACTACTACCAGCCCGAGGCGTACATCCCGCAGCGCGACATCTACATTGAGAAGGACTCCTCGCGCAACGACGAGCTCGACCAGCTCCGCCTCGCCGCCACCAGCAACATCCTCTCGCGCCGCGACACCATCGTCGTCGCGAGCGTCTCGTGCATCTTCGGGCTCGGCTCCCCCGAGGCCTACGGGCAGAAGCTCCTGACCATCACCCGGGGAGGTCTCATCGACCGCCGGGCCTTCCTGATGGCCCTCAACGACATGCAGTACCAGCGCGGCGATTACGAGTTCCAGCGGGCCCGCTACCGCGTCCGCGGCGACGCCATCGAGATCTGGCCCGCCTACGAGAAGTTCGCCGTCCGCGTCTCCCTCTTCGGCGACGAGGTCGAGCGCCTCGAGCTCATCAACCCCACCAGCGGGGAGCTCCTGGCCGAGGAGACCCAGTACTTCCTCTTCCCCGCGGTCCACCACGTCATGCCCGAGGACCGCCTCCAGTCCGCCCTGGCGGCGATCCGCCAGGAGCTCGACGAGCGCGTCATCGAGCTCCGCTCCCAGGGCAAGCTCCTCGAAGCCCAGCGGCTCATCGCGCGCACCAAGTACGACCTCGAGATGATCGAGGAGGCCGGCTTCTGCTCCGGCATCGAGAACTACTCGCGCTTCATGGACGGGCGCGCCCGCGGCGAGCGCCCGTACACGCTGCTCGACTACTTCGACTATGCGCCCCCGGCGCCGCCCCCGCCCGGGCCGCCCGGGCCCGGGCACCCCGGCCCGGCGGCCGGCGCGCCCCGCCGCCCCAACCACCGCGATTGGCTCCTCATCATTGACGAGTCCCACGTCACGATGCCACAGGTCCACGCCATGTACAACGGGGACCAGCAGCGCAAGACGGTGCTCGTCGAGCACGGGTTCCGCCTCCCCAGCGCGCTCGACAACCGCCCCCTGCGCTTCGAGGAGTTCGAGGCGATCGTCCCCCAGCTCCTGTTCGTCAGCGCCACGCCGGGCCCCTACGAGCTGGAGCGCTGCGGCGGCGTCGTCGCCGAGCAGGTCATCCGCCCCACGGGGCTCCTCGACCCCGAGGTCGACGTGCGCCCGGCCGCCGGCCAGGTCCCCGACCTGGTGGCCCGCTGCCAGGCGACCGTCGCCCGGGGCCAGCGCGTGCTCGTCACCGCGCTCACCAAGCGGCTCTGCGAGGACCTGACCCGCTACCTCGACGAGCAGGGCCTGCGCGTCCGCTACCTGCACAGCGAGATCGAGACCCTCGAGCGGGTCGAGATCCTCAACGACCTCCGCACCGGCGAGTTCGATGTGCTCGTCGGGGTGAACCTGCTGCGCGAGGGGCTCGACCTGCCCGAGGTGGCGCTGGTCTGCATCCTCGATGCCGACAAGCAGGGATTCCTCCGCTCGCCCACCAGCCTCATCCAGCAGATGGGCCGGGCCGCCCGCAACGCCAGCTCACGGGTCGTGATGTACGCCGACACCGTCACGCCCGCCATGGACGCGGCCATCCGCGAGACCGAGCGCCGCCGGGCCAAGCAGGTCGCGTACAACGAGAAGCACGGCATCACCCCGACGACCATCGAGAAGGCGATCCGCCGCGGGCTGCAGGACCAGCTCAAGGCCCGGCGCACCGCCCGCGAGGCCTTCCACGCCACCGAGCAGGAATACGAGGTCTCCGAGCTCACGCGGCTGCTCGAGGACGAGATGCTCCAGGCCGCCGCCGACCTGGAGTTCGAGAAGGCCGCCCGCCTCCGCGACCAGATCGAGGTCCTGAAAAAGTCGCGCCCGGGCTCCGGACGCGCCAAGGTCAAGCTCTCGGAGGTCGAGGACCTGGCCCGCGGCGGGACGCCCCGGCGCAAGGCCGGCATGCCCGGCGTGCGCGCCAACAAGCGCGACCGCAAGCCCTCGCGCCGCCCGGGTGGCGCCGCATGACCCGACCCGCGACCCCTGCGCGCGGCGGTTCCGGGTTCCGCGACCGCCTCGGCTATTACCTCCTCGGGGTGGCGATCGGCTGCGCCTTCACCGGCCTGATCATCGCCGCCCGCCTGCGGGCCGCCCCACCCGCCGCCCGGCCGGTCGGGGAACCGGCCGCGGCGGCCGCCCCGGCCGCCAACGCATCGCCCGCGCCGGTGCCCGCCGGCCCGCGCTAGTCCGCACGCGGCCTCACCGCCCAGCCGCGAGCCCCCGCACCGCCCGCCCGATCACCGCCCCCGGCACATCGCGGCGCACCGTCACGCCCGGGCTCCGCTCGTCCCCGGTCGGGAGCACCAGGGCGACCGCGCCCCCCGCCACCTTCTTGTCGTCGAGCAAGCGCTCCATCACGCTCTCCGGCCCGACGCCCGACGGGAAGTCGCGCGGCAGCCCCGCCCGGTCCAGCAGCGCCGTCACGCGCCGGACCAGGCCCGGCGTGCACAGGCCCAGCTCCTGCGCCACGCCGACGGCCGCCCGCAGGCCCAGGCCCACCGCCTCACCGTGCCTGACGTCCTCCGCCATCGCCTCGATCGCGTGCCCGAAGGTGTGCCCCAGGTTCAGATGCGCGCGGCTGAGGGTCGCCCCGTCCGCCGCACGCTCGCGTGGATCAGCAGCCACCACGCGCGCCTTGAGCGCGACGTTCCGCGCCACCAGCGCCGCGACGCCGCACTCCGGCCCCTGCTTCCCCGCGGGGCCGGTCCCGGGCGCGGCCTGCGCAACCGTCAGGACCCGTTCGGTCTCCTCCATCAGGCCCCCGTCGCCGTAGGCAGCTCCCAGCACCGCGTGCTTGATGCACTCGGCCCAGCCGCAGGCCAGCTCGCGCACGGGCAGCGAGGCGAGGAGGCCGACGTCCGCGACGACCAGCCGCGGCGCGTGGAACGCCCCGACCATGTTCTTCATGAGCGGCCTCGCCGAGCCCCTGCCGGTCGCGGCCTCACCCCGCGCGGCGTGAGGCATGCCGAGCAGGTTCACCGCGGTCTTCCCCCCGACCGCCGCATCGACCATCGCCAGCAGCGTGCTGGGGCACTGCACCACCGGCACGCCGCGCCGATACACCGCCGCCGCAAACCCCGCCAGGTCGCCCGTGATCCCACCGCCCAGCGCGATCACCGGCTCGGCGCGCTCCAGCCGCACCCGCGCCATCTCGCTGAGCAGGGCCTCCAGCGTGCCCAGCGTCTTGGCCCGCTCGCTCGGAGAGAACGCCCAGGCGAGCGGCTCGAATCCCGCGGCGCGCAGCGACCCGTCAGCCCCGGCGGCCCACGCCTCAGGAACACCCGCGTCGATCACGAGCAGGGCCCGGCGGGCGCCGGGCACCGCGGCGCGCACCAGCACGCCGAGCCGGCCCAGCACGCCTCGCCCCACGTGCGCCGTCGCCCCGTCCCCCAGGCCGATCTGTGTGTACGGTTCCGCCCCGCCAGGCCGCGCATCGCCGGCCGCGTGCGCCGGCCCCATCCCCGCCCTCACGGCCCCGGCTCGTACCGGAGCGCCCGCTCGACCGTGTTGTCCGGGCGCATCACCAGCACGCGCGGGCGATGGTCGGCGTACTGCGCGTCGTTCAGCAGCGCGTAGTGCATGATGATCAGCCGGTCTCCCACCTCCACCAGGTGAGCCGCCGCCCCGTTCACCTCCACCTGCCGGGCGCCGCGCTCCCCCCGGAAGATGTACGTCTCGAACCGCTCGCCGGTGCGGCAGTTGGCGATCTCCACCGCGTCGCTCACCCGCATGCCGCACTGTTCGAGCAGTTCCGGGTCCAGCGTGATCGAGCCCACGTACTCCGGGCGCGCCGCGGTCACCGCGGCCATGTGCAGCTTGCTGTGAAGCACCTTGCGGAGCATGGTTTCCCGAGGTTTGAGCCGCCAAACGCCGCGGCTGGCGCATCGTAGGCCCCCGGCCCCGAACTACTATCGCCCGTGGGTGCGCACCGGTTCAGTGTGATCGTTGTCGGGGGCGGGCACGCCGGCGTCGAGGCCGCGTGGGCCGCCGCCAACCTCCTGCCCCGGTCCGACGAGGCGGCCCCCCCGACCGTCGCCCTCGTCACGCTCGATCCTTCGAAGATCGGCGTCATGTCCTGCAATCCCGCGATCGGCGGGCTGGCCAAGGGCCAGATCGTCCGCGAGATCGACGCCCTCGGCGGGCTGATGGGTCTGGCCGCCGACGCCACGGGAATCCAGTTCAAGGTTCTCAACGCCAGCAAGGGCGCCGCCGTCCGCGGGCCGCGGGCCCAGTGCGACAAGCACGCCTACGCCGAGACCGTGCGGGGGCTCATCGCCAGCCGCCCGGAGATCCGCGTCGTCGCCGGCGCGGTCCGGACCCTGCTGGTCCGGGACGGAGCGATCGCCGGCCTCCGCGTGCGGACCGCGGAGCATGACCTCGACCTCGCGGCTTCCGCGGTGGTCCTGACCACCGGCACCTTCATGCGCGGGCTCATGCACACCGGTCCGGCGCAGACGCCGGGCGGCCGCTTCGGCGAGGCTCCCGCGCTCGGTCTCTCCGAGGCCTTGCGCGACCTGGGTTTCGAGCTGGGACGGCTCAAGACGGGCACCCCGCCCCGCCTGCAGCGCTCCACCATCGACTGGGACGCCCTCCCCGCCCAGCACGGCGACGATCCTCCCCAGCCCTTCAGCGATCTCTCGGACGCCCGCGCGGGCGGTGCGCGGGACGACGCCGCGCCTGTCCCCGGCCTGGCGCCCCTGCCCGACCGCTTCCCCGCCCTGCCCCAGGTCGAGTGCCGCATCACCTCCACCAGCCGCCAGGTCCACGACCTCATCCGGGCCAACCTGCACCGCGCCCCGATGTACTCCGGGCAGATCGAGTCCGTCGGGCCGCGCTACTGCCCCTCCCTCGAGGACAAGGTCGTGCGCTTCGCCGACAAGGACTCCCACCACGTCTTCCTCGAGCCCGAGAGTCACCGGGACGACTGGGTCTACTGCAACGGCATCTCCACCAGCCTCCCCGCCGACGTGCAGGACCAGGTCGTGCGCGCCCTGCCCGGGTGCGCCCGCGCCCGCGTCTACCGCTACGGGTACGCGGTCGAGTACGACATGGTGCGGCCCCACCAGATCGGCGCCACGGGCATGACCAAGCTGGTGCGCGGCCTCTTCCTCGCCGGGCAGATCAACGGCACCAGCGGGTACGAGGAGGCCGCCGGCCAGGGCGTCCTCGCGGGCATCAACGCCGCCCGCCTCGCGCTTGGTCACGAGCCGATCGTGCTCGGACGGGCCCAGGCCTACATCGGCGTCATGATGGACGACCTGGTCACCAAGACGCCCACCGAGCCCTACCGCATGTTCACCAGCCGCGCCGAGCACCGCCTGCTGCTCCGCGCCGACAACGCCGCCGACCGTCTCACGCCCCTCGCCCGCTCGCTGGGCCTTCTCGACGCCACGCCGCTGGGGCGCCGGCGCGCGGCCCTCTTCGCGCGGCGCACCCGTGAGCTCGCGGCGCTGCGGCAGCTCGTCGGTTCGATCCGCGTCGGCACGGCGCCGCTCGCCGAGGTGCTCAAGCGTCCCGGGACCACCCCCGCGGACCTCGCCGCCGCGATCCGGGCTCACGACCCCGACCAAGCCCCCGCGTTCTCGCCCCCCGCCCTGCTGACCGTGGCCACGGACTTCTTCTACGAGCCCTACGTGCTCCGCCAGGAGGCGGAGGTGCGCCGGCACGCGGAACTCGAGCGCCGCCGCATCCCGGGCGATGCCGCCTACGCCGCCCTGGGCCATCTCCGCGCCGAGGCGCGCGAGGCGCTGGAGCGCTTCCGCCCGGAGACCTTCGGGCAGGCCTCGCGCCTGGAGGGCATCACCCCGGCGGACCTCACGCTGCTGGCGGTCCTGCTGGCGCGCCGCCCCGCGCCGCGGCCGGCGGGGGCCGGCACCTAGACTGACCCTCCCTCGCCTTCTTTCCGGAGCACCCCCGATGCGTCCCACCGAGCGCGTGCTGGTTTACGCCCTCCTCGCCGCCGCCCTGCTCACCGCCCTCGCCGCCGCGGCCCGCCCGGCCGAGCCGCCCGAGGCCAAGGTCGCCACCTGCGACATCTATGGCATCGCCGACCGCCTCATGAAGAGCGAGAAGTTCGAGCCCACCATCAAGGAGGAGTTCGAGAAGATCCGCGTCGCCCTCGAGCCCATGGAGAAGGAGCTCCAGGAGATCCAGCAGCGCGGCGAGACCATGAAGCCCGAGGACCCCGGCGCCGGCGACCTCATCCGCGAGTTCCAGGAGAAGAGCCAGGCGTACGGCCGCAGGCGCCAGGAGCTGGAGACCAACTACCAGCGCTTCCTCGCCGCCAAGTACGTCGAGGCCTACGACCTGGTGAAGAACTCGGTCGACGCGGTGGCCCAGGACCTGGGATACACCCACGTGATCGCCTCGCGCAAGCGCGACGAGAAGATCCAGAGCGAGAACATCCAGCGGGTGATCGAGGCGGTGCTCGCCCGGCCCGTGCTCAAGGCCCCGGACGACGCCGACATCACCGACGACGTCTCGAAAGACCTCAAGCTCGACTGAGCCCTCCTCGCCCTCGGAGGGTCCGCTCCGTGAACCCCGCGCCGCCGGTCCCCCCGCTCCACACGCTCCGCCCGACCACCCGGTTCTCGGAGCGGGCCGCGGACTACGCGCGGGCGCGCCCCTCGTATCCGCGCGAGGCGATCGACGCCGTGCTCGCCGGCCTGGGCGACCCGCGCTCCCTTGCCGCGGTCGACGTGGGCGCGGGCACGGGCATCTCCGCCCGCCTGCTGGCCGACCGGGGCGTGCGCGTCGTCGCCGTCGAGCCCAACGCCGCCATGCGCGACGCCGCCGAGCCCCACCCGCTCGTGACCTGGGCCGACGCGACGGCCGAGCGCACCGGCCTGCCGGCCCGCTCCGCCGACCTCGTGCTCTGCGCCCAGGCGTTTCACTGGTTTCGCGCCGGCGAAGCCCTGGGGGAGTTCCATCGGCTGCTCCGCCCGGGTGGACGGCTCGCGCTCGTCTGGAACGACAAGGACCTCGCCGACCCGTTCACCGCCGCATACACCCGGGCCATCCTCGAGGCCGCCGAGGACCCCGCCGCCGAGAAGCATCTCCAGGTCGAGGCGCTGCGCACCTCGCCCCTCTTCACGGGCCTGACCGAACGGGCTTTCCCCTACCGGCAGCCGCTCACGCGCGACGGCATCGCCGCCCGCGCCCTGAGCGCCTCGTACGTCCCCAGATCCGGCCCGCGCCTGGACCGCCTCCTGGAGGCTCTCGCGGAGGCCCACGCGCGCTTCGCCGGGCCCGACGGCCTGGTCAGCCTGGCCTACCGCACTCTCGTCTATCTCGCCGCGCCGACGGGCCCCGACTCCGGCACGGATCGCTAGCGCCGGTACGCCAGCGGCTGCTCGAGGAGGGCATAGGTCTCGCGGAGCACCGTCATGCCCAGGAACCCCGCCGCGGTCAGCGCCGTGAGAATCCACGCCGCCCGCGTGTACGCGCCCCCGAAGGCCCACGCCTGCCCCAGCAGCCAGGCGCACGAGTACAGGGCGAGCCAGAGCGCCCCGTACCGGGCGATCTTGTTCGCGGCACGGGGGCCGGGGCCGTACTGACGCACCTTCCGCCAGCACATGAACGCAAAGAGCGCCGCGAGCAACCCCGGCCCGACGGCGCTCCCCGGGGCGACCCAGTCGGGCCAGAGCCCGTCCTCCCCGAGCCGGACCCACGCCAGGGCGAGGACCAGGGAGCTGCACCCGGCCCACGCGGCGATCGCAAAGAGCGTTCCCCTCCGGCTCAGGGCCGGCACCTTGCGCCGCAACGCGTGCACCATCACCGCCACCGCCAGCCCGTGCGTCATCACCAGCCACACCGGCCAAATGAACCGGAGGGCGACGTTGGGCGTGAGCATCTGCCCGGCGTAGAGGAGCCCGATGAGCACGACCCCGACCGCGGGGACGAACTTACCGGCCGCGTTGAAGAAGAGCACCGCCGCCGCCACCAGCAGCGTCATCAGCACGCCCTGCACGCCGAGCACCGCCGCCCCGAGCACCGCGAACATGAAGGTCCCCAGCACCAGGCGGATCGCCGCGTCGAGCGTCAGCCGCCCGGCCGGGATGGGCCGCTCCGGGTGGATCATCCGGTCGCGCTTCAGGTCCAGCACGTCGTTGAGCGCCGCCGCGAACGCGAAGAGCCCCAGCGCATTGGCCGCCCCTCCCAGCAGCACCACGCCCAGGGGGAGAGCCGTCAGCGCCGGGTTGCCGGGCTCGTGGCCGGCCCCGGCCCGGCTCCAGAGGATCACGAACCAGGCGTTGCCGATCGCGGCAAAGGCCGTCGTGATCCGCGTCAGGTGAAGGATCGGCGCCAACCGCGCCAGCAGCCGCCGCATGATGCAACCGAGTCTAATCGCGGCCCGGCCGACGCGCGCCCCGGTCGTACACTGACCGGCACGAATGCCCGCGGCCGATCCAGCCCGTGTCCTCGAGGGACTCAGCGACGCCCAGCGCCACGCCGTGCTCCACGCCGCCGGGCCCCTGCTCGTCCTCGCCGGCCCCGGGACCGGCAAGACCCGCGTCATCACCCGCCGCGTCGCCCGCCTCATCGCCGACGGCGCCCCGCCCGAGAGCGTCCTGGCCGTGACCTTCACCGTCAAGGCCGCCGCCGAGATGCGCGCCCGCCTGGCCGACCTTCTCGGCCTCGCCACCGCCGAGCGGGCCACCGTCACCACCTTCCACGGCTTCGGACACCGCCTGCTCACCCGCTTCGCCCACCTGGCCGGGCTCCCCCACCGCTGGCAGATCGCCGACTCGGCGCAGCGCAAGCGCCTCCTCGCCCGGCTGATCCGCGAGCACGGCCTCTTCCCCGATCTCGCCCCCGTCGGGCGCGACTCGGCGATCCCGCCCGCCGAGCGATTCATCGAGCAGTGCCGGCACAACGGGGTCTTCCCCGAAGAGTGTCTGCGGCACGCCGCCGGGCGCGCCCGCGACCTCGAACGCGCTCCCGCGGGGGCGGCCCCCGACGACGCCACGGCGGCCGAGCGCCAGCGCCTCGCCCTGTTCGCCGAGCGCGCCCGCCTCTACCAGCTCGCCGAGACCGCCAGCCTCCGCGAGGGCCTCCTCACCTACGAGCACCTGCTCACGATTCCTCTGCGCCTGCTCACGGCGCGCCCAGGCGTCGCGGCGCTTTGCCGGGATGAGTACCGGCACATCGTCGTCGACGAGTTCCAGGACGCCAACGCCGCCCAAGTGCAGCTCCTGGCCCAGCTCGCCCCCCCGGCGCGGTCCGCGGGCGGGGGAGGGACCGGCCCGGACCTCTGCGTCGTCGGCGATGACGACCAGGCCATCTACGCCTTCCGGGGCGCCAGCCAGCACGCCTTTGCCCGCTTCGCGAGCCTCTGGCCCGGGCACGCCGTCGTCCGCCTGGACGAGAACCATCGCTGCGCCCCCGCCATCGTGGCCGCGGCGAATCACATCATCTCGCGGGCCACCTCGCGCTTCGACCCCGGCAAGGCCATCCGCGTCTCGGTCGCGCACCCCGAGCCCGGGTGCGCCGAGCTGGTCGAGGGCCTGATCCTCGAGGACGACGCCCAGACCGCCGAGGCGATCGCGGCCCTCGTGCGCGCCGACCGTCCCGAGGCCCGCCCCCCCGGGGCGCGCTACCGCGGGTACGCGGTCATCGCCCGCGGCAACGCCGACCTCGACCAGCTCGCCACCGGGCTGGCGATCGAAGGCCTTCCCGTGCGCCGGCTGCGGCCCTCCCGCGCCGCGTCCGACCCGGTCCTCGCCGATCTGCGCGCCTGGATCGAGCTCCTGGCCGCGCCGCCCGCCGACGCCGCCGTCCGGCACGTCCTGGCCCGCCCCGCGCTCGGCGTGCCGGTCGGCGAGCTCGCCCGCCTCGCGCGCGAGCACGGCGTCGCGCGCTCGCGCGACCCGCACGCGCCCGCCTCGTTCCGGCACTACCTCGCGCGCCTGCCCGAGGCGCGCGCCCAGCCGGGAATCGCCCGCTTCCTGGACCTCTCCACGGTCCTCTCCGCCGACGCCGCGACGCTCCCGGCCCACGAGGCCGTCATGCGCATCATCCGCCTGGCCGGCCTGGCGGCCCCGGATGCCCGCGCCCCGGAGGGGCCCCTGGCCCGCGCGGCGCGCATCGCCTCCCTCGTCCGCTTCGTCCGCCTGGTGGGCTCGCGCGCCCCGCGCCTCGACCCACCCGGCACCCTCGCCGAGTTCTGGGCCTACTACCAGGACCTCAGCGACGAGGACCGCTCCTCGCTCTGCGGCGACGAGGAGCTCCGCCTCGACGACGACCCAGAGCCCGACGACCAGCCCCCCGACGCGATCGCCCTGCTCACGGCGCACTCGGCCAAGGGCCTCGAGTTCGACACGGTCTTCCTCCCCAGGGTGCGGCCCCGCGGCTACCCGCCCGCGGAGCGCGCCCAGGATCCCGAGCACCGCCTGCCCCCCGCCCTGCTCGCCCAGCCCGACGACCCCGAACGCCTCGCCGCCGACGCGGCCGACGAGGAGCGCCGCGTCTTCTACGTCGCCTGCACCCGCGCCCGCCGGCGTCTGGTGCTCCTCGCCAAGCGCAAGGCCTCGCGCGGCTCCGGCACCGACTTCTTCCTTGAGCTCACGCGCGAGGCCCCTCCCGGCACGCCCCTGGTGGCCACGCGCGAGCTCGAGGACGTGCTCGCCGAGGCGCCCCCCCCGCCCGCCGACGCCCCGGCCGCCGACCTCGAGCGGCACGAGCTCCCCGCGGCCGCCGACCCGGCCAGACTCATCGGCACGCGCGCCCGCGCCGCGCAGCGGTCGCGCCTGGCCGACCTGGCCCTGGCGGCCGAGACCGCCCCGCTCGATCCGGCCCGTCTCGCCGAGCTGGCGGCTCAGGGCCACCAGCACCTGCTTCGCCTGGCCGTCGCGGCCCACCTCGAGCGCACCGGCACGGTCCCCTCCTGGGCCTTGGACCCCCCCGCGCCCTTCGCTCCCGGGCCGCTCCGCGACTACGCCTCCGCCCTGGCCACCCAGGCGCGCCAGCCGGGCGCGGAGCAGACCGCCGCGGGGCTGCTGCTCCGTCCCCTGACGGCCCCTCTGAACCTCAGCTACAGCGCGATCGACAGCTATCTGCGCTGTCCCCGCTGCTTCTACTTGCGCACCCAGCTTGACCTGGGCGAGCCCGACCGCGTCCACCAGTTCGTCGGCAAGGCGGCGCACATCGCCCTCGAGCGCTTCTACCGCGCCCTGCGGGACGCGGACACCGGCGAGACTCCCCCGCCGGCCCACCCGGACCTGCTCGCCCTGGCACGCGAGGCGCTCGAGCAGGCCTGGCCCCCCTCGCTGCGCTTCGACCCGGCCCAGCTCGAGCAGCTCCTGGCCCAGATGCGCCTCCTCCTCGAGACGCTCCATACCCCGGACCTCCACGTCCTGGAGATCGAGCACTCCGTCCGCTTCCCCTACGCCCGCGCCGGCCTCGAGCACCTCTTCACCGCGCGCCTCGACCGCGTCGATCAGCTCCCCGACGGGAGCGTTCGCATCGTCGACTACAAGAGCGGCCAGGCCTGGAAGAAGCTGGCGACTCCCAAGCCCGACGACCTCCAGCTCGGCATCTATCTGCTCGCGGCCCGCCACCTCTTCGGCCCGAATGTCCGGGGGCGGGCCGAGTACTGGCTCCTCTCCACCGGGCAGCGCGGCCTCATCGAGTTCGACGACCTCGACCTGGGGCGCATCGAGGCCAGGATCTCCCAGGCCATCGACGGGATGCTCACCGGGGACTTCGAGCCCGCCAGGGCCTGCGACGCCCAGAGCCCCTGCCGGGTCTTCGACCTGACCTAGCACCCGTCGCCCGCCTCCGGGCCCGACGGGGCGTTCTCCTGGCCCAGGCGCGCGAGGAAATCCCCAAGGATCGCCGCCGCGGCCAGGGCGTCGCGCCGCGCCTTCTTCTGCCCGCGCGTCAGACCCGACCGGGCCATCGACCAGTCCGCCGCCGCCGAGGTCAGCCGCTCGTCCTGCAGGTGCACCTCGAGCCCCGTGCGCGCGCCGAGCCGCGCGGCCAGCCCGCGCATCGCCCGGGCCCTGGTGCCCTCGGTGCCGTCCATGTTCACGGGCAGACCCACAACCAGGGCGCCGCGCGGCGGATCGCCCAGGTGCGCCCGCGCCGCCGCCGCGACGGCCTCCACGAGTTCCTCCCCGTCGCGCTGCGCCAGCGGGACCTCCAGCACGCCGATGGGGATCGCCAGGCGCGAGCGCGCATCTCCCACAGCCAGGCCGGTGCGCCGGTCCCCGATGTCCACCGCGAGGTAGCGCGCCGCCCCCCACGCGGGCTCGCCCCGTCCCGCGCCGCTCACCGGCTCGGCTTGGCCGGATCGGCCGGCGTCGCCGGTTGGCCCGGTCCCGTCGGGGCCGACGGCCCGGCCGGGGTCACAGGTCCACCCGGGGTCACGCTCGGCGTCGGCTGCTCCTTCGGGGGCACCGTCGAATGGAAGAGGGCCAGCTCCATGCGCAGCACCCGCGCGATCTTCTGCCGCACCGCGATCACGTCGTTCTCGATCCCGTAGTCGGCCAGCGTCACGTCGAACGCCCCGCGGATCAGCATCAGGTCGCCGCGCGTCCCCGAATCGCCCGCCTCAACCCCGGGCACGAACGAGATCGTTGCCTCTTTCACGCTCAAGGGCCTGGTGACGCCGCGCATGGTCAGCTCGCCCACCAGCGTGCCCATGTAGGAGCGGGTGCCCTCCGCCGCCGTGCTCAGCCGGGGCACCGGGCGGACGTCCGCCACCTCCCGGAGCGAGAACGTGACCTCGGGATGGCTCCCCGCATCGAGCCACTGCGACCCGAGCATGTGCTCGTCGCGCTTGCGGATCCCGGTCGTGACCCGGTCGATCCGTACGGCCCACTTCCCGGCGCGGAGCGCCGCCGGGTTCTCCTTCGGGCCCGCGACCGCGTACCCGATCACCGCGTTGGACTGCCCTTCCATCTTCTCCACGGGGGCGTCGGAGACGAAGAACAACTGGCGCTCGCGGCCCGGCAGCGCCCAGTACACCGTTCCCAGCTTGCGGTGCTCCTCGGGCACCGGGAGCGAGAGTGCCGCCCCTTCCGGCATCGGCCCGACAGGCGGCAGCTTGGCCGCCGGCGGCACTTCGCGCCGCGCGGGGCGCGACTCTGGCTGCGGGCGGTCCTGGGCGAGGGCCGACCCCGCCGGTCCGATGCCGCCCAGCACCACAGCCCCCGCCAGCACCGCCCCGCCGCTCCACCTGCTCATGTCCCGCGGGTTCCACCGGCTCTTCAATCCCAGCTTCATGTAGGGTCTCCTCGTCGGTCTGTCTTCCTGCCGCGGCCCGGCGACAGGCCGATCAAGACCGCTCCGAATCCCGGCACCGCCAGCGTCGCCACCGACACACCCTCGGCGCCCAGCCCCGAAGGAAGCCACCCGAGCGTGAAGCGGTTCTCGAGCCGGCCCATCCGCGGTCCGGTCTCCGCTCCCGCCGCCTCGAACACGTCCCAGAGCCGCTGGTCGGCATTCATCCGCTCGACGTCCGCCGACTCGTACCGGGTCAACGCGCGCCAACCCGTCATCCCGCACAGGACCACCGCCTGGGCCACGACCGCCACCCCCGCCAACACCAGCAGGCCGCGCCGGATCCCGCCCATCTCCCCATTCTATGGGCCCCGTCGCCCGGCCAACCTTTCTTGGCTCCCGCTTCGTATAACAGACCGGCACACCCCGCCCAGAGGGCCTCCCATGCTCGTCGCGCTCCTTGCCCACCTCGCCATCTGTCTCGCCCAACCCGAGGGAACCACGCCCGCGCGCCCCGCGCCGGCCTCCCCCCCGCCGCAGTCCCCGACCGCCCAGCCCGCAGCGGCGGGCGTGACCGGCGAGGCGGCGACCGCCGAGGAGCTCCTGGACCGCCTCGAGCGCGCCGGCAACGACCTCGCGGCGCTCACCGCCCAGGTGAAGTACACGCGCGTGCTCTCGGGCATCGAGGGCCAGGAGACCCAAACCCGCCAGGGGGACCTGTATTTCGAGGCCATGGACGCGGGGCAGAGCCCCACGGCAGAGCCGCGGCGCCGCTTCGCCGTTCACTTCGACCAGCTCCGGCTGGGCCAGGAGCGCCGCCCCGAGGACCGCTGGTTCATCTTCGACGGGCAGTGGCTCGTCGAGAAGGACGGCCTGGCGCGCCAGCTCAACAAGCGCCGCGTCGTCCCACCCGGCGAGGTCGCCGATCCCCTCCGCCTGGGCGAGGGTCCCTTCCCGCTCCCCATCGGCCAGGCCCGGCGCGACATCCTCGCGCGCTACCGGGCCACCCTCCTGGACCCGCGCCAGGACTGGCCCGGCGACCAGCCCTTTCCCGCGTACATGGCCGACACGTACCAGCTCCACCTCGTGGCCCACCCCGATCGGCCCGACACCGGCGAGTTCCGCGAGGTCCGCATCTGGTACCGCAAGGCCGACCTGCTCCCGCGCCTCGCCCGCACGATCAACACCGACGGCACGAGCACCGAGGTCCTGCTGATCAACCTCAAGACCTTCGCCGCGGCGGCCGGCACCGCCGCGCCCGATAACCACCCCATCCCGCCCGGAGTCTTCGACACGTCCGCGCCCACGGGGTGGAACGTCCACGTGGACGAGTTCCGCCGCCCGGTCGATGAAAAGCAGGGCGAGCCCGGCATCCCCGCCGGCCCGCGCCCGGACCAGGGCCGATGATCTCACCCGTGGGACAGCTCGTGCTCCGGCTCGGCGCCTCCGCGCTGCTGATCGCCCTCGGCGCGGGCGTCCATGGCGCCGGCGCCGGCACCGTTCCCCAGCCGCCGCCCGACACCCGCGCGCCCGACCCGGGCACGCAGACCGAGGAACCGGCGAGCTTCGAGTCCCTGGGCGAGCCCGTCCGCCGCGCCCTGGCGGCCCCCTATCTCACCGCCGAGGAGGCCAAAGACCTCCGCATTTTCCACGGCGTGTGGCGCCGCGGCGACCTGGACACGCCGGCGCGCACCGCGCGGGCCGCCCTCATGTGCCTCGCGCTCGATGATCCCTCCCTCGTCTCACCCCACGCCGACGTGCTCGACCGGGCCGAGGCGGCGCTGCTGCGCGGGGAGGCCCAGACCGCGCTCGAGCTCCTCGCCGGGAACCGCACGCCTCGGGCCCGTCGGGTGGCTGCTCAGGCCCTGATGGCTCTGGGCCGGCACGCCGAGGCCCGCGCCGCCGCCCATGAGCTCTTCACGGCCGTCCGCGCCGACGCGGGGGCCGCCCCCGCCGACATCGTCGACGCCGTCAGGGCCCGGGCCCTCACGATGCGCCTGTCCGCGCCCGGGGAGGATCAGGCCGCGATCTACCACCAGATGCTCGCCCTGCTCGGCGAGGCGCGCTCCCGTCTGAGCCGCACGTACTGGCCGGCCTACCTCGCCGAGGCCGAGCTGCTCGTCGAGAAGGACAACCCGGCCGGGGCCGAAGAGGCCCTGCGCCAGGCCCTGCCGCTGAATCCCTCGAGCGCCCGCGCCGCCGCCATGCTGGGGGAGCTGGCGGTCGCGTCCTTCAACCTGGGCCCCGCGGCCAAGGCCGCCGAGCACCTCGATCAGCTCGCCACCCTGGGCGCCGAGCAGGTGGAGGGCGAGCCGGTGCCGCTCTCAACGGCGGGCGCGATGATCCGTGCCCGAGCCGCGCTCCGGCAGGGCGATGCCGACCAGGCCGCCTCGCTCATGGACGCCGTGCTCGCGCACTTCCCCGCGCACCGCGAGGCCCTGGCCCTGCGCGCGGCCGCCCAGGCCCTGCGCTATGACAATCCCGGCACCGAACGCCTGCTCGCGCACTACCAGACCGTCGCCCCGGGCGCGCCCGACGCGCTCTTCGAGGTCGGGCGGACCCTCGCCGAGGCCCGCCAATACCAGCCCGCCTCCGAACACCTGACCCGGGCCCGGGAGGCCCTGCCCGGCTGGGCCGCCCCCGCGATCGAGCTCGGCCTGCTCCACATGCAGTCCGGTGAGGATGCCCAGGCGGTCGCCGCGCTGCGCGACGCCGCCGCCCTCGACCCGTTCAACGTCCGGGCCCGCAACAGCCTGGCGCTGGCCGAGCAGCTCGCCGGCTACCTCCGCCTCGAGAGCGATCACTTCATCGTCCGCTACGCGCCGGGGCGCGATGGCGCTCCCCCGCCCGACGCCGTCCTCGCCCGCGAGATGCTCGGGCCGCTCGAGGAAAACCACCGCCTCGTGACGGGCACGGGGCCCGGGGGCCTGCGCTACGAGCCGGACCGCAAGACGATCATCGACCTGCTCCCGGACCACCGCGCCTTCGGCGTGCGCATCGCGGGGCTCCCGCGCATCCACACGATCGCCGCGGCCACGGGCCCGGTGATCGCCATGGAGTCGCCGCGCCAGGGCCCCAATCACCTGGGAACGTACGACTGGGTGCGCGTGCTCCGCCACGAGTACACCCACACGGTGACCCTGGACCGCACCGGCAACCGCATCCCGCACTGGTTCACCGAGGCCGCCGCCGTCTACCTCGAGCAGGCCCCCCGCGACTGGACCACCTGCCAGCTCCTCGCCGGCGCCCTGCGCGCGGGCGAGCTGTTCGACCTCGACGAGATCAACATCGCCTTCGTGCGCCCGCGCCGCCCCACGGACCGCGCCCAGGCCTACGCCCAGGGCCACTGGATGTACCAGTACCTGGTCGAGACCTGGGGCCCCGAGGCGCCCCTGAGCCTGATGGACCAGTACGCCCAGGGCGTCCGCGAGGAGGCCGCCTTCGCCGCGGTGCTCGGCATCTCGCGGGCCCAGTTCCTCGAGCGGTTCACCGAGTGGGCCCGGGCTCAGGCCGTCGCCTGGGGACTGGCCCAGGGCCCGGGCGAGCCCTCCCTCCCGGAGATCCTCGCCTCCGAGCCCGGACGCTCGGAGTCGGTCGAAAAGCTCTCGCTGGCGCAGGCCACCGCGCTCCTGGAGCGCCACCCGGCCCACCCCGACCTGCTCGAGGTCGCGATCGGCGCCTGGCTTCGCGAGCACGCGGGCTCCCCCGGGCCCGGGCTCGTCCCGCTGCTGGAGCGCTACGCCCAGGCGCGCCCGGTCGACCCGATGCCCCACCGCACCCTGGCGACGCTCCACCTCGCCGGTGAGGTCGGAACCCCCGCCGACGCTATCCCGCACCTGCGCTGGCTCGATGAGCGCGAGACCAAGTCGCCGACGTACGCCGCCGAGCTGGCCCGCCAGCACGCCGCGCTGGCCGCGGGCGATCCGGCCGACGCCGCCGCCCAGTGGGCCAGCGCGGCGGCCGCCGCGGAGCGCGCCACCCAGATCGCCCCCTTCGACGCGGACCACCGCGAGCTCGCCGCCCGCATCGCCATCGCCCGCTCCGACCATCAGACCGCGCGCCGGCACCTGCGGGCCCTGGTCGAGATCGAGCCCGACCGGGAGATCCACCGGGCGCGGCTGGAGGCTTTCGAGGCCCGCGTCGGGGCCGCGCCCGCACCGGCCGACCCGGACCGCTGAGCCGAGCGTCGCCCGCCCGTTGGCAACCGCTAACCTTCGGGGTGAGCGCGTGGTGGGTCCAGGTCCTCGTCGCACTCGCAGGGTGGCTGCTCGTGGCGATCGCCTCGGCGCGCCTGCTCCGCAACCCCCGCGGTGACGTCGAAACCGGGCTGGTGCTCTGGGGCATCCGGGTCTACGCCGGGCTCCTGCACTCGCTCCGGATCCGAGGCGGCCGGCACATCCCGCCCTCGCGCCGCCCCGGCCCCCTCATCGTCGTGGCCAACCACACCGCCGGGGTCGATCCCCTGCTCATCCAGTCGGCCTGCCCCTTCGAGGTCCGCTGGATG
>DASPKO010000104.1:0-19650 GCA_035628055.1 Phycisphaerales bacterium
CCGCCGACCTCCGAAACATCGCCCTCGTCGGGCACGGGGGGTCGGGGAAGACGACGCTGACCGAGCGGCTGCTGTTCGCGACCAAGACGATCGGGCGGATGGGGACGGTGGAAGAGGGAACGACCGCGAGTGACTACACCGAGGAGGAGCGCCAGCACAAGCACTCCCTGGTGGCGGGACTGGTGAACTTCGGGTTCGACGGGCGGCGGATCAACCTGGTCGACACGCCGGGCCTGGCCGACTTCATCGGGCACGCGATCGCCATCTTCCCGGCGGTGGAGACGGTCGCGGTGGTGGTAGACGCGGTGCGGGGGATCGAGACGGGGACGCGCCGGCTGATGAACGCCGCCGCCGACCGGGGCGTCCCGCGGATGCTGATCATCAACAAGATGGACCACCCCGAGGCCCGCCTGCCGGAGCTGGTGGAGAAGCTCCGGAGCGTCTTCGGCCCCATCTGCCTCCCCGTGAACCTTCCCGTCGAGGGGGGCCAGCGGGTGACCAACGTCTTCGATCACGACGGGTACGACGCGGCCGGCGACCAGGCCGACTTCTCGTCCGTGCACGAGGCCCACCGGGCGATCATCGAGCAGGTGGTGGAGGTCGACGAGGAGCTGATGGGCGAGTACCTCGAGCACGGGGACAAGCTCGACCCGGGCAAGCTGCACGACGTCTTCGAGCGGGCCCTGCGCGAGGCGCACCTGATCCCGGTCTGCTTCTGCTCGGCGCGCACGGGGGCGGGCATCGAGGACCTGCTCCACGTGATGGCCCACCTCTGCCCCAGCCCGCTCGAGGGAAACCCCCCGAGGTTCATCAAGCGCGAGATGGACGGGACCGAGCACCCGGTCGAGGTCCGTCCCGACCCGGCCGGCAAGGTGCTGGCGCACGTCTTCAAGGTGACCGTCGACCCCTTCGTGGGCAAGCTCGGGCTCTTCCGGGTGCACCAGGGCACGGTCAGGGCCAAGACCGAGCTGTTCATCAACGATCAGAAGAAGGCCCTGCGGATCGGGCACCTGTTCAGGCCCCAGGGCAAGGAGCACCTCGAGGTCCACGAGGTCGGGCCCGGAGACATCGCGGCGGTCTCGAAGATCGACGAGGTGCACTTCGGCGGGGTGCTCCACGACAGCCACGAGCTGGACGGGGTGCGGATCGAGCCGGTCCCGCTCCCGGCGCCCATGTACGGGCTGGCCGTGGAGCTCAAGAACCACGCCGACGAGGCCAAGTTCTCCGGGGCCGTGCACAAGCTGATGGAGGAGGACCCCTGCTTCCGCATGGAGCGGATCGCGGCCACGAAACAGACGGTGCTGCGGGGTATGGGCGACCTGCACCTGCGGGTCATGCTCGAGAAGCTCAAGCACAACTCGAACATCGAGGTCACGACGAGCCAGCCCAAGATCGCCTACAAGGAGACGATCACCGCCAGGGGCGAGGGGCACCACCGGCACAAGAAGCAGACCGGGGGGGCCGGGCAGTTCGGCGAGGTGTACCTGCGCGTCGAGCCCCTGCCCAAGGACCACCCCGAGGGATTCGAGTTCGTCAACGAGACCGTGGGCGGGTCCATCCCCAAGCAGTTCATGCCCGCGATCGAGAAGGGCGTCCGCCAGGCGCTGGTGGAGGGCGCGGTCGCGGGATACCCGATGACCGGGGTGCGCGTCGCGGTCTACGACGGCAAGTACCACGCGGTGGACTCGAAAGAGGTCGCCTTCGTGACGGCCGGCCGCAAGGCGTTCATCGACGGGGTCAACAAGGCCCGCCCCGCGCTGCTCGAGCCGATCGTGATGCTGGAGATCTCGGCCCCCGCCCGCTCGATGGGGGACATCACGGGCGATCTCTCCGGGCGCCGCGGCCGCGTGCTCGCCAGCGAGATGACCGACGGGGATAGCTGCGTCATCCGCGCCGAGGCCCCGCTCTCGGAGCTGCAGAACTACGCCAACGAGCTCAAGAGCATGACCGGGGGGACCGCCAGCTACACCATGGAATACAGCCACGACGAGCAGACCCCGGCCCACGTCCAGCAGGAGGTCGTCGCGGCCTTCAAGCCCCGCGAGGAGGACTAGCGACGCGACGGGCCGCGCCTAGCTGGCCCGCGTCGCCCGGTCACGGTCCTCGCGCTGGAGCTCCGCGTTGATCGCCACGCCCGCCTTGGCTCCCTCGGCGGCGGCGACGATCACGAACTGGACGTCGCGCGAGGCATCCCCCGCCAGAAAGAGCCCGGGGATGCCGGTGCGTTGGCGGCGATCGCGAAGGACCCCGCCGGCCGGACCGACGCGGCAGCCGAGCTTCATGGGCAGGTTGCTCCGCTGCACCTGCCCGGTATTGAAGAAGAGCGCGTCGATTTCGAGCGGGGGCCCCTCGGTGAAGATGACCCGGGCCAGGCGGTCGGCGCGCCCGGGGCGGGGCTCGCCGTCGGCCCCCTCGAGGCGCAGGATCGGCTCGGGACGGTGCGCCAGCCCGAAGGTCTCGAGGTCGCGGCGGGCGCGGCGGCCGAGCTTGGCGCCGTCGGTGCACAGCGTGATGGACCGCGACCAGGTGAGCAGGCTCAGAGCCAGGCCCAGGCCCGGGCGCCCCAGGCCGTAGCTGACGATGCGCTTGTCGCGGTAGTGCCAGCCGTCGCAATACGGGCAGTGATGCACTCCCAGCCCGTAGAACTCGCGGAGGTTGCGCACCGGGGGGAGCTCGTCGCGCACGCCGGTGGCCAGCAGGAGCTTGCGGCCCGCGAAGCGCTCGCCGGCGGCGGTCTCGACCTCGAACCCGCCCGGCACGCAGCGTCCGGAAAGAACCTCCGCGTCGCGGAGCTCGGCCCCGAAGCCGGCGGCCTCGTCGCGCCCCAGGCGCCGGATCTCCTGCGGGCTGATGCCGTCGCGCGTCAGGTAGTTGCCCACCGCGCGGGCGGCGGCGTTGCGCGGGTTGTTCGAGTCGAGCACGAGCACGCGCCGGCGGGCCCGCGCCAGCACCAGGGCCGCGCTCAGTCCCGCCGGCCCCCCCCCCACGATCACCACGTCGTACACGATCTGCGGGGCCGGGGTCGTCACGGACGCTCGGCCCCGCGGGCGCCGCGGCGCTGCTCGGCGACACGGTGGGCCGCTTGACGGCGCTCGCGCTCGAGCACGTCGGAGCCGGCGGCCCGGCCGGCCGGGACCGGCTCGCGCGAGCGCTGCTTGTCCAGCGTCCGGGTCAGCTCGGTAGGCGCGATGCCCCACCCCAGCGCCGTGGCGGTCGCCTGGGTGATCTCCGCGCCGAACAGGAAGATCACCGAGGAGTAGTAGACCCACATGAGCACGATGATGAGCGAGCCGGCGGCGCCGTAGGCCGAGGCGAGGCTGTCGCTCCCGAGGTAGAGCCCGATGAGCTCCTTGCCCACGGTGAAGAGGAGGGCCGTGAGGGCCCCGCCGAGCCAGACCACGCGCCAGCGGACTTTCAGGTCCGGCAGGAGCTTGTAGGCCGCGGCAAAAAGGAAGGCGAGCACCCCGAAGGAGACCACCCAGTTCGCCACGCGCATCAGCACCTCCTGCCCCGGGAGCAGGCCCGCGCCCCAGCGGCCCAGGGCGGCCAGGCCCGCGCTCACGACCAGCGAAGCCAGCAGCAGGAACGCGATGACCAGGATCATGGCGAAGGACATGATGCGGCTGCGCACCAGCCGGAGGATCGCCCCGGTGGTCTTCGCCGGCCTCACCTCGATGCCCCAGACCTGGTTGAGGGCGGCCTTGAGCTGCACGAAGACCCCGGTGGCACCGATGAGCAGCGTCACCAGCCCGACCACGGTGGCCACGGTGCCGGTCTGCTGGTCCGCGCCGGCCCGCGAGACCGCGCCCGCCACCAGTTCGGCGCTCTCGGGGCCCATGAGCGACGAGAACTGCTGGTAGATCTCCTGGCGGGTCTCGTCGCGCCCGAAGACCGCGCCGGCGACGGCGATCACCACGAGGATGATCGGCGCCAGCGAAAAGATCGTGAAGAAGGCGATCGAGGCCGCGAGCACGAAGCTGTTGTCGGCGAAGAACTCGCTGACCGCGGTGCTGAGGACCTGCCAGACCTTCCGTGGGCTGATGCGCATCGCCGCCTCCCCGCCCCACGATCCCAGCACCTTCGGGCCAGGGGCGGGCCGCCCCGGGGCCCGCCGGCTAGAGGCCGGCCCGGATCCGCTCGAGCACGATCCTCGAGCGCTCCTCATCGCCGAGCCCCACGCGGATCTCTACCCGCGTCGTCCGCGCCGCCTGCCGCGTCAGCTCGATCCGCAGCGTGTCCCGGTCCCCGTCGGCGTCCGGAGGCCAGGCCCCGACGATCCGCGCGTAGCGCTCGGAGTGGTCGTGCGTGTCCGCCTCGAGGTCCACACCGAGGTCGGCCGCAGCGGCCACGGCGGCGTCGTAGACCTCGTCCAGCGGGGCCTCCTCGGTCGCGGTCAGCTTGCCCTGGTCATACGCGTAGCCCGCGGCCCCGACGGCCGCGCCGGCCGCCAGCAGCAGGCAGCCCGAGAGCGTTCCGGCCACGAGCGGCGCTGTCACGGCGGCCAGGAGAAGGGGTCGCATGGTCAACATGTAGGGCGCCGGCACGGGCGCGTCCCTTGGCACACCGCCGGAATCTGGGCAGGAGCGCCGCGGGATAGACCGCCCTTGCGGATTCTGTCCGGGGACGCCACCCGGAACCGACCCCCGGTTTGTCCCCGGGACGCGACTGGCTGTAGCATTGCCGACCCCGGTCCGGACGCGCTGGCGGGGCCGCCCGAGTCCCCTCCGCCCGTGCCCACCACCGCCGTCATCAGCGACATCCATGCCAACGCCGCGGCGCTGCACGCGGTGCTCGCGGACATCCGCGCCCGCGGCGTTCAGCGGATCATCTGCCTGGGCGACATCGTCGGCTATGGACCGGACCCGCTCGAGTGCGTGGACGAGGTGGCCCGGGCCTGCGACTGGTCGCTGATGGGCAACCACGACTTCGGCGTGCTCTACGAGCCGACGAACTTCAATCCCGGGGCGGAGGCCGCCGCCTACTGGACGCGAGAACAGTTCGACGCCGAGCCCGACGACGCGAAGCGCAAGGCGCGGTACGACTTCCTGGATCGGTTGCGGGTCCGCGTGGTCGAGAAGATCCCCGAGACGGGCTACCCGGTGCTCGCGGTCCACGGCTCGCCCCGCCGCCCGATCAACGAGTACATCTTCCCGGACGACGTCGTGACGGCCCCCGACAAGGTGACGACGATCCTCGAGCGGGTGCAGCGGCTGGCGATCGTCGGCCACACGCACGTGCCGGGGGTCTTCACCGACGAGCCCGACTTCTACCCTCCCAACGAGCTGACCGACGGGACCTACAAGTTCACGCCCGACGAGAAGGCCATCATCAACGTCGGCTCGGTCGGGCAGCCGCGCGACCTGGACCCGCGGGCGAGCTACGTGCTCATCCATCCCGACCGGGCGGAGTTCGTGCGCGTGGACTACGACATCGGGACCACCGCGGGCAAGATCAAGGCGATCCCGGCGCTCTCGGACTGGCTCGGCGACCGGCTCTTCGAGGGGCGATAGGCTATTTCCGGCGGCGCCGGAGCGCCGGCGCCCATGCACCCCGACGATCACGTCTGCCTCTGCTTCCGGGTCTCGCTGCGGAAGATCCGCGCGTTTCTCAGGCGCGAAGACCCGCCCGTGCCCTCGCTCATCTCCGAGTGCCTGGGCGCGGGGACGGGGTGCCGCTGGTGCGTCCCCTTCCTGAGGCATCTGCACGCCCAGCACGTGCGCGGCGCGGAGCCGGACCTGAACATCTCGCCCCAGCGGTACGCCGAGGCCCGCGTCGACTACCGCGCCAGCGGGGTCCGCGACGCGGGCGTGGTGGGCGAAGCGGGGGCGGACCCCGCCTCGGCGGGTGACTCGGGCCTCTAGGCCGCCCGCACGCGTCAGAGCAGGAACGCCCTGATCAGGATGTCGGCGATGCCCACCAGCGCGGCCCCCGCGATGAGCCCGGCACAGATGGGCTCCCGCCCGGTCACCCAGAGGCGCTCGCCCAGGGAGAGCCGCGGGGAGGGGAGCTGGCCCTCGACGCGCCCATGCTCGGCGCCGGCGCCGCCCTGGTTCTCGCCGCGCCGCGTGTAGGCCCGTCCGAGCGCCCAGAAGAAGGCGGCCCCGAAGAGCATCGCGAGGGTCGACTCCGGGGGGATCACGACCCCCAGCCCGATCGCCAGCGGCGAGAGGGGGAAGCGGTTCCGCGAGCGGATGCGCACGACCTCGAAGACCACGCCCACGATCGCGGCGATCGCCATCGACCACTGGGCGCTCCGGGGCATGCTCCCAAAGCCGTTGCTGATCAGGTCGGAGATGCCCCGCCACTGGAGCGCGGAGGGGAACCCGAACTGGCCGCTCTCGAGCATCACCTCCTGCACGTTCTCTCCCGGCTCGTAACTGTTGAGGAAGAGCAGGTAGAAGAGGGGCGTCGAGGCCAGGGCCCCGGCGAGGATGCCGATCAGGTGTCCCAGGGCCTGCTGGCGCGGCTTGGCTCCGAGCATGTATCCCGGCTTGATGTCCATGAGCAGGTTCGAGGCGTTGCTGGCCACCTCGACGCACATGACCGCGGTCATGAGGTTCGTGCCCGGATGCTTGGGACGCAGCGAGCCGAAGAGGAACTGCGGAATCTTGGAGACCGACCCGGTCGGGGTGATCCCGGTCAGGGCGGTGGAGTTCACGGCGATGAGCGTGAGCGCCATGATGAGCGGGATCGCCGCGGCGCCGTGGTACCACTTCACGTCGAACCAGGCGGCCGCCATCCACACGCCGATGGCGCCGACGATCGGGATGCCGACCAGAGAGACCCAGAGCGGGAGCTCGATCCCTGCCATGGGGCTCGCCGCGGCGCCGGCGCGGCCGCGCGGGGCCAGGAGGCCCCTGAAGGCCGAGGTGATGATCTGCGGCCTGGCGAACAGCGCCGTGAGCGCCGCCACGACCATGATGGAGATGCCCCACCACAGGGCCCAGGTGTTCAGGGCCCAGATGCGGTCGATGGGCAGGAGCCCCGGGCGGGCGGCGAGCACCTCGGGCGGGCGCGGCCTGATCTCTCCCTGGTGCACCATGATCGGGACGATCACCAGGAAGTTCAGGACCATCCCCAGGAACATGTTCAGGGCCGGGCGGATGCCCATGAGGCCCCCGGCCCCGACCATCGCCAGGTCGAGCCCGGGAGAGACGCCCATGTCGCGCAGCTTCGTGCCGAGCACGTGCGGCGCGGTGGCGCGCCCCTGGTCGACCAGGTCGTAGTACCAGGCGTCGAGGTGCTCGTTGAGCCAGCGGATGGTCCGGAGCCCGAGGAGCTTGCCCTGCACGAACGTCATCGAGGCCTCGCTGGAGATCAACTTCAGCGTCCCCGCCGCCAGCGCCGCGAGGGTCAGGGCCCGGGCCTGGAACATCCCCACGGACGCGTCCGAGGTGTAGAGCGTGTCCAGCACCACCCCGCAGGCGCGCCCTTCGGGGAAGGGCTGCTGCTCATCGTTGATGAAGCGGCGCTTGAGCGGGAAGGCCACCAGCACCCCCAGCACCGAAAGGACCACGTTGAACAGCAGCATCTGCCACCAGGGCAGCAGCTCGTTCTGGACCCACATGTACGCCGCCATGCCGGACGTGAGGGGTCCGGTCATGTACCCGGCCGCGGTGGCGACCGACTGCATGGCGTTGTTCTCGAGGATCGTGAAGTCGCGCGCCCCCAGCCGCGCCAGGATGCGGAAGGCGGCGAAGGCCAGGATCACGCTCGTGAGCCCGACGCCGAGCGTCCATCCCGTCTTGGCGCCGACGTAGAGGTTGGTCGCCGAGAGGAGGCCCCCGAGCAGGAACCCGGTGACCGCGGAGCGGATCGTGAGCTGGGGCATGTTGCCGCGGAAGACGTTCTCGAGCCACCACCGGTCCTTCTCCTCGAGGCTCCAGGTGCGCACCTGTTCTTCGCTGAGCTGCTTGATCGCCATGGCGCGGTCTTCTCGCGTTGGTGCCGGGGCCCGGGAGACCTCCCGGGCGCGTGGCCAGAGCGTACCGCCCGCGCGGGGCCGGTGCCCGCCGGAGTCGCGCACCGCTCCGGCGGCTACGCTGCCCGGGCCGATGCGAATCCTGCTCACCAACGACGACGGGCTCCGCGCCCCGGGCATCGCCGCGCTGCACGGGGCCCTGACCGGTCCCGGCACCACCGGCGGCCCGCTCGCCGAGCTGGTGCTCCCGATCGCGCCGCTCACGGTGCAGTCGGCGACGAGCCACGGCGTCACGTTCCACCAGCCGCTCATGGTCTCGGAGATCGAGCTGAGCCCGCGGATGCGGGGCATCGCGGTCGACGGCCGCCCCGCCGACTGCGTCAAGCTCGCGCTGACGACCCTGTGGCCCGAGCGCTTCGGCCCGGGCGCGCGCCCGGACCTGGTGGTCTCGGGGATGAACGACGGGGCCAACGTCGGGATCAACGTGATCTACTCGGGCACGGTGGCCGCGGCCCTGGAGGCCGCCTTCCTCGGGGTTCCCTCGGTCGCGGTGAGCCTGCACCGCGGGAACCGGCCGACCCGGTTCGACGTCGCGGCGGCGCACGGGCGGCGCGCGCTCGAGCGGATCCTGGCCGCCGGTCCCCTCGAGCCGCACACGTGCCTGAGCGTGAACATCCCGCGCCTGGAGGAGGGGGGCCCGCTGGAGGAGGAGCTGGAGCTGAAGGTCTGTCCGATGAACACGCACGGGCTCAACGACAGCTACGAGCGCCGCGTCTCACCCGCGGGCGACGTCTATTACTGGGCGAGCGGGCACGGGCTCGACTTCCGCTTCACCGACGCGGGGAGCGACGTGCAACTGCTCTTCCGGCGATGCATCACCGTCACCCCGCTGATGTACGACCTCACGCGCCACGACGCGCTCACGGCCTGGATCCAGCGGCTGGAGCGCTGAAGCCCTGCGGGGCGCCCGGCGCCGGCTCCCGGGTCACGTCGGCCGGGCCGCTGGGCGAACCGAACTCGACGGTGCCGCGCCCCCCAAAGCCCGCGCGCGGGCGGCGCACGCCCAGGTCAAAGAGCGTCTCGGCCAGCGCGCCGGGGGTGATGTAGGTGACTCGGCCCTCGAGCGTGTACGGGCTGGCGCCGGGCGGCACCTCCGCCGCGGGGACCGAGGCCGGGAGCGTGATCGTCTGCGTCGAGCCGGCCGCCAGGGTGGCCTCGGCGGCGCGGACGCCGCTGAACACCTCCCGGCCGCCCAGCAGCAGCCGGTACTCCACCCCGCGGAGCGGGAGCGCGACGGCGTTCGGGTTGGTCGCGGTCAGGTCGAAGCTCAGCGCGGCGCCGTCCGAGGTCATCTCCGTGACGGTGGCGGAGACGATCTCGAGCCGGGGGGCCCGGTAGGAGGAGCACCCCTGACCCAGGGCGGCCCCGCCGAGCAGGGCGACCAGAACGGGGAACGGTCGGCGCCGGGCGCGGGGGTGTGCTGATCTGCGCATCGCGCACGAGCGTACCATGCCGGCGGACGTGCCGGGGAACGCGTGCGGAGCCGAGGCGACACCGCCCGGCGCGGCGCGCTGGTCGCGCCCTATTCGGCGCTCCGCACCCACTTGGCCGTGTCGTTTTCCGCGATCGTGTGGAGGAACGGCGTCAGGTGCGAGGCCTCCCGGTTGTATGTGCACCAGCGGATGGTGAGCCACACCATCACCACGCAGCAGATCCAGGAGGCCACCTCGGCCGAGCGCTTGCTCCGGAGCGAGATCAGGATCAGGCACCCCGTGGAGACCGAGGCGATCTTCCACAGCACCAGGATGATGGGGGGCAGGTGGTCCATGATCCAGCGGGCGACCGGGTTGAGCTCACCCATCCCGACGCTGCGCAGGTATACGAGGGTCTGCCAGAGGTCCGCCATGCTCAGCAGGAAGATGCCCCCGGTGAGCCAGAAGACCCGGCCCGCACGCCCGGGGAGGCGGAACCGGCGCGCCGGCGCCAGCAGATCGACCTCGGCGGACTGTTTCGGGAGCGCGGTCATCGTGAGGGCTCTTCGGTCCGATCTTCCTCCAGAGCAACCCCCGACCGGGAGTTTTCCACGTGCGCATGACTGGCTGTGACGCTTGCGCGGCTTTCGGACGCTCCGATGTTCGGGCCGCGGCCGTGGCGGCGCTCCTGCTGGCCTTCGCGCCCCTTCCCGTCTGGCTACCCCGCGCGGGGGCGCAGGAGCCGGCCAACCCGGTGTACGTCGATGATTCGCCGATCGCGGCCCAGGCCCTACTCGGGATCGGGCCCCAGATCACCACCGGGAACCTGGCCGGTGCCGTCCGAGACCTGCACAAGCTCCTGACCGAGGAGGGGGACCGGGTCACGCCCTCGGAGATCGATCCGGCGCTCTCGATCAGCGTGCGGCAACGGGTGCACGAGGTGCTCCTGGCGCACCCGCCGCTCCTGGAACACTATCGCCGGTCGATGCAGCCCGCCGCCGACGAGGCCCTCCGTGCCGGCGATGCCGCACGCGTCGAGCGCGACTACCTGCTTACGGAGGCCGGCTTCACCGCGGCGCTGACGCTCGCGCAGGAGCATCTGGACCGTGGGCGCTTCGACGCGGCCGCGCTGACCCTGCGGCAGTTGGAGCGCCACCCGGACCGCGCGGGCACGCGGGGACGCGAGGCCGCCGAGCTGCTGGCGAGCGTCGTGGCGTACGCGCCGCGTCCCGAGCTGGTCGAGCTGGCGCGCCGATGGGGCGGAGCGCCCGGCCACCAGGTCCCGTGGCCCGTTTCGGCCAAGCGGCGCGGCCTCACCCCGCTGGACTCCCTGCCTGAGATCACGCTCGAGGGCCTGGTCAGCAAGCCGCTCTGGTCGGTCCCTCTCACCGGGGCCGCCACCGCCGGGGCCCCGCCCGAGGCCGACGAGTCGGGCACCACGCTCCCCCCGTTCGGGAAGGAGCTGCGGCTCTTCCCCACGGTCGCGGGCGAGACGGTGTACGTCAACGACGGCACCCAGCTCTCGGCCTGGGACCGCTTCACCCTCTCGCAGCGCTGGGCCGTGATCCCGCCCCCCGCCCCGGACGCTCCCCCCGAAGCCGACCCCGAGCAGGCGATGGCGCGCCGGCTCAGCATGCGCCGGCGCTCCTGGCCGCCCGAGGACCCGGGAACCGTGACCGTGCGCGGCGGCCTCGTCGCGGCGGTGACGGGCATGCCCTCGTTCGGCACGCGGCTGGGCGACCCACGTGTCCATCTCCTCGACGCGGCCACCGGGGCCGTGCGCTGGTCCATCCTCGTGGGCGCCCTCGACCCCCAACTGGAGAGCGGCAGCGTGCGCGGGCCCGTGCTGCTCGAGCAGGGACTGGCGATCGTCGGCGTTCGCAAGTACAACCCGGGACGGCGCCTGGTGAGCCTGTACCTGGCCGGCCTGGATCTGCGCGACGGCTCGCTCCGCTGGCGCCGGCACGTCGGCAGCGCCGGCTCGCTCCCCTTCGGCCGCCAGCCGGTGATCGTCGACGGGGCGGTGGCGCATCGCGGCGTCATCTACCGCGGCGACGCGCTGGGGGTCATCGGGGCGTACGAGGCCTGGACCGGCCGCCCGGTCTGGGTGCACCGATTCGACGCGCAGAACACCCAGCCGGGCCAGGAAGCCCGCGCCTGGGAAGTGAACCTCCCGCTCATCGAAAACGAGTCCCTGGTCACTCTCGCGCCGGATCGGACCGAGGTGCTGCGCCTGGACCTGGGAACGGGGCGCCTGCTGGCGCGGCGGTCGACCGATCCCTTCGGGACCCCGCCCCCGCAATACCTGCTGCGCGCCGCCGACAAGCTCGTGGCCGTCGGCGAGGGCCGCCTCGGCGTCGTCGAACTCGAGAACTTCCAGGAGGCCCCGGTGGAGCTGACGCCGCGGCTTCCCGATCCCGGGGTGCGCGGCCGCGTCACGGTGGTGGGGAACAAGCTGCTGGTCCCGCTGGTGAGCGGGGTGGCGCTGGTGGACCTGGCGAACCTGCAATCCGGGGCGCGGGCGGTGGCGCTGGACAGCCCGGGCAACGTGCTGGCGCTCGAGAGCCAGCTCCTGGTGGTCGACGACGCCCGCCTCCACAGCTACCTCCTCTGGGAGGCGGCCCGGCAGGTGCTCACCGCGCGGATGGAAGCGAGCCCCAGCGACGCGGGGCCCGCGGTGACCTTCGCGGAGCTGGCCTATCGGGCCGACCACCACGAGCAGGTCCTCGAGGCCATCCGCCGGGCGCGGCGCGCGATCGAGGCCGACCCCGCCGGCAACGAGCCCGAGCGGCAACGACTGCTCGCCTCGGTGCTGGCGATGATCCACGCGGCCCAGGAACCGGCCGAGGCGGGGCCGGCGCCGGCCGGCCGGATCTCCGACGCGGCCCTGCTCGCCGGGCTGATCGAGACCGTGGGCGCCCTGGCCCGGACGACCGAGGACCGCCTGGCCCACCTGCTCGCCCGGGGGCGGTTCGAGGAGAACGCCGGCAATCACGCCGCCGCCGCCCAGGTCTACCAGGCGGTGCTCGACGAGCCGGAGCTGCGCGCCGCGACGTGGACCGGGACGCAGGCGACGCTGCGCGGCGAGCTGGAGACCCGCTGGCGGCTCCAGAAGCTGATCGCGGCCCACGGACCCGGGGTCGCGGCGGGCTCCGACCGCGCGGCCCAGGAGCAGGCCGCCCGATTGGGCGAGCAGGCCTCGGTCGCCCAACTCGAGGAGCTGGCGCGACGTTACCCCGTCGCCGCGGCCACGCCGGAGATCTTCCGCCGGCTGGCCCTCGCGCACGCCGAGGCCGGTAACACCGCCGCGTCAGTCGCGGCCCTCGAGGCCGGCCTGAGGGCCGTCCGGTCGCGCGGCGACGTGAACCCCGCCCTCGTGGGCGAGATCGCCGGCCGGCTGGTGCGGGCCCTGGAGGAGCGCGGTCAGCCCGGGGCGGCGGCGGACGTGCTCCGATCCGTCCTGGCGGCGCACCCGGGGGTCCAGCTCTCCGACGGTGCCTCGCCCCTGCCCGCCGAGGAGCTGCTGGCACGCCTGGGCGCGGCCCGGGCCGAGCAGGAGCGCTGGCCGCGCGTCGGGCCCGTGCGCGCCGAGGGCGTGCAGGTGCTCGCCGGCTGGTCGCTCCTCAAGCCGCTCATCCGCCAGCGCCTCGGCGGCGCGCCGCGGTGCATTGTCGTCGAGAATGGCACGCAGGTGGCGGTCTTCCGGGCGGGCACGGACGGGAAGCTCGAACAGGCCTGGTCGGCGCCGATGGACGGGGCCCTGGTCGACCTGCTCCGGGTCGAGGGCGACACGGTGCTGCTCTTCCATTCCACGGCCGCCGGCGGCGTGGTCGAGCGGGTCGATGCCGCCACGGGCACGGGCGTCTGGAAGTCGGTCCCGTTCCCCGAGCTCTTCGGACCCCGCGAGAAGGTGCGCGCCGACAAGTCCGCCTTTGAGGTCCAGACGCCCCAGGACGGCCTGGGCCTGCTCAGCGACGTGGTCGTGAGCGTGGACGAGCAGACCATCTCGCTCGTGGACCGCGCGGGCCGGGCCGCGGCCCTCGACGCCCAGACCGGCGCCGTGCTCTGGGCCCTGCGGACCCCGGTCGCGCGCGTCTACGACACCGATCTCGAGGCGGGCGTCCTGGTGATCGCCGGCGAGCAGGACGCGCTGCAGAACGGCGTGCCGGTGCGCTCGCGCCCGACCCTGCTCGTCGCCGATGCCCGCACGGGACGCACCCTGCAGCGGCTGAGCCCGGCCGGGACCAGCGTGCGCTGGGTGCGCCTGGTCGGGGCCGGGAGCCTGATCGTCGGGCTCGACTCGGGCCTGGCGAGCTACGACATCGCTGGAGGCGGCCCCAACTGGGTTCTCGGGGAGTGGCGGCTCCAGGGGAGCAGCGACGCCTGGGTCTTCGACAACCGGCTCTTCGTCCTGGGCGCCGACCGGAGCATGTGGCTCCTGGACCACGCCACCGGGAGCGCCATCGTCCCGCAGGCCCTGCCCATTCCGCCCGAGCACCTGGAGCAGTACCAGCCGCTGCTCGGATGGCTCGTCGAGGCCCACCCCGGGCAGCCCGTCAGCGAGCGGCCCGCCGCCTTCACCACGCTCCGCGGGCTGGTGCTCATCGCCCCCGACGGCCGCCTCATCGGGGCCGACGGCCTCGGGGGCACCGAGTCCATGCTCCCGGCCCAGCCCGCCGACGACGAGCTCGTCACCATCGAGACCGGCGCCTCGGAGCACGACCCCGACGGGCGCATGGTCTACAACCTCCACCAGCTCGACACCGCCTCCGGGAAGCTCAAGAGCTCGGTCCCGCTCCTGCTGGGGGGGCGCCCGCGCCGGCTCACCCTGCTCGACGGCCGGATCGTGGTGACCGCCGGGAACACGACCGTCGCGCTCCGGGCGCCGGCCGACGGGGGCAAGCCTTAGGTCCCGGGCCGGCGCTTCTGCCGGTCGCGCTGGGCCCGCATCTGCTCGAGCATCTGCTGCCGCGCCTCCATCTGCTTGCGCAGGCGCTCCATCAGCGCCGAGCGCTGGCGCGGGGCCTTCGGGAGCAGGTCGAGCTTGTCCACGTGGGCGCGGATGTAGCGGGTCTCGACGATCCCCAGCAGCGAGTTGGTCATCGTGTAGAGCGCCAGCCCGCTGGGCACGTTGTACATGAAGAGCGGGAACATCACCACCGACATGACGCGCATCATCCGCATCTGCGCCTCCTGCTCCGGGCTCATGGAGGCCGTGGGCGTCGGCGTGAGGTACTTCTGCTGCACGAAGAAGATCACGCCCAGCAGCAGGGGCAGGATGTTCAGCGAGTCGATCGGGCCCATGATGCCCGAGAGCAGCGGGACGTGGAAGGCCCGCCCGAAGGGCACGAAGCGATCGGGCTCGGCCAGGTCGGCCAGGAAGTGCCAGCGGCCCCCGCTCGCCGCCTGGAAGAGCCCGAAGAAGGCCGGCTCGTGCCGGAGCTCGAACGTGAAGTAGAGCATCGCGAAGAGCGCGATCCAGATCGGGGTCTGGAGGAACATGGGCAGGCAGCCGAGCATCCCCGCGTAGCTCACCTGCTCCTGCCGCATCAGCGCCGCCATCTCCTCGCGCAGCTTCCGGGGGTCGTCGCGGTAGCGCTCCTGGAGCTGCTTCTGCTTCGGGGCGATGCGCTGCATCTGCTTGCCGAAGCGCATCAGGTTCACCTGCGACCACTTGGTGATCGGGTGCAGCAGCGTGCGCACGCACAGCACCAGCACGATGATCGCCAGCGACCAGTCGCGGAGCACGTAGTCGTGCAGCAGCCCCAGGAAGGCCCGCAGCAGGTGCGTGATCGGCTGGAACGTGCAGAAGGCGCACGGCCCGCCGAAGGTGTACACCACCACCTGGTCCAGCCCCAGGGCCCGCGCTCCCGGCTCCCGGTTGATCGCGTGCGGGCTGGTGGGCCCCGCGTAGAGCCCCAGGGAGAGATCGGCGACGGCGCCGGGCGCCAGGGTGAACGTGGGCCCGGTGAACCGGAGCATCATCGGCCTGAGCGGATCGCCCTGGAGCACCGAGCGCTCCACGCTGGCGACCTGCGCGAAGCGCTTGTCCGGGACCGGCGACCCCGGGCCGGCGCTGGCCGGGAGCGGGTGGGCCACCGCCGCGAAATACCGGCTCGTGAGCGCCACCCACACCAGCCCCAGGCCATCCTCCACGCTGGTCTTGTTGGGCCAGAGCGTGTGCGCGGGGTACGCCCCGTCCGGACCCGGGGGCCCCACGACATCGTCGTGCGTCAGCAGGAACTTCCGCGAGGCCACCCGCTGCGCGGGGTCGGCGGCGGGGTCGAAGACGTACCCGAAGCGCACGCGGCGCATGTCCCCGCCGTACCGCGCCACCCCCACGGGAAGGTCCACCGGCCCAAACTGCGTGAACGCCACCGCCAGCGGGACCGCCGCGGTGCTGGCGACCCGCTGCTCGACCCGGATCTGGAACGAGCCCGGGGAGAGCGTGTAGCGCCGCGTGATCGTGACGGCGGGGTTCCCGGCCTCGTCCAGGAGCGTCGCCTCGAAGTGCCCGGGCCCGAGCTGGCGCCACACGCGCGTGGCGTCGCTCCCAGAGCTGAAGAGCTCGAGGGTCTGATTCTCGACCGTGAGCCGGGACACCGCCAGGGGCACCTGGAACCGGCCCGCCGAGGCACGGGCCTCCTGGACGACCTCGTGCCGGGTCTTCTCCAGGTCGACGTAGTGGTTCGTCAGCGTGATGGACTCGATCCCGGCCCCGAACGGGGAGAACCGCACCTCCATCTGGTAGCCCGAGCCCGGGTCGAGACTGCCAAGCCGTTCCAGCGGGCCGCCCGCGTCGGCCACGGGCCAGAGCCGGACGGAGTAGACCGGCACCGGGGTCGGGCCGGGACCGATGGTGGGGCGCGCCGCTGGCTGGGTCGGAGGGATGGGCCCGGGTGCGGCCGCGTCGGGCGTCGAGCGCTCGGCCCCCGCCGGCGCCGACCCCGGCGCGGGATCGAGCGGCGTGGCGCCCGGCGCCACTGGCGCCGGTGCCGCGGGTGCCGGTGCCACGGGCCTGACGGCCTGGCGCCCCTGGCGCGGCGGGCGCAGCATCGAGACCGCGACCAGCCCCCCCACGACCACCACGATGAGCAGGGGGACGAGCACACGCAGGATCGACGTTCGCTCGGGCTGGGGCATGGGAGTCCTGGCAAAGGCGTGGGCGCCGGCGGCGGCGCCGCCCGGGTCGCGCTCGGGAGCGGGGGCGGCGATTATTCGCAACCGCCCGCTCCCCGGGCCGGCCAGCGCCCGGGGCCGCGCAGCCTACAAATCTTGGTCCCGGGGCACAGCGGGGCCCGATACGATGGCCGCGTGACGCGGCGTTTTCCGCGTGCCGACATGGGGCCGCCGACGTATGTGGCTTGCTGAGCTGATCCGCGGGCTGCCCGTCCGGGTAGTCAAGGAGGCCGGCCCCGTCCGGGTCTGCGATGTCACCGAGGACAGCCGGACCGTCATGCCCGGGTCGCTGTTCATCGCGCGCCGGGGGCGCGAGGCCGACGGTCGCGCCTTCGTGCCCGCCGCCATCGCCGCCGGGGCCGTCGCGATCCTCTCCGATGACCCGGCGCTGACGCCCGGCCCCGAAGCGCAGGCCCGTCCGGGCCCGGCCCTGCTGGTGAGCGAGGACGTCGAGCTCGCCACGGCGCTCCTCGCCGAGCGCTTCTACGGTGAGCCCTCCGGCAAGCTGGTGGTCATCGGCGTCACCGGGACGAACGGCAAGACCACGACCAGCTCGCTCATCCACCAGATGCTCAACGCCCTGGGGGTGCGCACCGGGCTCATCGGGACCGTCTCCATCGACGACGGGGTCGAGATCGCTCCGGCGACCCTGACGACGCCGACCGCGCTGGAGACCTCGCTCACGCTGTGGCGCATGGTCGAGGCCGGCTGCCGCGCCGCGGTCATGGAGGTGTCGAGCCACGCGCTGCACCAGCGCCGGGTGGCGGGGCTGAGCTTCGCGGTGGGGGTCTTCACGAACCTCAGCGGCGACCACCTGGATTATCACGGCACGATGGAGGCGTACGCCGAGGCCAAGAGCCGGCTCTTTGCCATGCTCGGGCCGGAGGCGGTCGCGGTCGTCAACGCCGACGACGGGTGGCATGAGCGCCTGGTGGCGGGCACGCGCGCCCGCGTGCTGCGCTGCTGCCTGGAGGAGCTGGGGGCCTGCCGCTCCTGCGAGCCGGAGTGCCGGGCGCGGGTCGTGGCCGGGCGGGCCCGCACGACCGTCGCCGAGTTCTCCGGGCCCTGGGGGAGCGGCCGGACCGAGCTCAAGCTGGTGGGCCGGCACAACGTGATGAACGCCTTGCAGGCGGGCGCGGCCACGTGGGCCGCCGCCCAGACCGTCGAGCGCCGCAAGGACGCCGCCTTCATGCTCGACGGAGCGCGGATGGCGCGGCTGCTGGCGCAGGTCGAGCCCCCGCCCGGGCGCCTGGAGATGGTCTCCGGGCCGACCGACCCGGTCACCGTGTACGTCGACTACGCGCACAGCGACGACGCGCTGGGCACCGTGCTCCGGGTGCTCCGCGGCGCCGCCCTGGAGAACCCGGAGGCGGGGGCCGCGGTCTGGTGCGTCTTCGGGTGCGGGGGCGACCGGGACCGGAGCAAGCGGCCGCGTATGGGCGCCGTCGCGGCCCGCCAGGCCGACCACGTGATCCTCACCAGCGACAATCCGCGCCGGGAGGACCCCGGCGCCATCGTCGGCGAGATCATGGCGGGCATTCCGGAGCCCGCCACGCCGCGCGTGCTGGTCGAGCTCGATCGCGAGCGGGCCATCCGGCTCGCGATCCGCCGGGCCGCCCCCGGTGACATCGTGCTCATCGCCGGCAAGGGCCACGAGACCTACCAGATTCTCCCCGACGGGCGCGGGGGGACCGTTCGGCGCGACTTCGACGACCGCCGCGTGGCCCGCGAGGCCCTGCGGCTGCGGGCACAGGGCACCCCCCCGGTCAGTTTCCGGCGCGCCGAGGGCGCCGCCGCCTCCGCATCCTCCGGGCGCACCGAGCCCGCCACGCCCGAGCTCCCCTGGATGCCCCGGCCATGAGCTTCTGGGCGCCCGAGAGCCTGCGCTCCGCGGCCGGCGGCACGTGGCTGGCGCGCCCGGGGCGCGGGCCTGGGCCGGCGCACGGGCTCAGCACCGACACGCGCACGCTCGCGCCGGGTCAGGCGTTCCTGGCGCTGCGCGGCGAGCACTTCGACGGGCACGCCTTTCTGCGCGCCGCCGTGGCCGCCGGGGCCGCCACGCTGATCATCGACCGGCCGGCCCTGGCCGACGGGGTGCCCGCCCCGCCCGGCGGCGTGATCGCCGTCCCCGACACCGGACGGGCCCTGCTGCGCCTCGCCTCCGCCTACCGCGACCAGCTCGAGCGCGCCACCGTAATCGGCGTCGCCGGCTCCAATGGCAAGACCACGACGGCTCGCCTCATCCAGGCCGTGCTGGCGACGACGTTCCGCGGCACCGCCCCGGCCAAGAGCTTCAACAACGCGGTGGGTGTACCCCTGACCGTCCTCTCGGCCGATCCCGACGACGAGTACCTCGTCTGTGAGATCGGCACCAATCACCCGGGCGAGATCGCCGAGCTGGCCGGGGTGGTCCGGCCCGACATCGCGGTGATCACCAGCATCGGCCGCGAGCACCTTGAGGGCCTGGGTTCGCTGGCCGGGGTCGCCCGCGAGGAGGCCGACCTGCTCACGTACATCCGGCCCGGGGGGGTCGCGGTGGCGACCGCCGACGCCCCCGAGCTCGCCCCGTACCTGCGCTGCCTGCCGGAAGTGATCACGTTCGGCGCCAGCGCGGGCGCGCATCTCCGCCTCGCGGGCGCCGCGCACGAGCTCGCGCCCGACGGGCTGGTCCGCCTGCGCCTACGCGTGAGCGATGGCCGCGCCCCGGGGGGCGCGGAGGCGGCGTACCTCACCCCCCTGCTCGGCGCCCACAATGCGCTCAACGTGCTGGCCGCGCTCGCCGTGGCGCGCCGCCTGGGCGTCCCCGAGGCCGCCATCGCCGCCGCCCTGGCCGGCGCGCGCCCGGCACCCATGCGCCTCGAGCCCCAGACCGCGGGCGGCATCGCCCTGCTCAACGACGCCTACAACGCGAACCCCGAGAGCATGGCGGCCGCGCTCCGGACGCTCGCCGAGCTGGTCCCGCCCGGCGGGCGGCGCGTCGCCGTGCTCGGCGACATGCTCGAGCTGGGGCCGGAGGAGGAGCGCTTCCACCGCGAGATCGGCGCGCACGCGCGGGCGCGCGGGGTCGACGTGCTGGTC